>JBOGIV010000258.1:0-2851 GCA_050747925.1 Vicinamibacterales bacterium
TCCTGGGCTTCAGAGGCTTGCCTGACCCGTCGAACTTGCCGAACCTGTGTAAGATCCCCCGCATGTCCGCTGACGTGAAAGCCAAGGCCGGCCTCGAAGACATCGTCGCCACTTCTTCCCGCATCTGTTATCTCGACGGCGATCGCGGGGTGCTGGCGTACTGCGGCCACGACATTCACGACCTGGCGCGGCACGCCACCTTCGAAGAGACCTGTCATCTGCTGTGGCACGCCCGTCTGCCAACGCGCGCGGAGCTGGGCGACCTGCGATCCCAACTGGCGGCGGCGCGGCCGCTCCCAGAAGCGATTCTCCGACTGATGAAGATGCTGCCGCCTTCCGACGGCATGGATGCGCTGAGGACGCTGACCTCCGCGCTCGGTCATTACGATCCCGATGCCTCCAGCAACTCGCCAGCGGCCTCGTATCGAAAGGCCGTTCGCCTCACGGGTCAGATCGCGAGTCTCGTCGCGACGTGGGGGCGCCTGCAGCAGGCGGCAGGCCCGATCGCGCCGGATCCTGCGATGGGGCACGCCGCGAATTTCCTCTATATGCTCACCGGTCAGCGGCCGAGCCCAACGGCGATTCGAGCGATGGACATCGCGCTGACACTGCACGCCGATCACGAGCTCAACGCCTCGACGTTTGCGGCACGAGTCGCCGCCGCCACGCTGACCGACATGCATTCGGCCATCGTCGCGGGCATCGGCACGCTCAAGGGGCCGCTGCATGGCGGAGCGAACGCCGACGTGATGCGGATGCTGATCGAGATTGGGCAAGATGCCCCGCCCGATCGCATCGACGCCTACATCAAGGGCAAGCTTGCGAAGAAGGCAAAGATTCCGGGCTTTGGCCACCGCGTGTACACGACCGAGGATCCGCGGGCCACCCACCTCCGGCAGATGTCGAAGGAGCTGGGGCAGAAGGCGGGCAACACCAAGTGGTTCGAGATGAGCGAGCGGATTGACGCGCTGATCCGGGCTGAGAAGAAGCTCTATGCGAACGTCGACTTCTATTCAGCGTCGACGTACTACACGATGGGAATCGCGATCGATCTCTACACGCCGATTTTTGCCGTGAGTCGCATCAGCGGCTGGTCGGCGCACGTGTTGGAGCAGTTCTCGAACAATCGCCTGATTCGCCCGCGCGCGGACTACACGGGACCGTCGTATCCGCAGGCGTGGATACCCTTGGATCAACGGTGACGAAGAATGAAGAACGAAGACAGAAGAAAGAATGCGATTTGAATCTGTCGCCCGGCACGCGCCTCGGCGTTGACGAGATTGTCGGCCAGGGGGCACCTCCGGAGAATCGCCGCTCAGAGCTCGGCGCACTCGCCCGTGCTGTCGCCGATCGACTCCACCGGCACGCCGCCCCGATGCAGGATCGCGAGCAGGAGGTTCGACACCGGCGTGCGGTCCGGATACCTGACATGCTGGCCTCCGCGCAGCGTGCCGCAGCCGCCGCCAATGACCGCCAGCGGCAACGGGAAGTGATCGTGCGCGTTGCTGTTGCTCATGTTGCTGCCGTAGAGGATGAGCGAGCGATCGAGCATCGAGCCGTCGCCATCGGGCAGATCCGCGAGCGATTGAATGAACGTCGCGAACATGCGGGTGTGGAAGGTCTGGATCCGGACGAGCTTCTCGATCTTCGCCGGATCGTTCTGGTGATGCGACAGCAGATGGAACGAATCGGGCACGCCGAGGTGGTCGTAGGTCATCGAGCTGGCTTCGGCGGCCATCATGACCGACGCGACGCGCGTGATGTCTGCGCGAAACGCAAGCGCGATCAGGTCGAACATCAGCGTCATCCGTTCGACGAACCGATTCGCCCCATCGGCCTGTGATACGACGCTCGAGCGCATCCTGGCGTCGGCCCTCTCCACGCGACGCTCGATGTCGCGGACGGTGTCCAGGTAATTGCCGAGCCTGGCGCGGTCCACAGGACCGAGTCGTCGCCGCAAATCGGCGGCGGCGGGCGCCACGAGATCGAGGACGCTCGTCGACCCCCCCGCGCGCCCGGCGGCGGTCGCGCTTCGATCGAACAGCTCGTCGAAAAGCGTCCGTGGGTTGAACTCCATTGGCAGGGGCGTCGACGCTCGGCGGAAAGAGATCGTCCTGCTATAGCTCTCTGCGTACTTGCCTACCCAGATGCCAGCCCCGATCCGCTTGGGCTCTTCCGTGGCGACGGCGATCGACGGCAGAGGTGTCTCCTGACTGATGTGATCCGCAGCCATCTGGTCCGCCGTCGCACCCTGCGCCGGATCGCTGCTCGCGCGCGGTGACACGCCAGACAACCATGTGCCGGGGGTGATCGCGTGGACCGGACCGTACGCATGGCGGTTCTCGAGGCCGCTGAGGATCGTCAGCCGATTCTTGAACGGCGTCAGCGGCTCGAGGATCGGGCCGAGCTCGATCTCACGGCCCGCGGCGGCCGGCGTCCACGCGTCCATGATCGCGCCGTGCGGAAAGTAGACAAACGCCATGCGGGGCATCGGTCTGGCGGCGGTGGCCGCCAGCAGCGTGCGTGCCGGGATCATCGCGTCGAGCAGCGGCAGCGCGACTGTCGCGCCCATCCCATGCAGGAAGGTCCGTCGGTCCAGATACTTCTTCGAGATGAACATGTTGACGCTCTCTCGCGTGAATCGTTCCGTGGCCGATCCGGGCAGACCGCCGCGCTGGCACGCTGCGGGTTCACTCACCCGCAGCTGGGTCACCGCCAGACGGCAGGGCCCCCCCGGACGAGTACCGCACATCCTGCGTCGTCATGAATTCGAGCAGCACGGGCTTGCCCTCCTTGGTCGCTCGGATGCCGTTCACGATCGCATGGACGACCTGCTCCGGCTCCGTCACCC
>JBOGIV010000259.1:0-4247 GCA_050747925.1 Vicinamibacterales bacterium
GAGCAGGCGCAGAAGCGGAAGCAGGATCAGAAGCCGAAGCGCTGATCAGGTCGTCGACGCCCTCATCGATGTCGGTCCAGATTTACGCGGTTTTACATGAGCGGCGACACACCTCAAACCGCCCCAAAAAGCGTGTCGGCTAGACGTCTTGAAGGCCGGTATTCCATGCGCATGAGTCAAGTTTGTCGGCCGGCCTTCGAGACGTCTCGCCCCGCCGGAGGCGGGGCCAAACGACGCTGCCCCTAGCGAGGCGAGAGCCGACTGTTCGATTCTCCTCGGCGGTCTGAGGCGAAGCCTCGCTAGGACTCTGGGCGCGGACTATGCACCGTATTACTGAATTCTCGACTGCTATACTCCGACTAACGGCATGTCCCCTCATCTTCGGGCTTTGACCGCCCTCGTATTCCTGATCCTCTCCGCGCCCTCGCACCCCTATCTCGCTGAGCAAGGCACGCTGACGCCGGCCGTTCGCTCGACAGCCGAGCAAGCGTGGCGCGGTGGACGATTCGACGAGGTCGAGAAGATCGCTCAGGCTCATCCGAATGACGAGTCGATGATGGTGCTGCGCGCGCTCGTCGCGCGCGCCCGCGGCGACTATGCCCGCGCCGATCAATTGCTTCAGCCCATCGCGTCGCAGAACCCGACGAGCGATGCCGCCCTCGAGCGCGGACTGCTGCAGCTCTACATCGGCCAACGTACTGAGGGGCGCCGCTCGCTCCAGCTGATCCTCCTTGGCGACACACGCAGTGCGCGTGCCCGAGACTATTTGCGCGCCGCGCGGGCCGCGCGCGCGCTTGGCCGCTACGAGGATGCGAACGATTTGTTTCGCGAGGCCGATCGCGCCGCTCCAAACGACGCCGTCGTGAACTCGGAATGGGGTGACCTGTTCCTCGAAAAATACGATCGGCAGAATGCCGCCAAGTCCTATCAGATTGCGCTGAAGACCAACTCGACCTTTGTTCCGGCGCTCCTCGGCATGGCGCGAGCGTTGGCTGACGAGAACCCGCCGCAAGCGGCGCGACTGGTCGAGCAGGTTCTGAAACTCAATCCGCGTGAAATCGGCGCACATTTGCTGGTGGCCGAAATGGCCGCCGACCAGGACAAGAAGCCGGAGGCGCGAGAGGCCGCGCAAAAGGCACTGGCACTCAACCCCAAGAGTCTTGAAGCGCTCTCGATGCAAGCCGCGCTGGCGTACGTCGAAGGTAAGGACCAGGAGCACCAGGAGACCGTCGCCGCAGCCCTCAAGATCAATCCAGTCTATGGAGAAATCCACCGGGTGATCGGCTCGGTGACGGCTCGCGCCTATCGATTCGATGACGCCGCCGACATGGTGCGGAAGGGCATTGCGCTCGATCGAGACAATATCCGCGCGTACGCCGACCTGGGCGCCCATCTCATGCGCACCGGCGACGAGCAGAACGCCCGTCGCATGCTCGAGAGCGCGTTCAAGAACGACCCTTACGACGCGATCACCAAGAACCTGCTGGACCTGCTCGACCGGCTCGAACCGTTCGTCACCATTCGAGAAGGTGACATGGTGCTGCGCATCGATCCAGACGAAGCGCCGGTGATGCGCGAGTACGCGCCGGCGTTGGCGCGCGAGGCGCTGACGGCGCTGGTCAAGACGTGGGAGTTCACGCCGCCGCGCCGCCCGATACTGATCGAGATGTTCCCTCGGCACGACGACTTCGCCGTGCGCACGCTCGGCCTTCCGGGCATGCTGGGCGCGCTCGGGGCGTGCTTCGGCCGCGTCGTCACGCTCGATTCGCCGAAAGCGCGCGATCCCGGGACGTTCAACTGGGGCGACACGCTGTGGCATGAGATGGCCCACGTGATCACGCTCCAGCTCTCCACTCAGCGACTGCCGCGCTGGCTATCGGAAGGCATCTCCACGTTCGAGGAGAAGCGCGCGCGCCAGGAATGGGGTCGCGAGATGGACATTCCATTCGCCAGGGCCATCGATCGTGGCCGGGTCCTGAAGCTGCGCGATCTCAACTCGGGTTTCATGAACCCCGAGACGATTTCGCTGGCCTATTACCAGGCGTCGCTCGTCGTCGAGCACCTCGTGGACGTGTACGGTCAACGGAAGCTCCGGGCCTTCGTCGAGTCTTACGCGGATGGCATCGACACCGAGGCGGCTATCGAGAGAGCCTTCAGCGTCGACATCGACACCCTGCAGAAGAGCTTCGACGGATTTGTTGAACAGCGATTCGGCGCGCTGCGAAAGGCGCTCGCCACGCCCGACGGACTGCGACCCGATATGACCTCCGACCAGCTGAAGGCCATCGTGGCCGCGAATCCCAACAGCTTCGAGGCGCAGATGGCTTTGGGCGACAGCCTCAAAGAGTCGGCGCCCGACGCCGCCATTGCTGCCTTCGAGAAGGCCGCGACCCTGGTGCCCAATGCCGTCGGGAAGGACAGCCCGCAGGCCCTCATTGCCGAGGTCGCACTCGGGAAGGGAGACAAGGTTCGTGCCGCCAAGGCGCTGGAGACGCTGACGGCCTACGACAGTTCCGATGTCCAGTCGGCGCGGCGCCTGGCCACGCTGATCGACGGGACGAAGGAGCCGGCACGGCTGCAGACGGCGCTCAAGCGAGCGGTGGCGATCGACCCGTTTGATGCCGCTTCACACGCCACGCTCGGCCGACTGGCATTGGCTGCGGGTCAAACTCCTGACGCGATCAGGATGTTTCGCGTGGCCCTGGGCGCCGGCCCACTCGATCGCGCCGGCGCCCATGCGGACCTTGGAGAGGCGCTGGCTCAGGCGGGACAAAAGGCCGACGCGAAGAAACACGCTTTGGAGGCGCTTGAAATCGCGCCGACCTATACCCGGGCTCAGGACCTTCTCCTGAAGCTGATTCAAGGAGGTTACTAAGGTGCCAAAGGTGCCAAGGGTGCCAAGGGTGCCAGAGGTGCTTAGTGCGCTTGGGATGCGCAGACCGGTAGTTCTGGGCCTGGTTGCGGTTCTTCTGTGGTTCACGCCGCCGGTGATTCGGGCGCAAGTGCCGGGGCTCTCCAGCGATCGCTTCAAGGGCCTGGAGTGGACGTTCGCCCGCATCAAATACAACAGTTGGGAAGACGAAGGGGGCAGCGGCGTCAATCGTCTGAGCTACTGGGACGAGCCGTGGGCGATCGACGCGCCGGCCGCCGAGCAAAATCTCTCGCGCCGCATCAAATCGGTCACGGCCATCGAGGTCGGCGACCCCATTGTCCTGACGATGGATGATGAGCGGCTGTGGCAGCATCCATGGATCTACATGGTCGAGCCCAGCAACATTCAATTCAAGGACACCGAGGTCCCGATTCTGCGGGAGTTCCTCTTGCGTGGAGGCACGCTCACGCTGGACGACTTTCACGGCCCCTATGAATGGGATCTCACCGTCAAGCAGCTGAAGCGCGTCTTCCCGGATCGCGACATTGTGGAGATCGCGCCGCCGCATCCGATCTACACGTGCTTCTACCGCATCGAGAGGTACCCGCAGATTCCTGGGCTGGGTTCGTTCCTACAGGGCCGAACGTGGGAAAAGGGCGGATTCCAGGCGCACTTGCGCGGCATTTTGGACACGACGGGCCGGCCGATGGTCCTCATCAACTGGAACACGGACATGGGTGACGGCGTGGAGTGGTCAAACGCCGAGGACTATCCGGGGTATATCAAATGGACGGCTCTCGCATATCAGATGCTCATCAACGAGGTCATCTACTCGCTCACGCACTAGCATGAAGAGCTCAGAAGCTGAAGTCGGATCGCTCGCCGCGCGAGTCGCGGAGAGCCGCCAGAAGATTCTCGACGAGCTGCGGAAGGTGATCGTCGGTCAGGACGACGTGGTCGACGAAGTGCTGATGGCGCTCTTCTGCGGCGGCCATTGCCTGATCACCGGCGTGCCAGGCCTGGCGAAGACGCTGCTGGTGAAGACCCTGGCGCAGATACTTCATCTCACCTTCAAGCGCATCCAGTTCACGCCCGATCTGATGCCCGCCGACATCACCGGGACCGAGATCATCGACGAGGACCACGGCCATCGCGCGCTCCGGTTCGTGCACGGGCCGATCTTTGCGCAGATCATCCTGGCCGACGAGATCAACCGCACGCCCCCGAAGACGCAGGCCGCGCTGCTCGAAGCCATGCAGGAAAAGTCCGTCACTGTCGAAGGCAATACATACCTTCTCGATCTACCGTTCTATGTGCTCGCGACTCAAAACCCCATCGAGCTCGAAGGAACGTATCCGCTGCCGGAAGCGCAGCT
>JBOGIV010000260.1:0-8272 GCA_050747925.1 Vicinamibacterales bacterium
GTCGAACGAATACGTCATTGCGCGTACTCGCGCGCACGAGTTCCACTATCCGAAAGGCGACGACAACGTCCTCACCGACTACGCCGGGAGCGGCGGGGTGACGCTCGATTCGTTCTTCAAGAAGCTGCTCTTCGCGATGCACTTCCGTGCGTATCAGATTCTGCTGAGCGATGACATCACGTCGGAGAGCCGCGTCATGCTCGACCGCCAGATCCGGCGTCGGGTGTCGAAGATCGCGCCGTTCCTCCTCTACGACGAAGACCCGTATCCGGTGATCAGCGACGGGCGGCTCTTCTGGATCCAGGACGCCTATACGACCTCGGCGCGCTATCCCTATGCCTCGGCGGCGACGCCGGGCATCAACTACATTCGCAACTCCGTGAAGGTCGTGATCGACGCCTACCACGGGACGGTGCGCTTCTATCTGGCGCATCCCTCCGATCCCATCGTGCAGACGCTGCGCCGCGTCTTTCCCGACCTCTTGAAGCCGCTGAGCGAGATGCCGGATACGCTTCGCCGCCACGTCCGGTATCCCGAAGGCATCTTTCAGATTCAATCGGCGGTCTACGCCACGTACCACATGACCAACCCGGCAGTCTTCTACAACAAGGAAGACCAGTGGGAAGTGCCAGCCATTGATGCACGCGGCGAAAGCCGCCGGATGGAGCCGTACTACGCGATGATGAAGGTGCCCGGCGAACACGACGCGGAGTTTATCCAGATGCTGCCGTTTACTCCTCGCCGGCGCGACAATCTGGCGTCGTGGATGATCGCGCGCAGTGATGGCGATAACTACGGCAAGCTCGTCGTCTTCGCGTTCCCCAAACAGACGCTGGTCTTCGGGCCACAACAAGTCATCGCGCGGATCAACCAGGATCAGGTCATCTCACCGCAGATCACGTTGTGGAACCAACAGGGCTCCGAGGTTATTCAAGGGACGTTGATGGTCATTCCCATCGAGGAGTCGCTCATCTACGTCCGGCCCTTGTACTTGCGCGCCCAAGCGGGTCGCATTCCCGAGCTCACGCGCGTCATCGTGGCCTACCAGAATCGCATCGTGATGGAGCGAACGCTGGACGATGCCGTGGCGAGGCTCTTTGGGAGCGGGGATCGCAGCCCACGACCAGCCACGACGACAACCGCGACTCCAGCTCCAGCCGCCGCGCCGGGCGCCGCGCCGCCGCCGCAGCAGCCAGCGGTGGCCTTCGACCGCCTGGCCGCCGAAGCCCGGGACGTCTATCAGCGAGCACTCGAGGCGCAGCGCGCGGGAGACTGGGCCAAATACGGAGAGGAGATCAAGCGCCTCGGCGAGCTGCTCGAACGTCTGCGACCCAGGTAAAGCAAGGTGCCAACGTGCCAAGGGTGCCAAAGGTGCCAAGAGTGCCAACGGTGCCAACCGAACAGGGATTCAAACTCGCCGGGCGGTTACGGTCGTTGGACGTCTTTCGTGGACTCACGGTGGCTGCGATGGTCATCGTCAACAACCCTGGCGACTGGGGAGCGGTGTATGCCCCGCTGCTGCATGCGGAGTGGGATGGCTGGACGCCGACCGACCTCATCTTTCCGTTCTTTCTCTTCATCGTCGGCGTGTCGCTGACGTTCGGCGGTCAGAACCGCCAGTCGGCCGGCCGCGTGTTGAGGCGCGGCGCCGTGCTCTGGGGCCTCGGGTTGTTCATGGCGGCCTTTCCTTTCTTCCGCCTCTCGACGCTTCGAATCCCGGGAGTGCTTGCGCGGATCGCGTGGTCTTACGTGGCCACTTGGGCCATCGTCCGCGCCATCGACGATGATTCGCCCGCCGTCAGGCGTCGACGTGCGGCCGTCGTCGTCGCGATTCTTCTGATCGGCTACTGGATCGCGCTCACGTGGGTGCCCGTTCCTGGCGGCTCGGCCGGCAATCGTTCACCCGCTGGCAACCTCGGCGCCTGGCTCGATCGCGCGCTCATGCGCGGACACCTCTATCGGACCGACTGGGATCCCGAAGGCCTGCTGAGCACGGCGCCGGCGATCGGCACGACCCTGCTTGGCGTCATCGCTGGGTGGTGGATGCAGGAGACCGAGTCGCCTCGCCGTCGTGTTCGGGGCCTACTGAGCGCGGGACTGGTGAGCGTGCTGCTCGGGCTGTTGTGGGATAGCGTCTTCCCAATCAACAAGAGCCTGTGGACGAGCTCATACGTGCTGTTTACAGGCGGACTGGCCGCGGTCTGCCTGGCCGTCTGTTACTGGTTCCTCGATCTACGAGTCAGCGAGGCGACAGCTCGGGCGTTCGAGCCGTTTGTGGTGCTCGGCCGAAACGCGATCTTGCTCTTCGTCGTCTCGGGGCTGTTTGCCAAGACAGTGATGTATTTGAAGTGGCCGGACCCATCGCTCTCGCTGGGGCGCTGGATCTATACGGCGGCATTCCTGCCGTTGGCCTCGCCGCGAACGGCTTCACTGCTGTTTGCGCTCGCCAACCTCGCGATCCTCTACTCGCTTCTCGCATATCTTCATCGCCGACGCGTTTACCTCAGCGTTTGAGGTTCCAAAGTTCCAAGGTTTCAAAGTTCCAGCGTTCAAGGGTTCCAAGGTTCCTGGGAATCCCCGTTGGACTGAGGCACTCGAGGCACCTTGGCACCAACCCTTAGGCACTTTAGGCACCGTACGCACCCAAGGCACCTTAGCCGTTATGATCTTGTGAATGTCCGTCCTCGACGCCCTCGGTCGTCCGCTCCGCAACCTGCGGCTGTCGGTGACCGATCGATGCAACCTGCGGTGCCAATACTGCATGCCGGAAGCCGATTATGTCTGGCTGCCGCGGGAAGACATCCTTCACTTCGAGGAGATCGATCGGCTCGTCGATCAGTTCCTCGCGCTCGGCGTGGACAAGGTCAGACTGACGGGCGGCGAGCCGTTGCTGCGCCGCGACATCAGCGTGCTGGTTGAGCGGCTCGCCTTCAAGTCGGGGATCTGCGATCTGGCGATGACCACCAACGCGGTGCTCCTCGCGCCAATGGCTCACGATCTCAAACGGGCCGGGCTGCATCGTCTCACCATCAGTTTGGACACGCTGGATCAGGAGCGGTTCATTCGTCTGGCACGCTTCGACGAGTTGACGCGCGTGATGGCGGGGATTGACTCGGCTGTTGAGGTGTTCCCGGGGTTCAAGCTCGATTCGGTCATCCTTCGCGGCGTGAACGACGACGAAGTCGTGGGGTTGCTCGAGTTCGCCAAGGCCCGCGGTGCGGAGCTTCGCTACATCGAGTACATGGATGTTGGCGGAGCCACGAGCTGGACTCGCGATCAGGTGTTTTCGCGTACGGACATTCTCGCGACGCTCGAAGCCCACTACGGTCCGATCGCGCCGCTCGAGGAAGCCACCTCGGCGCCTGCGGACCGGTTCCGTCTCTCCGATGGAACGGTCTTCGGCATCATCTCGTCAACGACTGCGCCGTTTTGCCGAACGTGCGATCGCAGCCGGCTGACCGCGGATGGCGTGTGGTACCTGTGCCTCTACGCGACGAGAGGCGTGGACTTGCGCGGACCGCTTCGCGGTGGTGCGAGCGATGAGGCTCTCAGGGAGTTAGTGACCGGCGTCTGGCGCGCGCGAACCGACCGAGGTGCAGAAGTAAGGCTGTCACTGCACGATCGCTCAGCGTTGATTCCAGTAAAGGCCCTTCGCAGAGATCCGCACCTCGAGATGCATACGAGAGGCGGCTAAAAGTTCCAAAGGCTCCAAGGTTCCAGAGTTCCAGGGTTCAGCAGAATTGGTCGAACGCGCGTTGCAGTTCCTCGGCAATCATGTCCGACGATCGAATCTCGATATCCCGTCGCTCCATCATGTAGACAAGCTTGCCGTCTCTCATAATCGCAATCGATGGAGACGACGGCGGATGGGGGGCGAAGTATTCGCGTGCACGCTCGGTGGCCTCGACGTCCGCACCGGCAAAGACCGTCGCCAGACGATTGGGCCGTTTCCCCTCACGAAGCGCCAACGCAATTCCCGGACGGGCCTTGCCCGCCGCACAGCCGCACACTGAGTTCACGACGATCATCGTCGTGCCAGGCCGGCTGACCGCCTCATCAACGGCTTCGAGCGTCTGCAGTTCTTCGAACCCGATGCGGGACAGTTCGGCGCGCATCGGCGCCACGAATGGCTCGGGATAACGTTGGACGATCATGCTCCCAATTGTAGCCTAGCGAGGCTCCGCCTCAGACCGCCCGAAAAAGTTTGGAGGCTCCGCGAGCGATCGCACGATCGCGAAGCCGCCGAGCCCAGTGGTAAGCTACGCGGCATGCGCGCAGCCTCACTGACAATCCTCGCGTCTCTTGTTCTCCTGTCCGCTCAACCAGCCTCAGGTCAGACCACCGCGTTTGTCGGCGGGCGGTTAATCGATGGCGCCGGCAAGGTCATCGAAGCCGGCACCGTCGTGATCGAGGACGGGCAGATCACGGCGGTTGGCGCTGCAGCGACCACCCGCGTGCCGGCCGGTGCGACACGCGTAGACATCAAGGGGAAAACGCTGTTGCCTGGGCTCATCAACGCCCACGGGCACGTTGCTGCCACGCAGGGCCTGCAGTCAAATCCGAGCTTCTACAACCGGGACAACCTGGTTCGGCAGCTCAAGACCTACGCGCAGTACGGCATCACCACTGTGTACAGTCTTGGCGATGACCAGGCCGCAGGGTTCGAGCTCCGAGACGAGCAGAGCAAGGGGATGCTCAACCGGGCGCGCATCTTCGTGGCCGGACCTGTCATCGGCGGCGACACCGCGGAAGCCGCCCGCGCAATGACCGACAAGGTCGCCGACATGAAGCCCGACCTGCTGAAGATTCGCGTCGATGACAACCTGGGGTCGTCACGCAAGATGGCCGAACCGGCCTGGCGCGCCGTCATCGCACGGGCTCATGAACGTGGCCTGCGAGTCGCCGTCCACATTTACTATCTGGCCGACGCGGCCGCCGCGGTGGGGGCCGGCGCCGAATTCATCGCTCACAGCGTGCGCGATCGGGAGGTCGATGCCGCGCTCGTGAACGCTCTCAAGAAACAAGATGCGTGTTACTGCCCCACCTTCACGCGCGAGATCTCGACGTTCATTTACGACGCCACGCCGTCCTGGGTGAACGATCCCTTTTTCCTCAAGGGCGTCGATCAGAGCATCGCCACACAGCTGAGCGACCCCAACCGCCAGGCGCAGATTCGATCCAGCAACGCGTGGAAGTCTGGACAGCAGTACAAGGCCGGACTCGAAGTCGCCAAGCGCAATCTCAAGGCGCTCGTTTCTCAGGGTGTTCGCGTTGCCATGGGAACCGACACCGGTCCTCCGGCTCGCTTTCAGGGCTTCTTCGAGCATCTCGAGCTGGAGATGATGGTCGAGGCCGGGATGACGCCGATGCAGGCCCTCGTCTCGGCCACGGGTGACGCGGCAAGGTGCCATCAGAGGGCTGGGCAGCTCGGCACGCTCGCACCCGGTGCGATCGCCGATCTGCTGATCCTCGGCTCGAACCCGCTGGAGAACATCCGCAACTCGCGCAGCATCGAGCAGGTGTGGATCGCAGGGGGTCGCGCGTTCTAGGCCGCTGATGATACCGATGACACGGGCCCGCACAAACTCCGCTCGAGACTCGCGCGCCCTTCCCACCCGACCTACCAGGCCTACCAGGCCCACCAGGCCCACCAGGCCCACCAGGCCCACCAGGCCTACCAGGCTCACCAGGCCCACCAGGCCTATTTGAACTTCCGCGCCCAGACGACCGAGGCGAGGAACTGGTCGTCATCTGCGAGTGAATGTGGCAATAGACCTTGAGATGCCGGGTTTGTCGAAGACGCTCGAGCGTGAGTGCCCGGGAGCATAGCGGCCCAGGTCAAACGTGGCAGGCCGGGATAGCGAGAACACATTGTGGCAATACGGATCTCGATTCGGGAATTGGACGCGCGACCCGGCCGTGATCGCCACAACGTGCGGGACAAACTGTTCATCGTCCTGCGCGATCTCGACGCGCATTGGCAAAGGTTTCGTTGATGGTGGTACGTCAATGAACGACACGACGACATTGCGCGCTTCGGGCTGCAACCTTGACCCGCGGCGCAACCGAACGCCCGGCTGTACGCAGTCGCGATGGACGCGTGCCATTGGTCACAGCGAGACGCACGGTTCCGCGCAAGCGGCCTGTCTCTGCTTGCCCTTGAGCTGCGGAGAGGGACGGGCCTACGATTCCTGGGATCGACATCAAGCTGACCAGGATGCTCGAGGCAAGCCGCACATACACTCTCTCCATGTCGTTCGCCTTTGTTCCTTCTCTCAACCGCCTTTCGCAGGATCGCGGCTTGTTCACCGAGCCTGAGTACCGGGCGATGCGGGCCTTTTTTTCAGCTCGTCCAAACCTCGCCGCCACGCCCCTGCACCGGCTCAATTCTTTGGGCTTCTCGCTCAATATCGGCGCTCTCGACGCAAAGGTTGAGACTGCCCGCTTCGGTTTGAACGCGTTCAAGCTGCTGGGTGCGCGTTTTGCCCTCGAGCAGCTGGTCGCGGAGGGCGCTATTGGACCAGGAAGTACGGTGGTGTGCGCCAGTGAGGGAAACCACGGCCGAGCGGTGGCACACGCGGCGCGAGCCGCCGGTTGCGCAGCACGCGTCTATGTTGCGCACGATGTCTCTGCCTCGCGGGCAAACGCGATCGCTGCAGAAGGCGCCGACGTCGTCCGCGTCGAAGGCTCCTACGACGATGCGGTTCGCATTTCGACCGAAGAGGCGCAAGTCAACAACTGGGCGGTCGTGTCTGATACGTCATGGGACGGGTACGAGCGCATCCCGCGACTCATCATGCTGGGCTACACCCGAATGATGGACGAGGTCGCCGCAGAACTCAGCGAGCCTCCAGGTCTGGTTTTCGTTCAAGGCGGCGTCGGCGGCCTGCTCTGCGCCGTGGCAAGCTGGTGCGCGTTCCTCTGGGGGGATCGCTTGCCGGCCATCGTGTCGGTCGAGCCGTTGGATGCCGCCTGTCTGCTCGCCTCCGCCCGCGCAGGCCGGCCCGTCGCCGTTGAAGGGCGACTGACAACGACGATGGCGGGCCTGCGGAACCGGGAGGTTTCTCCACTCGCGTTTGCGGCACTGCTGCCGATCGTCAACTCGTATCTCGCCATCGATGATTCGTGGGCGCATAAGGCCATCCGGCGACTGGCGGAAGCCCAAGGCAGCGATCCGCGCATCGAAGCCGGGGCGTCTGGCGCCGCTGCGCTCGGCGGTCTCCTCGCCGTTCTTGATGATCCGGCCCTTGCGGCGGCTCGTCAGCATTTGCAGCTGAGCACAAAATCCCGCGTGTTGGTGATTGTGAGCGAGGGCGTCACCGATCCCGATGTCTGGGCCGCTGCGATGGGCCAATCGTGACGCGACGTCTCGTTCGCGGCGTTGGTGTTGTCGCTTTCTTTGCCGCCCTCACTGTGGTGATGACGTGGCCACAAGCCGCGCACATGGCGACCCATGTGGCTAACTCCGACGACCCACTGCTGAGCATCTGGCGCGTCTCGTGGATCGCACACGTTCTGGCCAGGAATCCGTCGGAGCTCTTCAACGGCAACATCTTTTATCCAGAGCTGAGGACTCTGGCCTATTCAGATTCCGTCCTGCTGCAAGGCCTGGCGGCAGCACCGCTCATTTGGGCCGGTGTCTCGAATGTCGCGACCTACAACTGGCTGCTGCTCGGATCCATCGCATTGTCGGGGGCCGCCATGTGGCTCTACGCGCTCGAGCTGACCGGCAGTCGCCGAGCCGCCGTTCTGGCCGGCATCGTCTTCGCCTTCGCGCCGTTTCGATTCGATCATTTCCATCACTTCGAGCTCCAGGCCACCGCATTCATTCCACTCACGCTGTGGTCGCTCGAGCGGGCGTTTGCAACGGGCCGGGCCGCCTACGTCTACGCAGCGGTTGCGTCGATGGCGTGTCAGGTTCTGAGTGGGATCTATTACTCAGTCTTCCTCGCCACGGCGCTACTCGCGATCGTTCCGCTCCGAGTCTGGGCACTTCCGCGGGATCGAAGCAGGGCGCTCGCATGGCCCGCCGTCCGAGCCATCGTCGGCGCAGGGCTGATCGTCGGTCCTTATCTGTGGGTGTATTCCCTCAATCGCGGAGCGCTTGGTGACCGGAGCCTTAGCGACATGCTCCTGTACTCGGCCACTCCGCTGAATTATCTTTCGACGTCGCCCGACAGCGTTCTGCACGGAATCTGGAGCGCTCCGCTTGGAGAAAACGAGCGCCACCTGTCCCCGGGCCTGGCGGCCCTTCTCCTTGTCATTGTGGGAC
>JBOGIV010000261.1:0-12848 GCA_050747925.1 Vicinamibacterales bacterium
AGCAGTGGCAGTTCGGGCGTGGGTGGACGATGGAGAAGGTGTCGGTCGAGATGACCGAACCTCGATACGTGCCGATGATCGGGTATCCGCGAGGCTGGTCGCCCTCCACTGCCGGCCGCCTGGTCGCCGCTCCCGTCTGGTTGCCGGGACTGCAGGCTGAGGCGCTCAAGGCGCAAAGCGGCAAGCTCAAGGGAGCCATTCTTCTTTCGAGTCCGATGCAGGCGTACGCCATCAAGGCCGACCGGGCCCCGGCTTCGGGCGACCTGAAAGCGCCGCAGCCCGCCCCGGCACGCCCACCGCAGATGACGGCGTAGCTGCTCACCACACTCAGGACCGAAGGCGTGGGCGTAGTGATCGAGCCCAACATCGGTGAACACGGTACGGTGTTCGTGACCGGCCGCGACGCGGGCGCGAACGCGATTCCGACGATCATTCTCGCCTCCGAGCACTACAACCTGATCGTTCGCCTGTTGCAGCAGAACATCCCCGTCAAACTCGTCGTCGAAGTCCAAGGAAGGTATGACGACTCCGACGCGAAGACGGCGAATGTGATCGCCGAAATCCCCGGCACCGACAACGTGATCAAGGACGAGATCGTGATGGTCGGCGCGCATCTGGACTCCTGGCACACGGGCACCGGCGCGACCGACAATGCCGATGGCGTGGTCACGGCGATGGAGTCGCTGCGGATCCTGAAAGCGCTGGGCGTGCGGCCGCGGCGTACGATTCGAATTGGACTCTGGGCCGGCGAAGAGCAGGGGCTGTTGGGGTCGAGAGCGTACGTCGAAGAGCATCTGGCGGGCGACAAGAACCGCGCGGCACGCGACAAGTTCTCCGTCTACTTCAACCTCGACAACGGCTATCCGCCGATCAGCGGCTTCTACATGGAGGGCAACGATCCGGCGCGGAAGATCATGGAAGAGTGGATGAAGCCGCTCGCGAACCTGGGCGTGATCATTCCGTCACCCGGACACATCGGCGCGACCGACCATCTGTCGTTCCTGAATGTCGGATTGCCGGGCTTCCAGGCGGTGCAGGAGTATGTGAACTACGACGTCCGCACGCACCACACCAACGTCGATTTCGCCGAGCGAGTAGATCCGGCGGCGCTCAAACAGGCGTCGGTCGTAATGGCGTCGATTCTCTATCACGCCTCGATGCGTGAAGGGAAATTTCCGAGGCCGGAGCCGCCCAAGCCGGCGACCACGGCCAAACCAACCGGCGATTCGCGGTAGCCACCGCAGAGCCACCCTTCGCGGCGCTCGGCTCGTGGCCACTGCTGAGGAGGGCGACTGGTCAGGAGCAGTGACTTGCACGTGTGTAAAGGGGGCCTATGACATTCCATCGTGCGATAACGCTGGTCACGCGTCGTTTGGCCGGCATGGCGGTCGTGCTGCTCATCTCGACGACTGCGTCGGCCCAGATTGGCAGCGGCATCTCGGGCGTGGTCCGGGATGCATCCGGGGCGGTCATGCCCGGCGTCACGGTTGAAGCGGCGAGTCCGGTCCTCATCGAGGGCTCGCGATCGACCATCACCGACAGCAGCGGCCAGTATCAGATCATCGATCTACGGCCCGGCAGCTACACGGTGACGTTCACGCTGACCGGTTTCAGAACGGTCAGACGCGAAGGCATCATCCTGACCGCGGCGTTCACCGCGACGGTGAACACCGAGCTTCAGGTCGGTCAGCTGGAAGAGTCGATCACCGTCAGCGGGCAATCGCCGCTCGTCGACGTCCGCGGCTCGGTCTCGCAGTCGGTGATGTCGCGGGAGACGCTCGACACGATTCCAACCGGCAAAGACCCCTTCGCGGTCGGCCAACTCATTCCCGGCGTCACCACGAATACGCCCGACGTCGGCGGCACGCAGATCATGCAGCAGCCCACGCTGCAAGTACACGGGTCGTCCAACAGCGACAACGTGTTCATGGTCGACAACGTGCAGATTCAACACATCGGCTTCGGCGGCAATCAGACCGGCTTCTATTTCAACGACGGCCTGATGGAGGAGATCAGCTATCAGACCAGTTCCCTGCCCGCGGAGGCGCCAGTCGGCGGCGTTCAGATCAACATGATTCCACGCGACGGCGGCAATCAGTTTCGTGGCTCAGTCTTCGCCACCGGCGGCAACTCGAGCTTTCAGAGCAACAATTCGGACAGCGAGCTGGAGGCGGTCGGCTTCAGGGCGCGGAATCGTGTGAAGAGCGTGTACGACGTGAATCTCACCTACGGAGGACCGATTCGTCGGAACCGGCTGTGGTTCTTCAGCACCTATCGACGCTGGTCCGCGAACAACTATCTGGGCAACACGTTCGACTCAAAGGGTGAGCAAGCCGTCGACGATCAGCGCATCTCAGACGGCACCCTCAAGCTCACCTGGCAGGCCGCCACGCGACACAAATTCGCGGTCCTCTACGATCGCAGCGCGAAGTGGCGCGGTCATCGGCCGAACAACTGGATCGGCGCGAGCATCAGCGAGCCGTTGTCATCGGTCGAGCAGACCACAGGGTTGAACTACATCGGGCAGCTCAAGTGGAGCTCACCGATGTCGAACCGGCTGCTCACGGAGTTTTCAGTGTTCACGCTGCCTGTAAACTACAAGCTCGGCTTCCAGAAAGACGCCGACCCGAACGCCATCGCCACCTTCGATCAGATTCGCTCGATCGTCACCGGCGTCTCGCCGCGACAGGACACCAACTCGGCGCGGATGTTCACGTACGCCGGGTTTGTCTCCTACGTCACTGGCGCCCACAACTTCAGAATGGGCGCGCAGGTCCGGACGGGGTGGTCGCAGGAGCTCTTCGAAACTCGCGGCGACATCGTCCAAATCGTGTCGAATGGAACGCCTCAGTCGGTGAGACTGGTCAACAACCCGAGCGGCCACAAAGAGTCCGGGACCAACACTGGTGTCTACATCCAGGATTCATGGACGTTTGGCCGATTCACCATCAATCCAGGACTGCGCTACGAGCGGTTTGTGATGTCGATTCCTGCGCAAGGCGCCGGCGCGGGTCGTTGGGTGCCGGCTCGCGACTTCCCCGCACAGGACAGCATCGTCAACTGGAACACGCTGGCGCCGCGGTTCGGGTTTGTATGGGACTTGTTTGGCGACGGCCGAACGGCGGTGAAGGGCGGGCTCAGTCGCTACGACCGGTTGGCCGGAATCACCATCGTGCAGCCGCTCAACCTGAAGAACATCTCCTTCCAGACCTGTCCATGGGCTGACGCCAACAGCGATCTGCGCGCACAGGAAAGCGAGATCGATCGGAATCGGTGCACCGGCTCACTGCAGCCCAGCCTCGGTTCTGTGGACGGGGATCTCAAGCGCCCACACCAGTGGGAGTACAACGCGATGGTGCAGCATCAGATTGGCGGCAACACGTCGGTGATGGTGGCGTACTTCGGCCGTCGATTCTGGGATCTCTACACAACCGTCAACGACTTGGTGCCCTCTACGGCGTACACGCCCGTCACGATTACGAACCCGCTCACGAATCAGCCGCTGACCGTCTTCAACCAGGATCCCGCGACGCGCGGGCAGGTCCGAAACGTGCTCAAGACCATTCCAGACCTGAGGCAGCGGTACCACGGTGTCGAATTCCAGTTCAACACGCGCCTGACGAGAGCGACGATCTTCGGCGGGTTCACCATCGGGAACAACTTTGGCGATCAGGACAGCGGCGATCTCAATAACCCGAATGTGCGCATCAACAACCAGGGCGACATCGGGTTCGACTCGCCGTACCAGATCCGCGGCGGCTTCAGCTACTCGCTGCCGGCGGAGGTTCGGTTGTCGGGCTCACTGCGCGCGGCATCAGGCTTGCCGCAAACGCGTACGCTGGTGGTGACCACGGCCTTGGTACCAGGCCTCACCCAGGTAACGCAAAACGTCCAAGTGGCCGAGCGGGGTGAGTTCCGCTATCCGTGGGTGAACCTGCTGGACTTGCGCGTGACGAAGACGTTCCGAATCGGCAATTCTCGATTCGAGCCGACCGTGGATCTCTTCAATGTGTTCAACAACAACGCGGTGACCAACGCGGTTCAAACCGTGGGCTCATCCCTCGGGCGCCCATCGGCCATTATCATGGGCCGTCTGCTTCGCCTCGGCGGGCGAGTGACGTTCTGAATAGGCCAGGTGGGGCGGGTAGGTCGGGTAGGCGGGGTGGGGCGGGTGGGAAGAACCCCCTAGTGCGTTCAACAAACCGGCTTGTCGCCACATCGTTCATTGTCGTCGTAGCTTGTTGTCGTGGCGACAAACCTTCAGGTTTGTCGTCAGAGGAGCGCTTATGTCTCGATCGTGCCAGGTCGTTGTCTCGACTGGTCTGCTGGCCTGCCTTGCCTTGGGGAGCACAAACGCTCATGCGCAAGAGCAGACGGTAACGATTCGCGCCGCCCGCGTCCTCGACGGCAAAGGCGGGTCTCTCCAGAACGCGACCGTCGAGGTCAAGGGCGGAGTGATCGTCAAGGTGGACCGACGCGCCGGGCCGGTCACCTACGACCTGGGCGATGTCACTCTCCTGCCTGGGATGATCGACACGCACGTCCACATCGGCAACCACTTCGGCAAGGATGGCCGGGCGCAGAACGAGGGCGAGACACCAAGCGAGATGGCGCTCTTCGCGGCGGAGAACGCCTGGACGACCTTGATCAATGGCTTCACCACGGTTCAGAGTGTGGGCGCCACAAGCGACAGAGAACTGCGCGATGCGATCGCCCGGGGTGTGCTGCCGGGCCCGCGCATTCTGACCTCACTCGGGTCGATGAGCGAGCGAACCGGCACTCCCGATCAGCTGCGCGAGTACGTGCGAAAGCAGAAGCAGGCGGGTGCTGACCTGATCAAGATCTTCGCCTCCAGGAGCATCCGCGACGGCGGGGGCCAGACGATGACCGACGATCAGCTCGCGGCGGCCTGCGGCGAAGCCAAGGCGCAGGGGCTTCGGACCCTGGTTCATGCGCACGCTCCCAGCGCGGTGCTCGCCACGGCCAAGGCTGGCTGCTCGCAAGTCGAGCACGGCGCGTACGTGAGCGACGAAGGACTGAAGGCCATGGCCGAGCGCGGCGTGTACTTCGATCCCAACATCGGAGTGGTTCTTCAGAATTACATCGAGAACAAGGCCAGGTTCCTGGGCATCGGTAACTACACCGCCGAAGGGTTCGCCTTCATGGAGAAAGCGGTGCCGACCAACTACCCGATGTTCAAGCGCGCGCTGGCGGCGAAGGTCAAGATGCCGATGGGCACCGACGCGGTGGCGGGCGCGCACGGGCAAAACGCGCGCGAGCTCATCGTGCGCGTTCGTGAAGGTGGTCAGAGCCCGATGGACGCGATCGTGAGCACCACGTCGCTCGCCGCCGAGTCTATGGGCCTCCTTAAGCAGGTCGGCACGCTCACGGCCGGCCTGCAGGCCGACATCATCGCCGTCGAGGGGAATCCGCTGCAGGACATTGCGATGCTACAACGTGTGAGCTTCGTGATGAAGGGTGGGAAGGTCTACCGGCATACCGCGCCGATCCCAACGGCAACACGATAGGCCACAGGTTCGACAGGTTCGACGGGTTCGTCAGGTTCGACAGATCTATTTGAGCTCGAACGCCGCAAGTGTGTGTTCACTCCTCTGATTCTTGATGACCAGCGGCGTTGCCGCATTCGCGGCGAGTCGAGCCCGCCAGCGATATTGATAGCGCACAGTACCTGTCGAACTCAATCGACTACTTTGGGAGTGTCGTGGAGAAAACGGCGTCGATCTTGATGACGCGCCCACCCGTGTCCGTGTAGTCCATCTTCACCGTCCCGCCGATTGCTGACGGCGAACCTGGTCGATACGCAAACTCAGCGAAGCCCTGATACTCCACGCTCGGCCCGTTGATGGTGGAGTGATACAGGATGATGCCGACCAACTTGCGGTCCTCGTCGAACCGCATGCGGATCCCCTGAATCTCCTTCTGATATGCGAGCTGATACAGCGTGTCTTTCTGGACTGCAGGCGTGGGCACGGGCGCTTCCGTGAGGATCACAGTGGCATAGCGCTTACCCAGGAGCTCGTCGGCACGCGTCGAGATGTGGGCGAGCTCCACGGCGACCCCATCGACCGTGAGGGTTCCTTTCCCCTCGGTCTGTGCCGAAGCTGGCGAGGCGATCCCTGCGAGGACGACGACAACGAGTATCCAACCCACCTGCCCTACCCGCCCTACTTGCCCACCGTCACCACGACGTCATTGTAGGTATTGAGCGCGCCGTCAGAGGCCATGCAGCGAATCGTGTAGGCGCCCGGATCCTCGAACATCACGTTCACGACGTACTTGCCATCCGGTGGAATCGCGGGCGCCATCCATCGGGGCGACCACGGTGAGTTCGCGCCCACGCGTGTGTCCTCCCACGTCTTGGCTTGCCTCGGTGAGAAGCTCACTCGACCGGCGCCGCGATAAACAAAGCATGAATGGCGAAGCCCGGTTTGACTGTCGACCGTGATCGCCGCTGGGGGCCGCTGCGTGGCCGGATCGTGAAACATCTCTCCGCGCGCGCGTTTCGGCGGCGCGGGCTTCCCTTGTGCGACGGCCGTTCGGGCGGCGCGATCGGCCGCTGGCGAGTCAGGACCAAACCGCGGACGGGGTACGCCGTCGTCTTTGGCGACGGCGACGAGCGTCAACGGCTGATTGACCTGGGCGCGCCGATCACCGCTGTCCATCGCGTGCTCGGGCGCCACGTTCTTCCGTATCGTCGGCGTGCTGACGCCGATCCCCAGCGCTCCCTGCTCCGACGCCTGCACGAGGTTGTCCACTTTTGAGTCGAGGCGGAGTGTGGCGTACGCGTGCTCGGTCTTCCCTTTGATCGTCAGCGTCCAGACCAGCTCTTTGTTCCCCCAGTCTTTCGGCACGCGCACTTTGAAGACGAAGCGATTGCGTCGCGGTTGAAAGTGCGTTGGCTGCCCCTGATCCGGCGGCCCGGGGCTGATGTTGTTCTCCGGCCCGATCGGAACGTCGATCTCTTCCTCCCAGTTCCGATTCATGTAGCCGAACATCATGTTGAACGAGCCGTCGGGATTCTCTTCCCAGCCCTCGAACGCTGGAGAGATGTTCTGCCCTTTCACGTACGAGAGCGACTGGCCGGAACCAACCGTCTGCACCAAACACACGACGAGGGCGACAAGCGCGAGCCGCGCGAATCCTGATTGAGTTTTCACGGTCTCCTACTGTTGTTGCTGTTGTGGCGATGCCGTCGCCGGCTTGGGTGGCGGCGGGATCACGTTGCACAGCGGACATCCGAGGATGACGTCGGGGCGATTGGGGCCCAGCCGTCGCCGGCGCTCGGCCATCTCCTGTTGAAACTCCTCGTCGCTGAGCGACACCGACTGGCCGAGGTCGATGAACATGTTGGCGATCGATCGGTTGCCCGATCCCTGCCAGTTGCGCGGATCGGGGATGTTCTTGTTGTTCGGCGTGTTGTCCATGTAGCCGATGATGTGAAGGATCGTCCCGCGCGGCAGCAGCGGCGCGTGGTCGTCGGCGTACTCGTACTGGCGGACCCAGTTGTGGTCGTAGCCGGCGCACGACAGCGTCTGGATGTTGATGCCCCAGATGGCTTCGAGGCACATGCGCTGACCCGGCGCGTGCAGGTGCGGCTCGAAGGTCGCGATCTTGGTCGGCTGCTGCAGCACGGTGTACGCGTGCAACTGCTGGTTGGCCTCGTTCGGCTTGATGTCGATGTCGACGCCGTTGCCAAGGTTGCGAATGCCGGTCCTGCGCTCCGGCTTATAGCCTTTCGGATGCAGTCTGAAGCCGAACAGCAGCTTCGACTTCACGTCGACGCCACCCGAGTGCAGATGCGTCGACTGGTAGATGATGCTCGAGTTGGCCTTGAGGAGCTTCCCGGCATTCGGCTCGAAGACGTCGCCGTTGCGGCCCACTTCGTGGACCGGCCAGCCGACCGCGCCTTCGGACAGGGACGCCTCGAGCGGATCGTCGCCGTCGGCGAGGACGGCCGTGGCCCAGACCAGGTGATGCCACGTGTAGCGCTGGCCCACTGTCTCTCGATCCGACGCGCCGGCCTTGAGGTTGTTGACCTCTCGCATCTCGACCGACGCAACGTAGCGGTCTTCGGCGAGGGGAATCTTGGTCGGGTCGAATTCACCCCACCAATCCGGAGCGTTCGCCCTGACCTCGATCTCGGGGCTCTCGACGATGAGATCGGGCTCGCCGAGCGTCCAGCTGTTGCCATCGGCGAACACACGAGGCGCCGGCAGGTCGGCGGGGTTTCCGCGCGGGGCACCGCTGTCGGCCCAGCGGGCAATCTTGGCGACCTCCTCGTCGCTGAGCGAGGGGTCGTTCTTGAAGTGCTGGATGCCGATGTTCTTCTCGATGTACCAAGGCGGCATCGCGCCCATCTTGTCGCGGATAGCGGTGCGCTGCTTCATCGCGCGGGCCCAGGGTCGCGCATCTTCGTAGGTGAGCAGCGACATCGGCGCCACCTGCCCGGGTCGATGGCAGTTCTGGCAGCTGCGCTGCAGAATCGGGGTGATGTCCTTGGTGAAGGTGACGTCTGGCTGAGCCGGAGCCTGCTGAGCCTTCACGCCCACCGGCGCGACCGCGCCCACCGCCAGTGCCCCGACAACCGCGATCCCGAGCGCCACGCCCAATCCAACGCGCGTTCCAACGACCATGGTCAGCAACTCCCTCTGTGAATGTACCGAGTCGTATTTTACCGCCGAAGCGCCCTCCGAATGGGGCCTGCCGCAATTTCCAACGGAAAAGGGGGCTGGCCCTTCCTCGCGAAAAAGGGACAGGTCCTGCAGAGGATTTTTCAGCGAAACATCACAGTTTTCGCGTGCCGATGGCAGAGACCGCGACCAGCCGCAGCGATTGGAGAAAGGGGCAGGTCCCTTTCCCAGCACGGGCGGGCTGATGAGATAGGATCATCGCTTTCAAGGCGGACCAGTGCATCCTGACCTCCAAGAAGCCGTCGCCTTCCACGAGTCGATTCTCGGGGAAGCCGATAAGGCCCTCGTCGGCTACCAACTTCCCAAGATCCTCGCCAATCTCGTCCTGCTGTCGGAGATTCCGACAACCTACGACAAAAAGGAGCAGCGGCAGGTCAACTCCGGCAACCTGCTGCTGCGCGGCGTCCCGGGTGTCGGAAAAACGTTTTTCGGCGTGATTCTGGCCGCGATCAGCAACGCCCGTTTCGCGCGCATTCAGGGGCGCGCCGATCTCCAACCGACCGAAGTCGTCGGCTTCCAGATGATCAACCCTGCGACCGGTGAGCTGACGACAGAGATGGGTCCGCTCGCGGCCGCTGAAGTGATCCTGCTCGACGAGATCAATCGCATCCCCCTCAAATCACAAAGCGCGTTCCTCGAGGCGCTGCAAGATCGAACCGTTACCGTCGGGAAAACGACGTATGAGCTGCCCGCGTTCAGCTTTGCGATTGCCACGATGAACCCGGTTGAGCTCGGCCAGGGAACCTTCCCTCTTTCAGAGGCGGCCACGGATCGCTTCGCGATCATCGTGAACATCGGCTACCTGCCGCCCGAGGAGGAGCGCAAGCTCGTCAACTTCGACTTCAAGCGGATTCGCCTCAACTCGCTGATGGACAAGGCGCGCATCATCCAGCTGCGCTCGGCGATCACCGCGAACGTGTTCCTGCACGAGCGGCTCGGCGACTACATTCAGCGGCTGGTGGCCTCGACGCGTCCATACAACCAGGACATCGACTGGCTCGTGCACTCACCATCGGAGCTGGTCGAGACCGGCGTGGATCTCGGCGCGTCTCCCCGGGCGATCATCGTCTGGGGCAGGCTGGCAAAAGTGTGGGCGCTTCTCGTTCATCGCCGCGACGAGGTCTATCCAGAAGACATTCAGCAGCTCGCCCAGTACGTGCTGGGCCATCGCATCTGGCTTGGCCCGCACGCGGCGAGCCACGGGCTCACGACCGACGCGGTCGTTCAAGACATCGTGGAGCGCACGCCGATACCATGACGGCTCGCTCACGTCGTTCGCTCGTGGGCTCGGCGCTACGCGCCTCGTGGGCGCGCGGGCTTCGCCCGCGCGTGGGCTCGCTTCGCTCGTAGGAACATTCAGTGAGGACGCGCGAGCAAGAGGTCGAGCCGCTCATCAATCTCTCCGAGATTACCGAGGTCGAGCTCCTCATCCTGAAGCGGATGCGGGAGTTCACCATCGGCGAGCACTCGAGTCTCTTTCACGGCACCGGCTTCGATTTCGTCGGACTCCGCGACTGGCAGGCCGGCGATCGTTTCGAGGCCATCGACTGGGCGCAGTCGTCGCTCACCAACTTCAGCCCGCTCATCGTCCGCGAATTCGAGCAGCCGACCACGTCAGGCGTCGTCATCGTCGCCGATCGATCCGCGTCGACGCGGTGCGGCATCGACATCACCGGCGGCGATCAGCCCGGCGTCCAGATCGCCACGATCATTGCGCGCGCCATCGCCACCATCGGCATGTCGGCGGTCTTCTTTCAGGACTCCATCGGCCTCATCACCTTCGAGGATGCGTTCGGGCGCCTGGGCGCCGTTCGCCCACGCATCGGCAAGGGCCAGGTGATCCATTGCCTCGACGCCTATCAGTGGGGTCATGGGCTGCAGGAGATTCGCCAGTCGGGATCGTTGGCGGCGACGCTGATGGGCTTCTCGCGCAAGACGGTGATGATGCCGGTCGTGTCGGACTTTCTGTTCGACGATGCCGAGGCGTTGCTCCATGAGCTGACGAAAGCCAACGATGTGCATGACGTGTTCGTCATGCTCGTGGACGCGTCGTTTGCGTTCGAGCTGCCGCGAGTCTCAGCAGGATGGATTGAGGTGTATGACGTCGAAACCGGGCGGACGCGGATGATGTCACGGCGCGAGCTCGCGCGCCAGAGCGAACGCATCCGCGCGTGGCAGGACGATGTGGCGGCGAAGGCCAAATCGCTGGATCTGGATGTGGTGCGGTTGAGCCTGGATCAAACGAAGTTCGACATCGCGCTGGTCGAGTGGGTCGCGGAGAGGCGATTGAGAAAGCGCAAGTAAGTTCAAAGTTCAAAAGTTGAAGGTTCACAGTTAAAGTTCAGAGTTTCAGTGCCGTTGGCAAGTTCCAAGTTGGAGTGAGAACACGACCTGTGAAAAGCCGATTTGTCAGTCTGGCCGCGCTCGCCTTCGCGTTGTCAACGTCTGCAGAGGCGCAGCAGTCTGCACCGCAGCGGCCGGCCGATACCGAAGACGTCGAAGTCGAGCCGATCACGTGCTGGTGGCGGACGACCACGAGCGCCGTGCGGACCGGCGAGCCGTTCGGGCTGACGCTCACCTGCTCGGTCGTGGAGACAGAGTCCACTCGAATCGTTCCGGACCAGTCACGACTCGACGCGGCGGTCGTCCAGCTGCCGCCGTTCGAGATTCTCGGCGGCTCGCATGCGGGCGATCTGCGGACTCCCGGCAAGCGCTTCTTTCAGTACGACTATCGATTGCGCGTGATCGCGGAGGGCACCTTCGGCGCCGACGTGATGATTCCGCCGCTGGAGATCTCCTACCGTGTGGAAAGCCAGGTTTCGAACGGCGAATCGGTGCAGGGACGCGATCAGACCTACACGCTCCCGCGCGCGGCGATTCGGGTGATCTCGCTGGTGCCTGACGAGACCACCGACATCCGCGAAGCGCCCGCGTCGCTCTTCACCGAGATCGAAACGCGCGAATCGCGCGCGAATCTCTTCCAGACGTTGTCGGCCGTGCTCTTCACGCTGGCTGGAGTGCTGCTCGTGATGGCGCTCGTGACGCTGGTTCGTGCACGCACGACGAAGGCCACCGTGACGCGCGCCCTCCTGAGCGACCGCGCCATCCTGCGCGCTGTCAACAGGGAGTTGACCGACATTCAGCGAGAGAGCCGCGGCGGTTGGTCCACCGAGCTCGCCGGCCGCGCGCTCGCCGCCCTCCGCATCGCCGGATCGTACGCGCTCGGACGCAAGGTGGGGCAGCGCCCCATTGCCGACGGCGCATCAGCGCTGGACGGCCAGTTGCGCGTCGGAAGGGCCTTTGGCGGATCGAGAGCCTTCGTCTCGGGCTCGGTGACCGCCCAGACAGTCGCGGGCTCGAACGGGATCGCCGAAAGTCATGTGCAGGGGCTCGCCGACGGCCTGCGCACCCTGACCGTGATGCGCTACGGACGCAATGGATCGATGAACGCCGACGCGGACGAGGCGGTCGCGGCCGGGCTTCGAATCGCCAGGCAGCAGGCCTCGGCGCACTCGCTCGTATCCGAATGGACAAAAGCCGTGGGACAGTCCATCGGCAATATCCGCAAGAGAGTGTGGGCTTAGAAGCCAGAAGCCATATGCCCACGGTGCTGAAGGACCTGAGCGCGTTGATTGCGTCGGCGTGGGCCGAGCTGGGAGAGCTGCGTCTGGAGCGCCTGATCTTCTCCCAGGCGCCGACGGCCCGGCTCATCGTGATCGGCTTGATCGGCCTCGCCGCGATCCTCGTACTGGCGCGATCGGTATCGCCACATCGCCCAGGGCGCCGGCGCATGGCGCTCCCCGCGTTGGTGACGCCGGCCGCGTGGTCCCGAATGTCCCTGGCCAGGCACGGGGCGCTGCTCCTCGCGCTCGCGGGTCTGCCATTTTTCATCCTCGCGCTGGGCGATCCCCGCACTTCGCTGACACGATCGGAAACCACCTTTCCGGGACGGCGAATCAGTCTGTTGATCGACGCCTCGTCGAGCATGTTGTCCGCCCTCCCCTCCAACCGATTGGCGAAGGGCGCGCCCAACAACGCCGCGTTCTTCACGACCGTTGGCGCGGCGAAGTTCTTCATCGAGTTGCGGATGAGGGGCAAGTATCGCGACCTGATGTCGCTCATCGAATTTGGCGACGA
>JBOGIV010000262.1:0-24686 GCA_050747925.1 Vicinamibacterales bacterium
CGGTCAGCCGCACGAGGTAGGTTCCGGCGACTGGGTAGACATGGCTCTGGCGACCCACTGCGGAGTCTTCGATCGTGCCGTCACCGTAGTTGAACTCCCAGTTCACAATCGCCGTCGGGCCGGTCGAGGCCGTGCCATCGAAGAACACGCTCGCACCTGGAAGCGGTGCGGTCGGCGAGAAGGTCAGCGTCGCCACTGGGCCAGTTCCCGAGGCACCCACGACCACCGTCTGCTGGGCCGTGGCCTTCTGTTCGGCATCGTCGGTCACCGTGAGCAGGACTGCGTAGCTACCCGGCGAATCGTATCGCCTCGATATTGTTACGCCACTGCCGGTGCGACCGTCTCCGAAATTCCAGTTGTAGCTGACGATCCGACGTCCCGCCGCGGCCTTCGACTCTTCAGCCGTGAAGAAGATGTCTGCGCTCACCGCTGGTGCCGTCGGCGAGATGCGGAATACTGCCGTGGGCGGCGTTCCGGGATTGACGACCAACGACTTCGAAGTGACCGCCGTCGCGCCGCGTGAATCCACGACGGTGAGCGAGACGAGGAACGTACCGACCGATCGGAACTCATGAGTGGTCGTCAGGCCCGATCCGTTGGATCCGTCGCCGAAGTTCCAAGAGTAACTGCAAGCCGCCCCGCAGCGCACGCCGCCGTCGGTTGTCTTTGATCCATCGAAATGAACGGACGTAAACGCCGTCGCGGGACTCGGCGCCATATCGAAATCCGCGACCAGGCCCGGATTCGAGGGTCCGATGACGCCCTGGGGGACGAGCCGAATGTCGACTTGCCGAAAGGTTTCTCCACGGAAGTCGCCCCCGATCGCAATGACCGTGATCGTGACCAGGTTACTCCTCTGAGAAAGCGAAGACGCTGGGGGGGCCGTGTAGACGACGCGGGCGCGCCCGTCGTCACCGGTCACGACGGACTTGGTGGACAAGGAGCCGAAATCCTGAACCGTGCCATTCACCCAGATCTCCGCGCGCAGCGGCAAGGCTCGAACGGGTGAGTTGTTTGGTCCGTGCGCCTCGATCATGATCACGGCCTGTGACGAGCCATCTTGCACCAGGCTGTCGGGCACAGCTTGAAGAGTGAGGCCCAGGGCGAACTCGGACGGCCCCGCGAGTGCAGGCGTCTCAGCGCGCTTGACCGTGCATCCGGCCAGCAGGGCCAGGCCGATTGCTCCGACGAGAGTGAATAGGTTCCGCATACTGCTGCTCCGCCTCGCTCCTTCTGGTCGCACTACTTCGGGTCGCCGAAGTCGCCGAAGTTCACCGAGATCGATCCGGTGACCGACACTTCGTTGCCGGCCTGGTCGCGGCCGTAGAACGTCACCTCGGCGATGGTGCTAATCAAGTTGGCGCCGCCCGAGTTCCGCAGATTGCGCAGTGGGGGTTCTTGCTTCATCTGGTGACGCACGAGCTCGAACCCAAAGGTCACCGGCGTGCCGTTGCTGCCGAGCGTCGCCGTCACCCCTCCATCGAATCCATACGGCACGTCGACGCCTGGGGTGTTGCGACCGTCCGCGCGACGAAACACGACGCGATACCGCGTGACCGTGATGTCGTTGAGTTCGGTCGGTGACGTCGGTGCGGTGGGATTCTTCATGGCCACCCGCATGGACGCCTGACCCGAGTCGTTGAAGACCGTGGGCACCTTCACCGTCTGGCCATTGATCTGCTGGTCAACGAGCGTGATGACGTCGGAATTCAGTTGGCTGGTGAACGTGCCGGGTTCGGCGCCCGATGACGCCCCCAAAGAGTCGATGATCATGTATCCCGACGACCGCCCGGTGCGCGTCAGCTCGCTGGCACATGAGGTGACGCCTAGCACTCCGGTGAGCAGCACCAGCACTCGGCCCGATCGGCGGACGGTAGACAGCTTCATGGCTCGTTCCTTTTTCCTCACTGCTTCGTGATCCGCGGCGTGATGAAGATCAACAGCTCGCGGCTCTCATCACTGAGCTCATCGCGCTTGAACAGCCAACCGAGCAGCGGCACTCGATGCAGAACGGGCGTGCGGCCTTCGATCGTCTGTTCGCGGTTGACATAAATGCCGCCGATGACCGTGGTGTCGCCATCGGCGACGAGCACCGTCGTATTTGCCCGCTGCGTGTCGATGGGCGGGATGTTGTTCACCGACCGGCTGAAGTCTGGCGCGGCGTTCTCGACCGCGATCTTCATGATCACCGTGTTCGAGGCCGTGATCTGGGGCGTCACTCGCAGCGTCAGCGCCGCGTCCTTGAACTGAACGGTCACGGTGTTGTTCGCCACCGTTTGAATCGGGATCTGCACACCCTGTGTGATTTCCGCTTCGATGTTGTTCTGCGTGGACACGCGGGGCGTTGAGAGCAGTCGGCCCTTACCGGTCCGCTCGAGCGCGCTCAGCGCGACATCGAGATTGAGGGCCCCGTTGATCGACCCGAGCGCAATGCCGATGGCGCTGGTGGCCGTCGGCGCCGGCAGTTGGATACCCGTCGAAGTCCCGCCCGGACCTTGCAGTCGGCCCGTGCGCCCACCGACGTCGACCGAGTTGGGAAACGCCAGGCCGGTCGTGTTGCCGAGCGAAGGGTCCATCCGGCCGTTGAAGCCCCACTGCACGCCGAGTTGCTTGGCAAAATCGCGCGTCGTCTGAACGATACGAGCTTCGATCTCGACCTGGGGCTGCGGGCGATCGAGCGTCGAGATCAGCTCTGACGCACTCGTCAGGCGCTCGGCGAGGTCACGGATGATGAGCGTGTTGGTTCGCGCATCGATCTGCACGTCGCCTCGCGACGACAACGAGCTCCTCGTCAAAATCGGCACGAGATCGGCAGCCTTCGCGTAGCTCAGCGACCGCGTCATCACGCGAAGCTCGCCGGCCAATGCCCTCGCGTCGTTGAGCTTCCGCTGCTCTTCGTTCTCCTGGGCCAAAACCGAGAGCGGAACGATGCGGACGACGGTGCCGTCGACGCTGTAGCCGAGCTTGTTCGCTTTGAGGATGATGTCGAGCGCTTGATCCCAGGGCACCTCGCGCAGTGAGACGTCGACCGTTCCGTTAATCGTCGGATCGATCACGATATTGAGTCCGCTGATCTCCGCGAAGGTTCGCAGCACCGCACGGAGATCGGCGCCTTGAAAATCCAGCGTCACGGGGTGGCCGGTGAAGCGGCGCTGTGGTTGCTGCGCCTCGGATGTGTTCGAGGCGAGCATCATCGCCACGTCCGTGACGGCCGGCGCCGCAGGCGCTGGCACGGTGACCCCCGCCGGCGGCACGTCGGGAGTGACGGCAGCCGCAACGGTTGGCGGCTGAGCTGGCGCAGCCGGGGCGACGTTCGCCGGGGCCGCGACCACCGCTGGCTGTGCCGGCGCCGCCGGAGGTGCGGCGGGCGGCTTGACCGCGGCGGCGACTGCCTCGGTTGCTCGCACGAACAGGATGCGCAGGTCGTCTCCCACGCTTTCGACCGAATACGGAAGCCTGCGCACGAGATCGACCACCACGCGCGTGATGAGAGGCTCTCGGCTGTTGAGAGCGACGCGGACGCGGCGAACGTCAGCCTGGTTGACCGCGGTCGTCGCTGGAGCGCGACCTGGCGCGACTCCTTGGAAATCCAGGAACACACGCGGCGGAAGATCGCGGGCCTCCTCGACCGACGACGCCAGCAGTTGTCCGTTGCCAGTGAGCAGAATTGCGAAGCCCTCAGGCACTTCCATTGCCCTGACGGAGCGGAGCTCGGTTGCCGGATCGGCAGAACGCCGCGCCGTCGTCGTGGCCGGCTTTGGCGGTGCGATTGACGGAGTTGACGTTAGGGCCGCGGTCGTCGCTCGATCGATCTCGACCAGAATCATGTTGCGTGAGCTTCGGACGCGATGCTTCGCCGCACGCTCCAGTGAGACCCTGACGCGCGCAACCGGCGATCCGTCTGGCGCCGTGCTCTCTTCAACCACAACCCCCGAAACTGGCGCGAGCGTGTTGGTGACGGCGTGAGCGCTAAACTCGGCCGCTTTCACGTTGCGCAGATCGACGAGGACGGTAAGGGGATCGGGCCGGCTCGTGAGATACGCGACCGGCTCGCTTGCCTCGATGAGAACCGTGCTGATGGCACCGTCCAACCGAGACGACACCGATCGAAGCGCCGGCGCTTCGGCTGTATACCCGGCAACCGGGCGCTCGGAGCCAGCGACGAGCATCGTCGCCAACGCCGCCGCCATCGGCGCCGCCATTACGAGTCGAGACATGCGGCCGTGCATCACTTGACCTCTTCTCCACCGCGCAAGTACTTGCGCACTTCACGCTGCTTTTCGAGCGACAACGGGTCTTTGACTTCCTGAAGCACCACGACGTACTGCGCGGTGACCGTCCGCACCGTGCCGTCCAGCAGACGATCGCCGGCGCGAATGGTGTAGACCTTGCCATCGGGCGCCGCCACGATGGCTGCCCATGCGCCGCGGTTCAGAACAATCCCGCGAACCGCGAGCTCGGAGGTCTGCAGTCCGGCTACGCCCTCGGCGCGCCTGGGCTGCGCCCCACGCAAATCGGTGCCACGATTGAGCAAGCTCACAAATGGATCCCGGCGGCTGTCGACCCGGTAGACGTAATCCGCGGGTGGTGACGGCGCCGCGACTGCGGGTGGCGCGGGCGAAGCAGTGCCGGCAGGCGCGGCAGGCGCTGGCTGGGCCGACGCCGCGTGGGCGCTGGCGACCATTGCCAGCGCGATGACGATGAGACGACGGTCCGCGCTCATTAGGACTTTGCCCCCGCCTGAGGTGGCACCTTGGCCGCTGGCTCCTTGGCGGCCGGCTTTTTGGCCGGAGCCTCAACGAGCACGAATGTCGTGGCAGTGCACTTGATCCCCATCGTCACACTCGAGGTTGGCGGCTCCTGCTGCGTCAAGACCATGGCGCCGATGTTGATGATTCGCGGGAATTTGCTGACTCGGTCCAAGAACATGCCGAGGCTGTGATACGTACCCTCGAGCTCGAGGCTGATCGGCCACTCCGCGTGCGTCTCGCGCGCCGCAATCGGCTGGGGACGGAACCCTCGGATGATCAGCTTCGACTCCGTCGCAAGACCCTGGATGCGGCGCAGCAGATCGCCCACGTCCTTCTGCTCCGGCAGGATGGGCTTCAGGCTGTCGAGCCGCGCCTCGAGATCCCCGACCTGCTGTCGAAACTCCGGCAACTTCCGCGCCGCTGCGAGACCTTGATTGATGCGCGCTTGAATGGATGCCAGCTCGCCCTCACGCCTGGCGATCACTTCCTGACGAGGCGCGTCGTAGTAATAGTAGTACGAGCCGCCGCCGGCCGCCGACAGGACGACGAACACCGCGAGCCGTCCGTACCAGGGCAGCTTGCTCAAGAGACTAGCCACGCTTTCCTCCCGGCGCGTTCTTGCGCGGCGGAGCCGGTGTGCTGTCGATGCCGGCCATCTGGAAAAGGCCGCGAATCGAGAACTGAATCAGATCGGGCGTGGTCTTGCCGTCGCCGTTGACGACCTTGCTATCGATGATTTCAACCGGTTTTTGGAAGAATCGCGACGCTTCGAGGTTGCCCACAAAATCGGAGAGCGAGGTCAGCGTCAGACACTGGCCCTCGATCGTCACCTGATAACCGTCCTGCTTCAGCGACGTCATCCACGTCATCTCCGGGAGCGCGCGGCTCACCTGGTCGATGATGTGGACCGGAGCGTTCTGGCCTTTGCGCAACTCATCGATGAGTGTGAGGCGCTGTTCGAGTTGACGCTTGCGGGCCTCGAACTCCTGCACTTCCTTGAGGACGGCCTGCAGTCGCTGTTCTTCGCGCGTCGCCAATTGAATCTCCTGCTCGACCGCCACTTCCCGCTGTCCGATCGACCAGTAGCGCCAGCCAACCCCGGTTGCGGTCACGACCAACAGCAGGGCGCCGACCACGGTCATCTTCTGACCGAGGTCGAAGGTCGCGGCGGGCTTGGCGCCGCGTTGCTCCGAGGCCAGGAGGTTGATGCGAGTCATCGACGGTCCCCCTCACGACGCAACGCCAGACCTACGGCCACCGCCGCGACCGGCGCCAGCGCGTCGAGATTGGCAACGCCGAGCTTGGCGGCATCGCAGGCGACCTGGCGGAATGGATCGAACGATTCGACTTCGGTATCGAACCGATCGCGCAACGCGGCGGCGAAACCGTCGACGCGAGACGCGCCGCCGCAGAGCATGATGCGATTGATGTGATCGTGCGCCGCCGTGGTTTTGAAGAAGTCGAACGTCTTCTCGATTTCGAGCAGCACGTTGTCGCTCACCGCGCGAAGCACCGGCCGTGCGTCCTCAAACGAAGCGCCATGCACGTCCTGCCCCTTCTTGAGCTGCTCAGCCTCTTCGTAGGGCAGGTTCAACTCTCGCTGAACCGCCTCGGTGTACGCGTTGCCGCCGGTCGAGACGTCGCGGGCGAAGACCGACTGCGGGCCGGAAAGAATGTTGATATTGATCGCGCTCGCGCCGGCATTGAGCAGCGCGACCACGCCCGTGTCGAAGCCGTAGTTGGCCTCGAACGCATTCTGCAGCGCGAAGGCGTCGACGTCGACGATGAGTGGCGTCTTACCAGCCTGCGCGATGGCGCTGGTGTAGGCGGCGATCTTGTCTTTCTTCGCCGCGACCAGCAGCACTTCCATGGTGCCCTGGCTGTCGGCGCCGGTGCCGGGGTTGAGAATCTCGTAATCGAGCGCGACGTCCTGAATGTCGAATGGGATGTATTGCTCAGCTTCCCAGAAGATCGAATCGGCGAGCTCGCGCTCGGTCATTGCCGGGAGCGTAATCTTCTTGACGATCACCGAGGAGCCCGACAAGGAGGCGACGACCTGCCTCGCTTTGAACTTGTTATTGGAAAACAGCCGACGGATCGCCTCGGTCACGGCGCCGCCATCCATGATGGCGCCATCGACGATGCTGTCGGGCGGCACTGGCTCAACGCCAATGGCTGACACCTTGAAGCCGCGGCCCGACTGTTTCAGCTCAATCGCTTTGACGGCACTCGAGCCGATGTCCAGACCAACCAGGTTTTTTGTGCGGCGAAACAACACGGCGATTTGCAGCTCCCCAGCGCCTCAGGGGCAAACCGGGTACCAGACCCTGTGAGCCCCTTGAATTGACAAAAACCCTCGTAGAAACTCGAAATTGGCCGTAGTGAGAACCCCGAGCTCACTGAACCCGACGACAAAATTGCAAGCGACCTACGATTTTCGTGTGGAACCTTTTGCGAGGCTTGGTTCCTAGCCAGTTATCGGCATCATTTCTGGTATCTCCAATCCGAGGGGCGGTCGATGATGCGAAATGACGCGCACTTGTGAGGCGACGCGGTGCCAACGCGTAGAGCGGCACGCGTTCCTTTACTTTCGCCGGGAAGCCGTCGTATTATTTGGGTTTGCCGTCCCAACCAGTGGAGGCTGAGGGAACCGCTATTCGATGTCTACCTACGTCCCGACCCCGAAGTCGCTAGCCCGACGTTGGCACCTCATCGATGCCAACGATAAGGTGCTGGGCCGGGTGGCGACTAGCGCCGCCAAACTCCTCCAAGGCAAGCACAAAGCCAGCTACACCCCATTCCTCGACACTGGCGATCACGTCGTCATCGTCAACGTCGCGCAGGTCAAGCTGACGGGGCGTAAAGAGGAGCAAAAGGTCTATCACCGGCACAGCGGCTACCCCGGAGGTCTTCGTCGTGACGGCGCCAAGGTCGTCCGGGCGCGCCAGCCGGTGCGTCTGATGGAAGTGGCCGTGCGTGGCATGTTGCCAAAATCCAAGCTGGGAGACGCGATGTTCCGCAAGCTCAAGGTGTACGCCGCTGGCAAGCATCCGCACGCCGCTCAGCAAACTACCGTCTTCGAGGTCGAATAAACGTGGCAGCGACTCAGTATTACGCGACCGGACGCCGCAAGGAGGCGACGGCGCGGGTCTTCCTCCGGCCCGGCTCAGGCAACATCACGGTCAATCATCGCGAGTTCAATCAGTTCTTCACTATCGAATCGACGCGCGTGCACGTCAAGGCGCCGCTCGTGCTGACCGAAACCACCGAGCACTTCGACGTTTTGGCGACGGTGAGCGGCGGTGGCGTGACCGGTCAGGCTGGCGCCATTCGCCTGGGCATCGCCCGGGCGCTCTGCGAGTTCAACGCCGAGCTACGCGCGCGCTTGAAGAAGGACGGTCTCCTCACGCGCGACGCACGCGCGAAGGAGCGCAAGAAGTACGGGATGGCCGGCGCCCGCAAGAGATTCCAGTTCAGCAAACGTTAGTCGTATGGATGGAGGGAGTTTGACGCCGCTCGCGATGAAGGACTTGCTCGAAGCAGGTGTGCATTTCGGACACCAGACCAAGCGCTGGAATCCCAAGATGAAGCCCTTCATCTTCGGCGAACGCAGCGGCATTTACATCCTCGACCTGGGCAAAACCGTCAAGCACTTCCGCACGGCCGAGGAGTTTGTCCGCCAGCTGGCATCCGAAGGTCGCACCGTCCTCTTCGTGGGCACCAAGCGTCAGGCGCAAGATGTCGTCGCCGAAGAAGCCACGCGATCCGGCATGTTCTACGTCAACGAGCGGTGGCTGGGCGGCCTGCTGACCAACTTCACGACGATTCAGCGGAGCATCGCGCGCCTGCGCGATCTCGAAGCGATGGCGACCGACGGACGCTACGAGTTCATGCCCAAGAAGGAAATCGCGAAGGCCGAGAAGGAGAAGCGGAAGCTGCTTCGCAACCTCGAAGGCATTCGGAACATGGGCCGTCTGCCAGATGCGCTATTTGTCGTCGACACGCGGAAAGAACAGATCGCCGTGGACGAGGCGCGCAAGCTCAAGATTCCCGTGATCGGCCTGGTCGACACCAACTGCGATCCGGATCAAGTGGACTTCGTGATTCCGGCCAACGACGATGCCCTGCGTTCGGTGAAGCTCCTGGTGTCCCGCATTGCCGAGGCCGTGATTGCCGGTCGCGCCGAGCGCGAATCTGCTCTCGCCGATCAGGCGGTCGCCGACGCCGAGGCCGCAGCCGCCGACGAGGCCAACCGCACCGTGCGTCCAGCCAACCATCGGCGCCCGCAACGGCCTGCGGAGACGCCCACGACGGCCTAGTCCGCTCACCTCGAAACGAAACCGGGTTTCTTTCGCGGTTGAGAGACCGACAAAGGAACCCGATATTTGTGTACGGAGATTTTGCGAATGGCAGCCTCAGCAGCAGCAGTCAAGCAACTGCGCGACAAAACCGGCGCCGGCATGATGGATTGCAAGGCAGCCCTCGAGGAATCGGGTGGCGATCTCGACAAGGCGGTTGAGATCCTCCGCAAGAAGGGCCTGGCGCAAGCCGCGAAGCGTGCGGGACGGATTGCCAAGGACGGGATCATTGGTCACTACGTGCACATGGGCGGCAAGGTCGCCGTGCTCGTCGAGGTGAACTGCGAAACCGACTTCGTGGCGCGAACGCCGGACTTCCAGACCCTGGCCAAAGAGATCGCCATGCACATCGCGGCGGCGAGTCCTACGTATGTGAAGCGCGAAGACATTCCTGCGGACGTGCTCGAGAAGGAGCGCGAAATCTATCGCGCCCAGTTCGCCGCCTCTGGAAAGCTTGCGAACGTGATCGAGAAGATCGTCGACGGCAAGCTCGACAGCTTTTACGCGCAAGTGTGCCTGCTTGATCAGCCATCGATCCGGGATCCCAACGTGACGATCAAGCAGATGGTGGCCTCAGCGACAGCGAAGACCGGCGAGAACGTCACGGTCACGCGCTTTGTGCGATTCAAACTTGGTGAGACCGCCGAATAGGAGCGGATATAATCGGTCCTCGTGGTTTCTGCGGCTGAACGACACTACACACGCGTCCTGCTGAAGCTGTCGGGTGAAGCCCTGATGGGCACCCAAGCCTACGGCGTCGACCCCGCCGTTGCGACGCGAATCGCCGAAGACATCGCCGAAATCCAGTCGCTCGGCGTGCAAACCGCTGTCGTGATCGGCGGCGGCAACATCTTTCGCGGCCTCGCCGCCAGCGCCCAGGGCATGGACCGCTCGACGGCGGATCACATGGGCATGATTGCCACGGTGATCAACGCCCTGGCCCTGCAGGATGCGCTCGAGCATCAGGGCGTCCCGACACGGGTGCTGACCGCGATCGAGATGCGCGCGGTCGCCGAGCCCTTCATCAGACGGCGTGCAATGCGGCACCTTGAAAAGGGCCGCGTGGTCGTCTTCGCCGCCGGCACCGGCAATCCGTACTTCACAACCGACACGGCGGCGGCGCTGCGCGCGATGGAGATCAAGGCGGAGGTGATCCTCAAGGGCACCAAGGTCGACGGCATCTACACCGCCGATCCGGTGAAGCATCCAACCGCGACGCGCTTCGAGAAGATCTCCTACCTGCAGGTCCTGCAGGAGCGTTTGCAGGTGATGGACGCGACGGCCATCTCTCTCTGCATGGACAACCGGATGCCGATCGTCGTGTTCGACCTGAAGACCCCTGGAAACATCCGCCGCATCGTGATGGGAGAATCCGTCGGGACGACAGTGACCGCATGAGGGTCTGACCGACCCCCCGACCACCGACGATCGACTACCGACCACCGACTACCGAGGAACGCGAGGCACCATGGACGTATCCGATCTCAAAGGACTCTTCGGCGAAGTCAAGAAGCGCATGGACGCGCAGATCGAATTCGTACGGAAGGAACTGGCTGGCGTGCGGACCGGCCGCGCCTCGACGGGCCTGCTCGAAAACGTCCACGTCGAGGCGTACGGCACGAGAATGGCGCTGAACCAGGTGGCGACGCTTTCGATTCCTGAGCCAGCGCTGATCGTGGCGCAGCCATTTGATCCGTCGCTGATGTCGGCGATTGACCGCGCGATTCGCCTTTCAGACCTTGGATTGAATCCAGCCAGCGACGGCAAAGTCCTGCGCATTCCGATTCCCTCACTGACCGATGAACGTCGGAAAGAGCTGTCTCGGCACGTGCACAAGTTGGCCGAAGAAGGCCGCAATCACATTCGCGCTGTGCGTCGAGACGCCAACGACAAGCTGAAGAAGATGCTCAAGGACCACCAGATCTCGGAAGACGACGAGAAACGAGCGCTCGATGAAGTCCAGAAGTTGACCGACGCCCACGTCAAGTCGGTGGACGATTTGCAGCACAAGAAGGATCAGGAGCTTCTGCAACGGTGAATGTGTTGATCTCCTGACGTGATATCTCGCGATCGAGCTATTGGTCTGACGAGCTTGTGATCTGGCGATCTGATCTGGGGATCTCTTGAGCTACTTCACCCATTTAGAGTGCGCGAGCGGATGCGGGGCTGGACCCTTCGATCCCCGCGAGCGACATTTCCTCTGTTCGTCATGCGGCCTGCCGCTGCTGGCTCGTTACGATCTGACGGCCGCGCGCGCGTGGAGTCGGAACACGCTAGCTGGGCGCGAGCCGACTATGTGGCGGTACCGCGAGATGCTGCCGCTGCTTCCCGGCGACACGCCGGTCACTCTCGGCGAGGGCTTCACTCCCCTGTTTCACGCACGCCGGCTGGGCGAGAGCATCGGCCTCGATCGCCTGTTCATCAAGGACGAGTCGCTCAACCCGACCAACTCGTTCAAGGCCCGAGGGCAGTCAGCGGCGATCACCAGAGCCAAAGCCCTGGGCGCGACCACGATCGCCTTGCCGACGGCAGGCAACGCCGGTAACGCCGCCGCTGCCTATTCCGCCGCTGCCGGACTGGCGTGCCAGGTGTTCATCCCAAAGGATGCGAAGCAGCCCTTTGTCGACGAATGTCGTCTCTACGGCGCCACGGTGACGCTCGTCGACGGCCTCATCACGGATGCCGGACGAATCGCTGCGGAGCGCGGCAAGCCACTCGGCTGGTACGACGTGTCGACGTTGAAGGAGCCGTATCGCGTCGAAGGCAAGAAGACGATGGGCTACGAGTTGGCGGAACAGTTTGGGTGGAAGTTGCCGGATTGGATCATCTATCCGACCGGCGGCGGGACCGGGCTGGTGGGGATGTGGAAGGCCTTCGACGAGATGGAGTCAATCGGCTGGGTGGCGGCAGGCCATCGGCCGAAAATGGTCTCTGTCCAAGCGGACGGATGCGCGCCGATCGTGCGAGCGTTCGATCAAGGCACTGCGAAGGCCGCGCCTTGGGAAAATGCCTACACGGCGGCAGATGGCCTTCGCGTGCCAAGGGCGATCGGCGACTTTCTGATCTTGAAGGCGATTCGCGCGAGCGGTGGAACGGCCGTCGCGGTCTCGGATGCTCAGATGATCGACGACATGATCGCGATCGGCAGTCACGAAGGGGTGTCGGCCGCGCCAGAAGGCGGCGCCGCACTGAGCGCGATTCGGCGATTGGTCTCCGACGGCCGCATCAAGCGCAACGAAACCGTCGTCCTCTTCAACACCGGCGGTGCGCTGAAGTACTTGGACGTCTTGCGGTCGTAGTCGTGCAGTCGTAGAGGCGGGTCTTTAGACCCGCCTTGTCGAAGGCGCCTCTGGCGCCTCTACGCTCCGAAAGAAACTCCGATGGCCCGCGCCGTCACCAGCAGATCGTTGTCGAGCGGCACGGTTTTGATCCGCCCGACAATATCCGCGAGCGGGATCGGCACGATATCTGGCGGGTTGTTCGCGACCATCTTGCCAAAGACACCGCGACGGATGAGCTCGACGGCCCTCCCTCCAAACCGAGTGGCCAGCACACGATCGAACGCGGTCGGCGCTCCCCCGCGCTGCAAGTGGCCGAGCACGACATACCGCGCGTGTTTGCCGGTCATCACCTCCAGTTGCGCCGCGACCTGTGCCCCGATTCCGCCCAATCGCTCTACGTGACCGGGTCGAGCCGGCTCTGCCAGGGTATAGCCACCGCCGATCGGACGTGCCCCCTCGGCCACGACGACGATGCTGAACTTGGCGCCAAACTCGTCGCGTTGTCGAACGCAGGCGGCGACGTGTTCGAGGTCGTATGGAATCTCTGGAATCAGGATCGCGTCGGCCCCACCCGAGACGCCGCCATGAAGCGCGATCCATCCAGAGTACCGTCCCATCACTTCGACGACCATGATGCGCTTGTGCGCTTCCGCCGTGGTGTGTAGCCGATCGATCGCGTCCGACGCGAACTGCACGGCCGTATCGAAACCGAAACAGCTCGTCGTCCCGACGATGTCGTTATCGATGGTCTTCGGAATGCCGACGACGGGAATGCCCTTCAGATAGAACTGATGCGCGATGCTGAGCGATCCGTCGCCACCGATCACGACGAGGGCATCAAGACCCATCTTGTGAAACGTGTCGACGACGCGATCGGAGTAGTCCATTCTGCCGGTGGGCGTATCGACCGGGTATTCGAAAGGGTTGCCGTGATTGGTCGTGCCGAGAATGGTGCCGCCGAGTCGAAGGATGCCGGTCACATCGGCTGGCGTGAGGACACGCGTTCGTGACGGATCGAGCAATCCATCGAAGCTGTCTTCGAGCCCGACGACGTCGACGCCGGAGTTGCACGCGGACTTCACAACCGCCCGGATGACGGCATTGAGCCCTGGCGCGTCGCCGCCGCCCGTGAGCACGCCGATTCGTTTAACCGGTGACACAGTGTCTCGACTATACGGCGAAAATCGGCAACGGCGGGAGGAACTCCAGCCGTCGCTCTGATTCCGTCCGCCATAGCGCAACGCGCGAAGGCGGACCTTATGAGCGCTTCTGAGAGCTTCGGCTGGCCAGGCCAACCGCGACTCTGGTGCAAGTGCGGAGCTTGTCCGCCGTAGCCTTGGCGAATACGGACCTCTACACGTTCCTCGAGAGCTACGATTGGCAAGGCAGAGGACAGGTGCGCCAATTTGCATCTGATACAATTCGTGGGTTGTCAGTAGTGGGCGGCTAGCTCAGCTGGGAGAGCGCCGCGTTCGCAACGCGGAGGTCGGGAGTTCGAGCCTCCTGCCGTCCACCAGCCTGCGCTCTGATCCAGGCGCAGGCTGCCCGCCGAAGCGTATTTGCGTAGGCGGGCTTTACAAGACGCAACGCCTTCCCGAAAAGAACGTACAGCCTTCACATGGGCGAGAGCTTCGGCTGGCAAGCCAACCTACTCCTTCGCTGTGATTCCACGCGAAGGTTACCCGCCGTAGCTTTAGCGAAGGCGGACTACAAGATCCTCGACAGCTTCGGTTGGCCAACGCTTCCGCCACATGGTCGAGTAGCATGCGACGTGCACAACGCTGAATTCAACGACCCTCGCCTCGTCGAGGTGTACGACGCCGAGTCCCCTTGGGCGCGTGACGATGACTATTTCGTGGCGCTGGTCGACGAGACGCCTGGAGCGCGGGTGCTCGACGTAGGCTGCGGCACCGGCCGGCTCGCTCTTGGACTCGCAGCGGCCGGGCACGCCGTCACGGGCATCGATCCCTCTTTAGCGGCCCTCGCCGCGGCGCGGACCAAGGCCGGATCCGAGCGGGTGACGTGGATTCACGGCACGGCGGAGTCGGCGCCCGCTGGGGCGTTTGACGTTGCGGTCATGACGGGCCACGTGCCCCAATTCCTTCTCAGTGAGGACGAGTGGACACGCGCGTTGCGCGCCCTCTGGCGAGCGCTGGTTCGTGGTGGCAGGCTCGCGTTCCACGCCTATGACCCAGAGGCACGCACCTGGGAGCGGTGGAACCCACAGGACTCTCGCCGGCAGGTCGCCATTCGCGACGGCACGACAGTCTTGATCTGGACCGAGGTGACAGGCCTCTCTGATGACACGGTCAGCTTCTCTCACTACTACCGCTTCCCCAGTGGTGAAGAGCTCCGGAGCGACTCCAGCCTGCGCTTCTGGAGCGAGCCACGGCTTCGCGAATCCGTCACCACTGCCGGCTTCGCGATCGAGCGGGTCCACGGTGGATGGCGCGGTGAACCCGTCGGCTCGGGCGACGGTGAGCTGATCTTCGTGGCGCGGCGCTGACCGATTGGGCTGTTGAGCTGAGGTACGCGGTCTAGCGGTGCGCCGCTCGCTGAGGCAGCAGCGAAGCCGGTTCAGGACATGACACCGAGCTGCTGCAAGAGTGTCGTCATGTCGAAGTAATGGCGCGTGGCCTTGACCTTGTCTTTGGTCACCTCGACGACTTGACAGGCACGCACGACGAACTTCTTACCGGTCGCCGGAATTTCTCCGGCGGGAGTCGGCCGCGGGCCGGTGTGGGTGCCCCGCCACGTCAACTCGAGCGTTACGGAGCTGCCGTTGGCAAACGCGGAGTTGATCGTGGCCTTCGAATCGGGGAACGCATTCGCCCAGCCGTGATAGGCGTCGAGCACAGCGCCCACGCCTCGAATCTTCCTCTGAGTGCCTACTTCGTCGAGGACAACCCAGCCGCCATTGAGTCCTGGACGGCCACCCAATTCTTCTTGTTGTAGGCGAGAACACCCGCCTTTGCGACATCGATTGGCGATTTCCGAGCCGTGACACTCCTCCCTCGGCGATTGGTGCCGAGCCAACACGTCATTACCGGCTTGAGGCCCGCGGATGTTAGCACGAACGATCGGCTGGCGATCGGAGCGCCCATGCCCTCGAGCGGGCACGACTACTGAAACAGGTCGAACATGTAGGAGTACTTCACGATTAACGATCGATCCGTACGCTCCGGGCGGTCGAAGAGATCGTAGAGCCCACGAGTATCGGTATAGACGACGAACAGCCCGGTATTCGCGGCCTGGAGCCACCCGAAGCGGAAATTCATCGACCACAGGTCGGCGCGATCGTTGTACTGGATCAGCGCCTGCGTGAAGACGCGTGACGAGAACGAGTACGAGACGCGGGTCCGCACCAGGTTGGTCACAAACCCGCCCCACCGAAGATCGATGTCGTTCCGCTGATACGCAATCTCTGTGGTCAGCCGATCACCCGCCCGCATCCTGATGGTGGGGTTCAAGCTCACGCGATCGCCGCCGAAGAATCCACCAATGGTCGCGCGCACCGAGATGCTGAACGGCGCGCCTTGATTGCTCATCGCCACCAGTTGCGCTTCGGCATGGTCGTAAGTGCCAGGCGGCACGACGACGCCCGGGTAGATCTCGAATGGTGCCCGCACGCCCTCGCGCGTGAGGTTCATGCCCGTGTGAATCTCCGTGCTGTCGCGAAACTGCCAGTGGTTGTCGATGTGGATATACCCGGTTTCCTGGAACCCATCCAGTCCCCAGAAGCCGCGAAAATTCACGTGCGGCCTCAACTCCTGAATCTTGATGAAATCCTTCGGGCGAAAGCGCGTCATCAGCATCGCGTCAGGCTTCCGGTACCCCTTGCGGCTGAGAAACCCGATCCGCGGATCGAAGCCGCTGCCGACCTCCTGGAAACCGAGGTTCAAATCCCACTTCGGACGGTTCATCTGCGACCGGATGTTGAACGCGTGGTTGCTCTCGTTGGTCCCCGGCTTGTCGGTCTTTGCCAGAAACCCGGTGAGCATTGTCGTCTGGCCGATCCCCCACTTGCCGTCCATGCCGACCGTGCGGCCACGGTCGTCCTCGCGCCGGAGATCGCCGACCGCCTGGCGATTGGTGAAGATGGCGCCGATCGAGGATCGATTGGGCAGGTCGCGGCTCACGCGCGCGACGCTGAAATTGTGGCCGGCGAGCCGATTCTGGTACTCGTCGGTCTGCATGTTGAGGACGCCCACGTTGAAACGCCCGACCTTGCCCGACACACGGCCGCCGCCCGCAATCGGGATCGACTGGCCGTTGTCACCGATGCCGATGCGGCGGCTGAAGAACAGATCCACTTCTCCGGGATTGCCCACGCTGAAGAACCCCGCGTTCTCGAGGAAGAACGGACGCTTCTCGGGAAAGAAGAGCGTGAAGCGATCGAGGTTCACCTGCTGATCATCCACCTCCACCTGCGCGAAGTCGGTATTCACCGTGGCGTCGAGCGTCAGGCTGGGGGTGAGGCTGTACTTCAGGTCGGCGCCGACGTCGCCAAGCACCACCGAGTCCACAGGCGCCACGCCCGACTCGAGCACGTTTCCTAGAGCGTACGGCGTCACGGTGAAGTTGCGCAGTCCCGGCGTCTGCACCCCCGCGAGCGACCCGGCAAGCGACACGCGATAGAGATTGAATTGCCGAGGGATGGGCGCCCAATACGAGCGTTCGTTGCGACGGCGGATGTTGCGTTGGAAGTTGATGCCCCAGGTCTGCTCGATGCCCAGCGGGTAGCGCAGCGTCCGGAAAGGGATGGCGAATTCCGCCATCCACCCCTGGGCGGTGATCTTCGTCCGCACCACCCACGCGCCATCCCAATTGATATTGAAACCGGCGCCGGAGCCGCCCGATTGCCGTTGGCCTTGTACGCCACCACCGCCTTCCCCTTCGTTGGTGACCTGGCCGTCGTACTCGATGCCAGCGGGATTGGTGCCGAACACGAATCCGTTCTGGCGATCGCGGTATGTGTCGACGATCATCTGAAAGCTGTCGGTATCATCCAGCGGCGCGTCGCGGCGCGCATCGGACACGATGATCCCGCTCGGATCGCGGTCGAAGAGCATCGCGCCGACGTACAACGTGTCACCCGTGAAAATCACGCGCACTTCGGTCTGCTCCGAAGACGGCTGTCCCTCGTCGGGCTGTTCCTGCCAGAACTCTGAGATCGGTGTCGCATTCGCCCACGCGGGGTCGCCGGCCACATCGCCGTCGACCGTCGGCACCTCAGCCGCACGAACCGCCGTCGCGCTCAGGGCGGAGGGCGGTGGCAATCCAACGGGAGAGCTGACCGGCATCGGCTGAGCGAACGCGAGATTGGCCGAGACGATCACCACGGCGCACGCGCACGTGGCGCGGAACAGCCGATTGAGAAGAAGATCGAATGGATATGCGCTAGACACGGGAGATCATTGTACGCGTCGGCGCTTCGAACAACGACCGGCGTTACATCATTTGACAACTTGTCGGTTCAGACCCACCCACCTCTGCGGTCCGAACCATCTATTGGTCGGAGAATGTCGTTAGTATCAGCATGAACCCGCATCGATCGACGCGCGTCGTTCGAGGGTGTTGCCTGAAGCCATGATGAAAACGTCAATCGCTGCGGCTCTGCTGTCAATCGGGTGGCTCGCGATCTGGCCACGAGAACCTGTGCAACAGGCGACGGTCGTCAACGCCTTTCCCGCCATTGGTGACGAGTTCGTCGGCCCCTTTCCCAGCTGGCTGAACGTCAGGAGCGCTTACGGCGCCGTCGGCGACGGAGTTGCCGACGACACCGGCGCCATTCAGCGCGCGTTGGACGAGTTGGGCACGACCGAGACACGGTCGCCGGTGCTCTATTTTCCAATCGGCACCTACCGCATCACAGGAACCCTGACGCTTGCGTTCCGGATCCATGTCAGCCTCATCGGCGAGGATCCGGACGCCACCCGCATCTCGTGGGACGGACCCGCTGGTGGCACGATGCTGCTCGTCAACGGGATCGCCTATTCGCGGTTCAGTCGGTTCACCTTCATCGGCAACCGCAAAGCGAGCGTGGCAGTGGAACAGTCGTGGGATGGCAGCCGGCCCAATTTCGATACCGGCAACGAATACTCCGACGCGCGATTCGTCGACGTCGAATATGGCATTCGCGGGGGCTTCAGGGAGCGGGGCTTCGCCGAAACCAGCATTCTGCGCGCGCGCTTCGTGCGTAATACGAGGGCGGGCGTCGCGCTCGGTAACTTCAACGCCCTTGACATCTGGATCTGGCAGTCGCTCTTCGAGGACTGCGCAATTGGCGTCACCAACGATCCGGGGGCCGGCAACTACCACGTCTACGACAGCGTCTTTCGGCGTTCGACAACGGCCGATCTGTACATGCGAAATACCGGAGGGTTCTCGGCTCGCGGCAACTACTCGAATCGATCGAGGGCCTTCTTCGTCTCGCCTCTCGTCAGCCATCCAGCGACGATTGACATTCAGCGGAACACGATCGTCGATTCCAGTGATCCGATGCCCATCCAGCTCGGCAATCAGGGACCGGCGCTTGTGCTCGACAACACCATCATCAGCCCGCCTGGTGCGAGCGGCCCGGTTGTATCGTGGCGCAATTGGTTCGGCTCGGACGTGGTCAGCATCGGCAACACGTTCACGGCGCAGAGTCCATTGTCGGTGAGCGGTCGCCTGGTGACGATCGACGATCGCATCGTCGCTCGAACGGCTGTCACGTGGGCCGAGCCGGAATTGCCAGCGCCGTGGCCCAATCTGCGTCGAACTGTGTTCGAACTTCCACGCGAGGCAGACGCCAAGACGATTCAGCGCGCCATTGATGCAGCAGCCAGGAACGGGAACCGATCGGTGGTCCATTTTCCGTTCGGCTCCTACACGATCGATCAGACTCTGACCCTGCCACCGGGCGACGTTCAACTCGTTGGCGATGGCGCCGGCACGAAGCTGGAGTGGAGTGGCTCGAAGGCGGGTCCCGTCGTCCAAATCGTGGGCCCAAGCCGTGTGGCGCTGCGCGAGTTGCACGTTCTGGGAACTGCGACGGTTGACGGCGTCGCGCTCCACGAGATCGATCAGACCGGCTCTCGAATTTCCTTGAACGGAACCGAGCTGCGAGCAGCGGAAAAAGCCAATCTTTTGGTGGAGCGCCTCGAGCATGCCGACGTCCAGCTCGTCGACGTCGGACATGCCATGGCGAAGGGTGCTTCGATCGTCGCAAACGGCGCACACCTGACGCTGTTCTCGGGCGCGTCGAGCAACAACTGGCTCAGCTACGACGTCTCTGGGGGCTCACGTGTGCTCGTTCGCGACATGTGGTACGAGGGGCCAGCGACCAGTTGGTTCGCCAGGATTCACGGTCGAGCCACGTTCACCATGCAAGGCGCCAGGGTGGCTACGAGCGCGAAGACCCCAAGGGCATTCGACATTCACGACCTCGACGGCAGCGTCACGCTTCTGACCACCAACTTCGACGATCCGATTGGCGCGTCCGGGAACGGCCAGCGTGCGAACGTTCTCGGGCTCGCTCTTGTGCGCGCTGAACAGTCGCCAAGCTATTTCTCATCGACGAGCGTGCCTCCAGTCCACGCGCTCCTGGTTAATGGGCGGCAGTTCGTCGATCCTGTTCCCCTCCTTGGTCCTGGGAGCCGGCTTACTCCCAACATCGGCACGATCGATCCCGACTTCATCCGCTCCATGCTGCAGGACGCGAGAGCGACGATTTCCCCGACGCTGAATGCGCTGAGTAGAGACAGCAGCGATGTGCGGATATTCAGAGTCTGGATCAGCCGCGGCGTCAATAATCTGAAAATCACTGGCACGACACCGCGGCAGAACTAATGTGACCGAACGATCGCCGGCTTCATCAGCTCGACACTCACGGCTGCGCTTCGACCTCGTCGTCGACTCGTTGGCACTGGCGGTGCTGATCTTCCGACATCACCAATTGATCTACGCCAACGCGGCGGCCCAGCAGCTCCGCGAGCGTCTCCGGACCAAATACCGCTCTGAGCTCACCGTTCTCTTGAGCGACCATTTGAAGAGCCTGGGGGACAAACTGGACACGGCGACGACCAGCCTGTTGACCGGAAAAGGCGGCGAGCCCTTCCGCCTGCATGTGATCCCCCTCGACCATTCGGGCACGGAGGTGGCAGTAAGTGTCGGCGAGCTCGGCTCGGCCATGAGCGCCTTCCGCACGCGTTACCGGCTGTCGAAACGGGAGGCCGAAGTGGTCGAGCTCGTACTGCTCGGCTATCGGAATCGGGACATCGCCACGACGCTCGGCTCAGCTCCGGCGACGGTCAAAAAGCACCTCACGCATGTGTTCGACAAGGTCGGCGTCGATACCCGCTCGCAGTTGATCGCACGGATGGCCTAGACGACGAGCGGCCAGTCAAGTATGTTATTACCACCTTAGTGGTATTGAAGGTGCTTTACCTGACCCATATAGTCCCTTGATCGACGCCGCCGGAGCTGGATCCCGATTAGACTCTTGCGCGGCGCCCTGGGGGGCCTGTTGATCCGCGCCAGTGCGGTTTCTGACGTCGGCCGCGTTCGCAAGACCAACGAGGACGCCTTCCTTTCTGACGAACAGGTCCGCCTCTTCGCCGTCGCCGATGGAATGGGCGGCCACGAAGCGGGCGAGGTCGCGTCGCGGCTTGCGATTGAGGCGCTCGGTGGCTTCGTCCGCCGGTCGTCCTCCAACACCGATTTCTCCTGGCCGTACGGGTTGGACCGCCAGCTCTCGTTTGACGCAAACCGCCTTCGTACGGCAATCCACCTCGCCAATCGACGGATCTTCCGAGAGGCCGAAAACAACGACGACTACAGCGGGATGGGCACGACCATCGTCAGCCTGCTGGTGAACGGCGCGCGCATGGCCATCGGCCACGTCGGCGATAGTCGTCTGTACCTGCTCCACAACGGCAGCATCGAGTTGCTGACGCAGGACGATTCGTGGGCGGCGACGATTCTGGCCCACGATCCTCGCTTGCACCCCGAAGACATCGCCCGGCACCCAATGCGCAACGTGTTGACGAACGTCCTGGGCGCGCGCGAGCAGGTGGACGTGCATCTCTCCGAACGCGATGTGTCGCCGGGAGACGTCATCCTGCTGTGCAGCGACGGCCTGCACGGCGTGCTCGATCTGGAGATCCTGCGCGAGCTGCTCACCTCGCAGCTGGACCCCGCGGAGGCGGCGCAAGCCCTCGTCGATGCGGCGTTGAACCACGGCAGTCACGACAATGTGACTGCCCTGGTTGTGCGATACGAGGCGCACGCATCATGACGCCTCTCAACCGTGTCGAGTTGCCGGTCGGGGCGCATGTTGGTCGATATCGCCTGGTCGAGCGAATCGGCGGCGGTGTGAACACGCACGTCTTCGCCGCGTATGACCAGGGTTTCGATCGCACGGTCGCACTGAAGTGCATGACCGCCGAAATGCAGGACGAACGTGAAGCCCGGGCGCGGTTCTATCGCGAGGCGCGCATCACGGCGAACCTCCGGCACCCGAACATCGTCTCGGTGCTCGACGTCGGCGAGGACGTGGGTCGGCCGTTCATCGTGATGGAACTACTCAAGGGCCTGGCGCTGGGAGACTACTTACGAGCGAACGCACCAACCGATGTAAAAACGGTCCTCTACCTCATTACCCAGCTCTACCAGGGTCTGCAGGCCGCACATGCGCAAGGAGCCGTGCATCGCGACGTGAAGCCCAGCAACTGTTTCGTGCAGAACGATGGCGTGCTGAAGATACTGGATTTCGGTCTCGCCCGCTTGCACACCTCGACCTTGACGGCTGGCGGAGTCATCATGGGCACCCCGGCCTTCATGTCGCCCGAACAAGCCGAAGGCCGGCAGGTCGACGAGCGGTCCGACATTTTCTCGGCGGCCGCCGTCAGCTATTTCATGTTGGCCGGTCGCGCGCCCTTTGCCGCCGCCGATCTGCCCCGAACCCTTCATGCTCTGCTCAACAATGACCCAGAGCCAATCACGGAAACGACGGTTCCCGCGGCGTTGTGGCGGGTGCTCTCAAAGGCTCTGGCGAAGAGCCCGGACAATCGGTATCAGCACTGCGCCGAGGTGCTGGCCGATCTGACGGACGTTCGGCGATCACTCGAAGAGCCGCCACGCTCGGGTTCCGGAGTACCGGGCGGCCTCCGCGGTCCCGCTCCAGAACTCCGGCGGCGAATCGCCGCATTCGCAGGAATGGTGGGCCTGTGAAACGCAAGTTGGTTGTGAATGATGGGCGGTCGGAGCGTGAAGTGCTCCTGGTCGGCCCGATTGTCATCGGCCGAGATCCGTCGTGCCACATCAGCGATCTTGACCCGCTGCTCTCGCGGCGCCACGCTGAATTTGTGCCGCGGCCGAGCGGGTTGCTCGTTCGCGATCTCGGCAGCCGCAACGGCATCCTCGTCAACGGCGCCAAGGTACCGGAACGCTTGTTAGCCTCCGGCGACGTCGTTCAGCTCGGACACCTCCAGTTGCGCTACATCGAAGAGGAGATCACCGAGCTGCACGACGTCCGGCACGCGGAGGATACCGAGCCGCACGAATCGGCCACCTTCGTAGCGGCGTCGAAGGAGACCGACAAAGTCCCAACGTCGGTCATGCGGGAACTCGCCACTTCCGCCGACGCCACGATCGCACCGACGCGCCGGCCGGCACCCAACATCGACACGACGCAGGTCGCCGGGAGCAACGTCGACACGACCCGAATCTCGGGCCTCGATGCCGCGCTGCTGCGGTCGATTGCCGATGATGACGACGACGACACGCACATTCCGACACGAAAAGACGATGACGAGACGATGGCGCCGCACTCGATTTCGTTGTCGAGGGCCGTGGCGCCCGACGAAGCGCAACTGGTCGTAGACGCCGACCTCGTCGTGCGGTCGACGAGCCCCACGGGTCAACTGATCTTTGGTGTGCGCCCCGAGGCGCTCATCGGCCGGTCGTTGTCGGAGGCGGTCGAGCGCAGCGTCGGTGTGCTGGCCGGCGCCAAGGGGCGGCCCACGCTGGCGCTGTTTGCCACGTGCAATGAATCCGACAAGACCATCAAGGTGACTTTCAAGGCCGGTCAGGCGGTTGAGCCAGTGAAATGAACGAACCCAAGCAACTCGAAAAGATCGGGCGGTATCAGATCCTCGCCAGGGTTGGTAAGGGCGGGATGGGGGTCCTCTATCGCGGCTTCGATCCGGTGCTAGACCGTGAAGTCGCGATCAAGCTGATGCTCGCCGACTTTTCCGAGGACGCGGAACAAATGCGGCCGCGGTTCTATCGCGAGGCCAGGGCCGCGGCCAAACTGCAGCACCGCAACATCGTCACGATTTTCGAGTTCGCGGAAGAGTCGAACGTTCCCTACATCGTCATGGAATTTCTGCGCGGGACGCCACTCGGCGCGCGCATCAACACGCAGCCGCCCCTGACAATTGACGACAAGCTCAACATCATTGCCCAGCTCTGCGAGGGGTTGTCGTATGCGCACGAGCAAGGCGTCGTCCACCGCGACGTCAAACCCGACAATATCTTCCTGCTCGAGGACGGCTCGATCAAACTGCTCGACTTTGGCATCGCCAAGCTCACGAGCTCGACGTTGACGCGGCAAGGGGATGTGCTGGGCAGCGCGTCTTATATGTCGCCGGAACAGGTTTCCGGTGGCGAATCGGTGGACGGACGGGCCGACATTTTCTCCTCTGGTGTCGTGCTGTACGAGTTGCTCGCGGGACGCAAGCCCTTCGTCGCGGATTCGCCGACCGCTGTCATCCTCAAGATCCTCAAGGAGGATCCGACGCCGCTCGAGAGCCTTGTCTCTGACCTTCCGCCCGAACTGGTGGCGGCGGTCATGCGCGCGCTCAGCAAGGATCCGGACCAGCGCTTCCCGACCGCTGACGCATTCGGGCGTGAGCTGCAGACGATTCGAAAGACGTTGCACCCCTCCGTCTCGACTTCCCAGCTGGACGAAACGCGTTTCGCCAGCACGATGGTGATGAAGGCGCTCCACCAGGACCTTCAACAGACGCGAATGGGCACAAAGCCCGCCGGAGCGTCAGCTGTAGCGGCCACGGTCACCGGTGCCGCCCGGCCCAAATGGTTGATTCCCGCGGGAGTCGGCGCGCTCGTCCTCGCCGGGGTTGTCGGGTTTGTCGTGTTCTCGAGAGGCACTTCTCCTGCCGGGGCGAATCCATCAGCGACAACGGCATCCAATGGGCCAGCGGCGAGTTCGGTGGCGCCGACCGGCGCAAACCCGGCTCCAGCCGGCGCGCCTCCAGCATCGACGGCCACACCGTCACCTGCCGCTGGCG
>JBOGIV010000263.1:0-3531 GCA_050747925.1 Vicinamibacterales bacterium
CGCTTAGAGTCGCCCGCGGACCACTCGTCATCATCCAGATCGATCGCCGTCACGGTCGAGTAAGGAATCTCGCGGGCACCGATCCGAATGACATTTGCGACATACGTGAGCGCAGGCACGACGGCCCGTCCTTGGTCGCGCGCCTGTTTCTCGATGGCCTCGGCGGCCGACGGCGCCAGAAATCCGCTGCGGCTTTCCACGACGATCGGACCGCTCTCGGCCCCTGGCCGCAGCCGCAACCCGAGATCCTCGAGCGTGGCGGCGCGCGAGAGTCGGTCACGAATCGCCGACGCGGCCTGGTCTGGTGCGAGCGCGTCGCCAACGCTCAACAGGATGGTGTTGACGCGATCGCCGAGCTCGAGGTCCCGTTGGAGCCGCGCCAACGGCACGAAGACGGCCAGCACCGGACCTTGCGAAGGCGCGACCGAGAACTCGCTCAGGGACTCTCGATCGAGCACGCGCGCGAGGTTGACTCGAAGACGCTCGCCCGTCAGCTCTCGACGGCCCTGGAGCGTCGACAAGGGGATGTCGGTCGGTCTGGCGATTCGAATGCTGAGGCTCTCGCCGGCTTTCGCGCCCAGTTCGTCGGCCAGCGCCGAACTGACGAGTGCGTCTCGGCCGTCCACGGTCAGCCCCTGAACGCCGTGAAAACGGCCAAACCGTTCGTCGATGCCGTAGACCAAGACACGACCCGCGGTCCGCCTCGACTCTTCGTGAACGACGGCGCTGGCGGCGACAATCAGCGGGACCGCCGACCGCACCTCGGGCCCTGCGGGCGCCCCGATGAAGCTGTCAGCGAGCGCGGACCGAAAGAAGGTCTGAGTCGAAACCACGACATCGGCGGCGCCAAGACGTCCAAGCGCCAACTCCCGCAGGCTCTGCCGCACTGACGCGCCGACAAGCAGCGCGCCGGCGAGGACCGCAACTGCCGCCGCGACGCCGACGACCACCATCGCGTTGGTCGGGAGATAGTGTTCCAGCGATGCGCGGGTGAGCGAGCGACGCCGCTTCCGTTCGGGGTTAGACATGTTCCGGGCTACGGCGGGACAGGCTACGCATTGAGCCGTCCGTTCCTCATGCTCCAGCGGCGCTGGAACCGTTCGCCTAACGCGGCGCTATGCGTCACCACCAGCAGAATCGTCCGCTGTTTGGCGTGCAGTCCGAGCAAGAGCTCCGCGACCACTGCGGCCGTTTCCGCATCCAGATTCCCGGTGGGCTCGTCGCAGAGCACGAGCGTCGGATGGCGGACCAGCGCACGCGCAATGGCGGCGCGCTGCTTTTCACCCCCGGACAATTCGGCGGGTCGATGATCGAGTCGCGCCCCGAGCCCCACATCCTCCAGCAATCGCCGCGCCCATTCAGCGGCATCGTCTGCCCGATCGCCGACCAGCGTTGGAATGAGCACGTTCTCCAGCACGGTGCATTGCGGCAGGAGGCAATGGTCCTGGAAGACGAATCCGACGTGACGGTTTCGAAACCCGGCGAGGGCCGGTGGCGCAAGGGCGTACGGATCCTGCCCGTCCAGTTTCACATGCCCTGACGTCGGCGGCTCGAGGCCACCGAGCGCGTACAACAAGGTGCTCTTCCCCGACCCGGAAGGTCCCATCACACAGGCCGCCTCGCCGGAATCGAGCGCCAAGGTTGCGTCCCGAAGAACGGTGAGGTCACCAGCTGCCGTTGAATAGATCTTTGAGACCTGAACCGCCTCGAGCATCATCCGATTCTATCGGCGATCATCCGCTGTCGCATCGCGGGCAACGGATGCTGAATCGGCGCCTGCCTTGGACGCGAGTTCCTTCAGCGGGGACGATTCTGCAAGTTCGCTTCGATAACACGTCGTACTCACCGAGTGACGCGATTCGCCTCGCCCGTATGTGTATTGATGCTTTCCTCAAACACGGCGAGCGTCTGCTCGGCCATGTGGCCCACGGTGTACTGCGCGCGCACGCCAGCCGCACCATTTCGACCAAGCGCGGCGGCGTGCTCGGGATTCCGCCACACCTCGTACAGCGCGTCGGCGACATCCGTGCCGGCCTCGGATCGAGCGAGGACGCCGCCATGGGTGCGTCCGATGATCTCAGGAAACGCGCCGTGGGCAGGCTGCACCACCGGCACTCCGCACGCCATCGCTTCGAGTACGTAGAGCCCTTTGGGCTCGTGATACCCGCTCGGCACTGAGAGCACATCGATGCCGTGGAAGAATGCCACCTTCGCCGCGCGTTCGACCGCGCCCCGATACTCGAACTCGTCTCCGAGCCCCCACGATTCGAGCTGCCGCTCGAGACCATCGAGGTAGCTCCGATGCTCGGGCGCCAGGTAGCCGGCGGCCAGCAGACGCGACCGCGGCACTCCGCGCTCCTGACGGAGCACGCGGTACGCCTCGATCAGGTTATGGAGACCCTTCTCGGGCGCCACGCGCGCAAAGTAGCCGATGGTGAATGGGTCTTGCCGTCGTCGTGACCCTTCGACTCGACCGGATACCACCGTCTCGCTCAGAGCAGGCGTGATCGCCAGGTCGCTCGTGTTGACGCCGATCCTCGCGACGCGCATCTTCTCGAGCGGGATCGACAGGTACTCGCGCATGAAGGTGGCGTAGTAGTCGCTGACGGCAATGAACCGGTCGACGTGGGCGATCTGCGATCGAATCAGGTCGAGCGCTTGAGTCCGAAACGGCTCGGGCAATCCGTCAAGGAACAGGTCTTCTCCCTGCAGGGTGACGACAATCGGGCAGCCGAGGGCGCGGCGAAGCGGTGCCGCGAGAGCGATCAACAACGTGTACGGAATGTTGACGACATCCGGCCTCGGCTCGGCCACGACCCACGAGAGCAGCTTCTCGATCTCCTTGCGTTGATGTCCGTCCTCGCCGCGCAGCGTCGAGACCGTCAGGGCCCCGAGCTGCTTTGGATCGACCGCAATCGCCCCGCCGGCCAGCGCGCTGATGACGCGGGGTGCATCCCACAGCCGGTCGACCAGATGCGGTGTGTGTCGAAACAGCGAGAGGTGCTGTTGAAGGTAGACGCTGATGCCGCCAAAGAAGACGCGCTTCTGCCGGCTGACGTTTGGCTCATCGGTCAGAGTGGGCGTGTAGAACGGGAGGAGCGTCACATCGTGCCCGCGCCGCATGAGCTCGGCCGCGAGCGCGTTGTCGCGCAGGCAACTGCCGCAGTACATCGACGCCGCGCCCGCTGTTAGCGAGAGAATCCTCATCGCAACTCGATTACGGAAACGTACGTGGCCACAGAGACACCGAGACACAGAGCTCGATTGCAAGCCTGCGCACGGAACCAGCTCTGAGTCTCTGTGTCTCGATGGCCAACGTACGTCTATGCGCTTTTCTGAATAGCCCGCCGGGCATAGAGATGTTCGAACAGGTTCCCCTCGTGCGGCTGATCCCATCCGATCTGCGTCGTCGAGATCGGTCCGAAGTTCAGGCGATCGACCAGCGGCGAGGCCACGAAGCGCGCGCGGAAGGGTGGATCATTGGACAGACAAGTGACCACGAGCGACGAGCCGAGGCACTCGGGTAAATCC
>JBOGIV010000264.1:0-12963 GCA_050747925.1 Vicinamibacterales bacterium
GCGGCTGGTGCTGCTGCTGGGGGTCAGGCTCCCGCCGCCGGCGCTGGTGGCGGAGCACAAGCTCAGCGTCCTGCGGGAGCGCCAGCCGCCGGAGCGGCGCCAACGCCGCCCGCCGGGCCTCCGCTCGCCGCCGAGTTTGCGCTCACCAAGGAACCGCTCTACGAGGGTGAGCCGATTCTCGCGCTCGCTGCCGATACCGAAGAGATCGCAGCCGAAGCGCTCGAACGCGTCATCGTGGACTTCGAGCCGCTGCCGTTCGCGGTCGATCCGCTCGACTCCTTGCGCCCCGACGGTCCGAACGGCCGCAGAGAAGGCAACGTCTTCGCCGCGCCGAACATGAAGACGCTGAAATGGACGGCGGCTGACATCGCGATGGTCGACGCTGGGAAGTTCCCCAGCAACGCGGAGGCGGTCGACACCCTGACGATCGGCGATATCGAAGCCGGCTTCAAGGAAGCCGACCTCATCATCGAGCGGGACAGCCAGCAGCAGACCACGTCGCATCAGCCGCTCGAGAGCCGGTCGGCGATGGCGTACTGGCAGAACGGCAAGCTCTACCTGCATGGCTCCACGCAGAGCCTCGCCCGCACGGTCGGGTCGGTGGCGGGGTGGGTTGGCATCAAGCCGGAAGAGGTCGTGCTCATCAGCGAGTACTGCGGCGGCGGCTTCGGCAGCAAGATTCCCGGGGCGCAGACGATGGCGATTCCGGCGATCATGTCGAAGAAGCTGAACGGCCGACCGGTGATGATGCGGATCTCCCGCGAAGAGGAGACCTACATCGGTCGCGTGCGTCCGGGCTACCAGGCGTGGGCGAAGGTGGGCTTCAAGAAGGACGGTCGCGTCACCGCCATCGATTGCTTCATTGTCGAAGCCAGCGGTCCGTACCGGCGTCAGGGCGACAACTCGACGACCGCCAACCTGGCGTCCCTCATGTATCAGCCGCCGAACATGCGCTTCCGCGGCATCTCGGTGTGCACGAACACGCCGCCCGGTGTATCGCAACGTGCGCCCGGCGGGATGCAGTTCTCGATCATGTTCGAGCCGATGATTTCGGAGGCCGCTAAGAAGCTCGGCATCGATCAGGTCGCCATCCGCAAGATCAATGCGCCGGCAGGTCCGGCTCCATTCGGCTTGCTCCCACCTGGGCCCCCGGGGCGACCTCGCCAGAAGGTGACAAGCGCATTTGTGAACGAGGTGCTCGACAAGGGACGTGCGCTGTTCAATTGGGATGAGCGCATGAAACGCAACGGCCAGCGCGTCGGAAGTAAGGTCACCGGCGTGGCTGTTGCGCTCGGCGCCTATACAGCTGGCTCGATCGGAGTCGATGGACTGTGCACCTTGAAACCCGATGGCAAGCTCTACATTCATCAAGGCATCGGCAACTTGGGCACGCAGTCGTTCAGCGACACCGCTCGTGTGATCGCCGAAATGGTGAACATGCCCTGGGAGAAGTGCGAAGTCATCTGGGGCAACACGGCCTACAACGTGCCGTGGAGTTCCATCCAGGCCGGCAGCCAGACCACCTACGCGCACACGCGCGCGAACTACGCGGCAGGCATGGACCTGCGGAAGAAACTTCAGGAAATCGCCGCCAAGGATTTCGGCGGCAGGCCCGAGGACTACGACCTGGCGAACGAACGCGTCTTCCGGAAAGGCAATCCGGGGCGCGGGATGACGTTTGCGATGGCTGCCGAGCGCGCCATCCAGTTGGGCGGCATTTACGACGGCCACGAAGTGCCCAAAGAGCTCAACGCCATGACCAAAGCGTCAGCCGCCAATCTGGTCGGCCTCGGCGTGATGGGCGTCGCACGCGACAACCTGCCTCGCGACGGCTCGACCTACTCGTTCATGGCGGGCTTCGCAGAAGTGCAAGTGGATGTCGAGACCGGCGTCTACGACGTGATCGACTACCTCGGCGTGGTCGATGTGGGAACGGTCATCCACCCCAATGCCTTGGGCGGACAGATTCACGGCGGCGGGGCTCAGGGCATGGGCCATCTGCGATCGCAGAAGATCGTGATCGATTCGCACTACGGTGCGTCATTGGCCAAGCGCCTTTACAACAACAAACCGCCGACCATCCTCGACGTCCCCCTCAAGATGACCTGGGCTGCGGTTGATCTGCCCGATCCCAGCAATCCGATTGGGGCCAAGGGGATCGGCGAACCGTCAGTCGGCGCAGGAGGAGGGTCGGTGCTCTGCGCACTTGCCGAGGCCGTCGGCTACGGGCTCCTCCAACGCACACCCGTCCATCCGGAGATGATCATGACGGCGCTGGCGGCGGGCAAACCCACTTACGAGCCGCTGACGGCGTTCATCTAGGAGGAACACGACAATGCCACCGATTCGCGACGTGATGTCGGCATTCGAGCTCTTCCAGCCAACGAGCGTCGCTGACACGCTCGGGATTCTGGATCGTCATGGCGCCGATGCCTGGGTGATGGCCGGCGGTATGGACACCTTCGACTGGCTGAAGGACCGCATCCGCAAACCAAGGGTCGTGATCGATCTGGGCGGGGTCAATGAGCTGCGCGGCGTGAAGGACGCCAACGGCGGGATCGAGATCGGCGCGGTGACGTCGCTCACCGAGATCGCCACCAACACGCTGGTCAAGGAACGCTTCCCGCTGCTCGCGCAGGCCGCGCTGCTTGTCGCCTCGCCGCAGATTCGCAACCAGGGCACGCTCGGCGGCAACGTGGCGCAGGATGCGCGCTGCTGGTACTACCGGGTCGGCTGGCCGTGCTATCGCGCCGGCGGCAACATCTGTTATGCCGACACGCCGACCGCTATCAATCGCGAACATGCGATCTTCGACGCCGACCGTTGCGTGGCCGTCAATCCGTCGGACACGGCCCCGGCGTTGATCGCGCTCGACGCCTCGATGGTGGTGCGTAGAGGTGGTCGAGAGCTGGTCGTTGCCGCCGAGGACTTCTTCGTGGGCCCGGGCACCGACATCACCCGGATCACGATGTTGCAGCCCGGCGATCTGCTCACCGCGATCCGCATTCCCGCGACCTGGGCCGGCAAGACGCACTACTTCGAAAAGGTGCGCGACCGACAGGTGTGGGACTTCGCGCTCGTCAACATCGCGTCGATCATGACGACCTCGAGCTCGACGATTTCTGACGTCCGGATGGTCGTCAACGGCGTGTCGGCGCGTCCGTATCGCTTGACGAACGTCGAATCGGCGATCAGAGGCAGGCAGCGCGACAAGGCAACCGCCGACATGGCGGCCGAGCTCGCCGTGCAGGGCGCCGTGCCGCTGCGTCACAACGCGTACAAGATTCCGCTGGTGAAGGCACTGGTAAAACGGGCAATTCGCGGAGATGCAGAATGGACCTCCTAAGCTGGGCCCGCAGCCCATGGGGTGAGTCGATTCTCATCCACATCTCATGGAGTCTGTTCTGGGCCTCACTGGTCGGCGGGCTCTCGTTCTTCCTGGCTCATGCCGGCTACATGCTGTTCTCGCAGCATCACAAGCGCGATCCAGGTGAAGTCGATCGCCTGGAGTCGCAGATGAGCGGGCTGCCGGTGCGGATTCCGCGTCACAACGGCGTGGCGCGGGTCTTCCACTGGATCATGGCGTCCAGCATGATGGTGCTCGTGTTTACCGCCTTCCTCCCGATCGTCGGCGTCAAGTTTGCTTGGGTGCAGTGGCACTGGATGGCGGGCCTGGTGCTGACCGGGTCAATCATCTTCCATGTGATTCACGCCACGTTTTTCCTCGACTTCTGGTCGATCTGGATCGGACCGAGCGACCTTCCAGAAGTAAAGATCGAGTTTCAGCGTGAAATGGGCATCGATGCACCGGGCCCGAAGCAAGGAAAGTATCCACTGGGCAACCGGCTGTATCACTTCATGGTGATGGTCGCCGGACTCGCCGTGATCGTGACCGGCATCATGATGATGTGGCGCATCCGCACGGATCTGGTGACACGCGACCCGTACATCTTCAGCGATTCTGCGTGGGGCTTCACCTACGTGTTGCACGGACTGGGAGGTGTCGGCTTCGTCGGACTGATTATCGGGCACATCTACTTTGCGCTCCGCCCAGAGAAACTCTGGATCACGAAGGCGATGATCGTCGGCTACATCACGCGACGTCAGTACCTCGAGCACCACGATCCGCATCGGTGGGTCACCGAGGGCTCGCAACCGACCAGGCCGAATGTCGGCTGACGGCTCGCGCGAAGAGCTTGCTCGTCGCGTCGACGCCATCGAGGCCGGATACGAGATGATGTTGGCCTATGCGGCGCAAGGTCTTCCGACAGACCAGGGCGCCGCATCGGGCGCTCAGCTTCGCGCCTTTCTCGAACGCTTCGACCACGCCCTGACCGGACTGGCCGACGAGTACCACGCCTTTGCCATGGCCCAGGGACTCGGCCCCCACGACGCGATCGACAACTTCTTGCAGATTCTCTCCCGCGACGCCGCGACGGCGCAGGCGGGGATTCGACTGGTGTTGGGTCAGGCTTCGATCAGTTCGCAGCTGGTCGACAACCTCAATGCCTCAATTCACGTTCGCGCCCTCCTCACCGACATCTTCTTGATCGACGAGCTCTGTAGACCGCAGGGTTAGCGCTTCACTGACGCCCGAGCGTTGGCTATTGGCTATTCGCAAGGCCTTTCTGTATTGGCGGACAGCGAATGGCGAACGGCTGAAAGCTGCCTCCAATCGGCGACAATGTGCCCTGGAGGAACCGATGGCTCGCCGATCCACTCTCGCCGTTCTCGTCGTCCTTATTGGCCTGACCGCGGCGCCCGTCATTCAAGCGCAGGACAAGCAACCGCCGACGACCGCCGAGTTTGGCCAGTGGGAGTCAATCGCTGGACTCGCCTCGGCCCCTCTCTCACCAGACGGCCGCTGGGCCGCCTACGGCATCAGCCGATCGAATCGGAACAACGAGCTGCGCATCGCCAACGTCGCGAGTGGCGAGACGGCAGTTGCCCCGTTTGGAGAACAGGCCGTGTTCTCCGCCGACTCGCGATGGCTGGCGTACGCCATCGTCGTCTCGGAGTCCGAAGAGGACAAGCTTCGAAAGGCCAAGAAACCGATTCATCGAAAGCTCGGCCTGCGGGCTGTTGCCTCAGGCGAGGTCGTGACGTTCGACGATATCGAGGCGTTCGCATTCAGCAAGAGCGGCTCGCGTCTCGCGATGCGCCGCTACGGGCCGGAGCCGGCGAATCGTGACGCTACCAGTACGCCCGGCGGCGATGCGGAGACGCCCAAGCTGGGCGCCACTTTGATCGTGCGCGATCTTGCATCGGCGACCGACACGAGTTTCGGCAACGTGAGCGAATGGTCGTGGAACAGCGTCACCGATCTGCTCGCGATGACCATCAGTGCGGAAGGCAAGGTCGGCAACGGTGTGCAGCTCTACGATCCGCAGTCCGGGTCGTTGCGCGTGCTCAATTCTGCGGCCGAATCCTACGCGGGGCTCACGTGGCGCAAGGGGGCGGACGATCTCGCCGTGTTGCGATCGAAGAGCGACCCGACTCGCGATGGACCCACGCATCTCGCGTTGGCGTGGACGAACGTGCGCTCGTCGCAAGGCCCACAGATCTGCGACCCCACTGGCGCTGGGGGTCTCGGCACGGCTAGGCGGGTCATCGCTGGTCGGGCGCCCGAATGGTTGGACGATGGGCGAACCGTGCTGCTCGGCATCGCGCCGTGGTACGAGAAACCCGCGTCCCGTGACGAAAAAGACGACAGCGACGAGCCGGCCGGTGTGGATATCTGGCACTGGCGAGACACGATCGTCGTGCCGCGGCAGAAGAGTCTCTTGCCGACAACGCGGCTCGAGAGCTCGACGGCGGCCTGGCACGTCGGCCAGAACAGGCTCGTGTCACTCGCAATGCATCCGCTCGAAGACGTTCGGGCGATCAAGCATCGGCCGGCGACCGTGCTCATGGTCGATCGCAAAGCCTACGCGATGGAGCGGAGCATTGGCCGCGTTTACGCCGACGTCTACGTTATCAACGTGGCGACTGGTGAGCGGACCAAGGTGAAGGACCGCATCGAGGATCGATACGTTCAGGTCAGCCCTGGCGGCCGCTACGTGCTCTATCTGCTCGACGATCACTATTGGGTGTTCGACGTGGCGACTGGCACGCAGACGAACCTCACCAGGAATGTCGCAACGAGTGTTGTGGACAAGCAGTCGGACGACACGGTCAAGCAGAAGCCCCCCTTTGGCGTTGCCGGGTGGACCAAAGACGACGCCGCGATCTGGATCTATGACCGCTTCGACATCTGGTCGGTCGCGCCAGACGGGACGAGGGCGGCCCGCGTCACCGACGGCGCCAGCGAGCAAGTGCGTCATCGCTACGTTCGTCTGGATCCGGAGGCAGAGTGGATCGATGGTCGCGCGTACGTGGCGTTGTTCGCGCAATGGACCAAGAAGTCTGGCTATGCGCAGATCGATCTGGCGACGTCCGGAGGGAAAGCTCAGCGGAGCGTCTGGCTCGATCGCCGGGTGATTGGATTGTCGAAGGCAAAGTCCTCGGACACGTTCGCGTACATCGTTCAGGACTTTGACGACTCGCCGGACTTCTTCGTCGGCGGCCCCGACCTGGCGAGCGCCAAACAAGTGAGTGCGACCAATCCCTTCCAGGATCGCTTCGCGTGGGGACGCACCGAGCTTGTCGAGTACAAGAGCGAGCGTGGTGAGCGCCTGCAGGGCGTGCTGCACTATCCCGCTGGCTACGTGGCAGGGCGCAAGTATCCGATGGTCGTCTACATGTACGAACGACTGTCCGATGGGCTGCACACCTATGTCAGCCCCTCGGCACGCGCGCCATACAACGCTTCGGTGTTCACGAGCCGCGGGTACTTCTTCCTCCAGCCCGACATCGTCTTCCGCCCGCGCGACCCCGGGCTGTCAGTGGTGGAGTGTGTCGTACCAGCGGTCAAGCAGGTGATCGCGAAAGGCGCGGTCGATGCGGCAAAGGTCGGCATCGTCGGTCACTCATGGGGAGGATTCGACGCGAGCTTCCTCGCAACGCACACTGATGTGTTTGCCGCGGCCGTCGCGGGTGCGCCGATTACGAATCTCGTGAGCAACTACGGCAACTTCCATTGGAGCAACGGCATCGCCGAGACCGATCACATCGAGACGGGACAGCAGCGGATGGAAGTGCCGCTCTACGAGGATCTGCAAGCCTACATTCGCAACTCAGCCGTGTACGGCGTCCAGACGATGAAGACGCCGCTCCTGATGTCCGTGGGCGACGCGGACGGCACGGTGTTCTGGCATCAGGGCCTCGAGCTGTACAACATCGCCCGGCGCGCGGGGAAGAATGTCGTGCTGCTCGCATACGCGGGCGAGGATCACGGCCTGAGGAAAAAGGCGAACCAGATTGACTACCACCACCGCATTCAGGAGTGGTTCGATCATTACTTGAAGGGCGAGCCAGGACCGTCGTGGATTACCGACGGCGTCAGCGTGCTCGAGCGGGAGAAGGAGCTGAAGCGAAAGCCAGCCGCCACACGGACCACGCTTACTCAGGGAGGATCAAAGTGACCGCGGCGGAAAAGCGCGAGCTGCAACAGTGACGCAGCAGTCCGCCGGGCGTTCGCGAGCCTGTGCTTAGCCATTGAAGCGGCCGGTACTAAAGGTTACCCACGACGAGCGCGTCAGTTGACGTGATCAATGGTCTCTCTATAGCGTCTTGAGATATTCGATCAGCGCGCGCCGGTTCGCATTCGTCCGGATTCGCGACCAGAAGTCATGCCCGACGTTCGCGCAGCCCGGGCGCGCCGAATTGAACCAGTCTCGATCGTCACCAAACTGGCGAATGAGTTCGGCCTCGCCGAGGCGCTCGTCGCTCGGATTGGTGTAGAGGGGCTGACCGTCGCGGGCACGGTCGAGTGTCCGGGCCGCTGTGACGTGAAAGATCTTCGGCCGCTCTGACGCGGGTCCCAGCAGGTGATGCAGCGTGGGCACGCTGCCGTTGTGGAGGTACGGGAAGTTGGCCCACACGCCGGTCAGCGGTGTCGCCGCATACGCGCGGCTCTTTTTCAGCGCCCCCTCGGCGGCGAGCGAACTGTGGTTGAACGCGTGGATGAACTGGTCCGACACGACGTCGATCCGCGACCGATCCGTGCCGACGTCGACGTACCTGCCAGGCCACTGGACGTTGCCTTGGCCGTCGTAGGTGCCATGACACCGATGGCATCCCACCGCGTGTGAGTAGAACAACGCCCGCCCTCGATCGGCCAGGGTGTGATCGATCTCATACGGATAGCGCGGCGGCCTGAGGTGGCGAACGACAGACTCGAACTCCTTCCTGATCGTGGGCAACACGATCTGCACCAGCGCGTCGAACTGCCGGTCCTTTTCCAATTCCATCGTCGAAGCCATCAGGGGAAAGGGACCGTGAAAGCTGCCATCGCTGTACCAGCGCCTGTCGGGCATCTTGGCCGCCGTGCGCCAGGGGGGTGGTGTCTTCACGTCGCCGCGGCCGACCTCGTCGACTCGCGGCAGCTTGCCGTCGTGCGCCCGCATGTACAGCTCGACATGGGAGGCCGCGAACGCCGTGGACCTCGCACGCGTGAGCGAATCGATCTTGGCGTAGTTGTGTGTCCCGCTGCGCGCTGCGGCGTCAGCGTGCTCGAGCGCGAGAAGGAGTTGAAGCGAAAGCCAGCCGCCACACGGACCACGCTTACACAGGCAGGGTCAAAGTAACGCGGCAGCCGCGGGCGCCGGATCGATTCTCGAGCTTCAGCGATCCTTCGTGGGCCTCTGCAATCTGCCGGCACAACACCAGACCGATGCCTGATCCGCCGGGCTTGGTCGTGAAGAACGGGACAAAGAGGTTCGCGGTGTTAGACAGCCCTGGCCCCTCGTCCTCCACTGTGATCTCGACCCTCGATCGAGTACGCCGCCAACCAACCGTGACCTTACCGCCTCCCACTTCAAGGCACGCGTCGGCGGCATTGCGCAGCACGTTGATCAACAACTGTTCCAACTGATCCGCATCGGCGTCGAACGTCACATCAGGTCCCGGTGCGATGTGAATCGGCACCCGCGTGTCGAAGCCGGCGACGCGCTGCAGCAGCGGCTCCAGGACGACGGGCGCAAGTCGGGGAGCGGGCAGCCGGGCCAGCCTGGAGTAGGCGCCGGTAAAACGGCTCAACGAATCGGTCCGCGACGCGATGACTTGCAGGCCCTTTTGCATGTCGTCGCGCCAGTCGGCGGGCGGGGGATTGCGCTGCAGCAGGGCATCGAGGCTGCCGGCGATCGATCGGATGGGGCCCAGCGAGTTGCCGAGCTCGTGACCGATCACGCGAATCAGTCGCTGCCACGCCTGACGCTCCTGCTCGCGCAGCGGTCGGCTGACGTCGGACAAGACCAGCAGGTCGTGAGGGAGTCCGCCCAGTCGGAACGTCGTCCGTCGCACCTCCCATCGGCCGGGGCCGCCGCCGGGCGGCGTGATGTCCACCACGCGCGGCGCCTCCCCGAACCAGTCGCTCAGCGACAGCTCTTCCGCGGTTCGACCGAGCATGTGCTCGACGCTTCGACCGATGAGCCGTTCTCCAGTTCGATTCACGATCCGCAGCCGGGACTGCGGATCGAACGCGAAGACGGCGACATCGATTTGCTCCATCACCGTTCGGAGCAGCGCCGTCGCCTCCACGGCGCCGAGACGCTGCTCGTGGAGGGTTTCGGCGAGTGCGTTCACCTCGATCAGAGCGGCGCCGAGCGGATCGTCCGGGTTAGCGGTTCGACCGCGAATTGAGAAGTCGTCCTCACGCAGCGCCGCCAGAAGATTCGCGAGAGTTTGCAGCGGCACGATGATGCGCGTGCGAACCGATGTCGCGAGCCCGGCGAGGGTGGCGACGATCACGACCGTCAACGTCCACTGCACCTTGGGCGTGTAATCTCCAGTCCAGAGAATGACGAGCGACGTGACCGCGCCAGGCAGCCCGGCGCCGAGGGCGAGTAGGAAGAGCTGTTGGTCGAGGCGAAGTCGCCGCCACACAGTGGTTAGAAGTTACTCGAACCTTGCGATCTCGTGAGCCTGTGATCTTGTGAGCGATCTTCGATCCTGTGAAGTCGCGATGTGTCGATCTGTGATCTGATGATGGCGCGATCCCATATGTGCACGAATCCCTGAGCCCAAGATCACCGGCTCGATCAACAGATCTCCAACTCGATCAGTAGATCGCAACATCAACAGCTCACCAGATCGATTACCCGCTCACGAGCTCACGAGATCAACAGATTCTGCTAAAGCTTGTACCGCTCGAGCCGGCGATACAGGGCGCTGCGTGAAAGACCCAATGCGCGAGCGGCGTGACTCACGTTGCCGAACCGGGTCATCGCCTTCTTGATCAAGTGCGCCTCGACCTCCTCGAGGCTCATGTCCTCGAGCCGCGCCGACGCGGCGCCGTCCACGCGCAGCCCCAGGTCTGACGCGCGTACCGTCGGCCCTCCCGACATCAGGACGGCGCGCTCGATCGAGTGGTCGAGCTCGCGGACATTGCCGGGCCAGCGATGATCCAGCAGCACCTGGAGAGCGGCGGGATCGAAGCCCGAAACCGTCTTGCGATACCGCTGGGCGTGCTGCCGAAGAAAGTGCTTGGCCAGCAGCGGGATGTCCTCGCGGCGATCGCGCAGCGGCGGCAAATGAATCTCGATCGTGTTCAGGCGGAAGTACAGATCTTTTCGAAATCGTCCCGCCTCGACTTCGGCGTTGAGGTCCGCGTTGGTGGCCGACACGAGTCGGACGTTGACCTTCCGCGTCTTCGACGATCCCAGCCGCTCGAATTCACCGGTCTCGATCACGCGCAGCAGCTTCTGTTGCTGGGTCAGCGGTACATTCGCGATTTCGTCGAGGAAGAGCGTGCTGCCGTCGGCCAGCTCGAATCGCCCGACGCGATCGGCCTTGGCATCCGTGAAGGCGCCCTTCAAATGGCCGAAGAGCTCGGACTCGAAGACGCCTTCGGCCATCCCACCGGCGTTCACGGTGACGATCGGCCGATTGGCGCGCGGCGACACTGCGTGGAGCGCCTGCGCGACCAGACTCTTTCCCGACCCGTTCTCGCCGGTGATCAAGACATTGGCGTCGGACGGCCCAACCCGCGCGATCATCTCGAGCACGGGACGCATCGCCGGCGCCTCAGCCAGAATCGGCGAGCGGCCGTCGGCCATGAGCGCCTGGTTGGCGGCCTCGAGCTGGCGGCCTCGTCGAATCGCCCGGCCCAACTCGGTCTGCGTTCGGACGATGGAGAGCAGTCGCTCGTTCTCCCATGGCTTCTGAATGAAGTCGCGCGCCCCACGGCGCATCGCTTCCACAGCGACGTTGACCGATCCCCAGGCGGTCAGGACCACGATCGGCAGCGATTCGTCGGCCGTGTGAATACGCTGCAGCAGATCGAGCCCCTCTTCGCCCGACGTCGTATCGCGCGTGTAGTTGAGATCCATCAGGAGCACGTCGAAATCTCTCAGCTCGAGCGCGCGAAGAATCTGCGCCGGTGAGGACGCGGTGTCGCTACTGTAGCCCTCAGGCTTCAGCAGGAGGCGCAGCGCTTCGATGACGTCAGGTTGATCATCCGCGATGAGCAGCCGCGAAGGAGGCTCAGTTCTCATCGACGACCCAGCCGTCCTTCAGGTTGATCACCCGGCGGCCGTAAGCCGCGTTGGCTGGAGAGTGGGTCACCTGGATAATCGTGGTGCCCTGTTCGTTCAACCGGCGGAACAACTCCATGATCTCCTTGCCCTGATCGGTGTGGAGGTTGCCGGTGGGCTCGTCGGCCAGAATCAGCGTTGGTTTGGCGACGACCGCGCGCGCGATCGCCACGAGCTGCTGTTGGCCGCCGGAAAGTTGGTTGGGGAAGAGATCTTTCTTGCCGACGATGTTGAAGCGGTCGAGGATGTCGGCGACCATACCTTCGCGCTCTGCCTTCTTCACGTCGCGATAGGACAGCGGCAGGTCGATGTTCTCGTACACCGTCAGATTGTCGAGCAAGTGATAACTCTGAAAGACGAATCCGACGTGCCGCTTCTGCAGGCGCATCCGATCCTTCGCGGAGAGCTGATGAATCGGATCGTCGAAGAGCCAGTACTCGCCGGTCCATGCGCTGTCGTGCATCCCGAGGATGTGGAGCAGCGTGCTCTTGCCGGCGCCCGAGGGCCCCATGATGGAGATGAAGTCGCCTTGCGTGACGTTGGCGCTGACACGGCGAAGGACGAACGTTTGTGACAGTCCGTGGCGATACGATTTCTCGATGTTGGTCAGTTTGATCATTGGGGATCGGGGATCAGGGGATCGGAAGCTACTCACTCCGAAGAGCGGTCATCGGATCGACGCGCCTCGCGCGCCTCGCGGGAACATAGCACGCGGTACCCGCTATCGCCAGTAGCAGAGCCGACAGCGTCGCGTCGACAAGGGGATCGGTCGTGCTGGTGGCGAAGAGCAAGCTCGAGACGGTCCATGTCAGACCGACGGCCGCGACCAACCCGATGGCGATGCCGATGGTAGCCAGCCTGAGACCCTGACCGACGACGGCTCGGAAGATCTGCCAGGGGCTGGCCCCGAGCAAGAGCCGCACACCGATTTCCGGCACCCGAGAACGACGCGTCGTTGCCTCGCAGTGTGTAGCGGGCGATTCGAACGAGCCGATCGGGATCGGGGTAGCGCAGGCTGCGGAGCACCACGTCATCGACGACGCTGAAGATAGCCGTCGTGCCGCCGATGCCAAGCGCCAGCGTGATGAGCGCGACGAGCGTGGAGCCCGGCACTCGAAGAAACGATCGGAGGGCGTACCGCAGGTCCTGACCGAGTACGCCCACCGTCGCGACTCGACGCCTAGGCCGACGCGCCGACGTTCTCCTCGACGATGCGGCCGTCGAAGAGGTGGACGCCGCGATCGGCATGCGCGGCGTACCTGGGATCGTGGGTAACCATGCAGATGGTCGCGCCGCCGCGATGCAGCTCGCGCAGCAGCTCCATCACCGC
>JBOGIV010000265.1:0-2918 GCA_050747925.1 Vicinamibacterales bacterium
CCTGCCCAGGGCCGACGTAGCTCAGTTGGTAGAGCAGTCGATTCGTAATCGACAGGTCATCGGTTCAAGTCCGATCGCCGGCTCCAACCTTCGCTCTCATTCCTCGCGAAGGTTGTCCGCCGTAGCCTTGGCGAAGGCGGACCGAATCCGACCAAGCGAGGTGAGGTGTCGCCAGCCTCCGTTCACTTCCATTTCGAAGCCTCAGATTCGTTTGCGGCACACTACTGCGGTATGCGAATCGGAGTTGAGTGCTATGCCGGCCATCGCGGCGAGGAGACCCCACGCGCGCTTCAGATTGGCGATCGGCGCATGATCGTCATCGAGCTGCTCGATCGTTGGCTCGCTCCCGACCACCGCTATTTCAAGGTCCGCGCAGAGGATGGCATCTATATCGTTCGCCATGACACGATCTCGGATCGCTGGGAGCTCACGCTGTTCGAGCAGGGATAGAGCTCGCGCCAGCTACAATGCGTCGGATGGCGCAAGCCGGCAGCCCACGAGATCCCGTGTTCATCACCGGGGCAACGGGCTTCATTGGACGGCGTGTCATCGCAGCGCTGGCGACGGCAGCCGATCGCCAGATCCGCTGCCTGGTCCGAGCCAGCCATTCTGTCGGGAGCGGGACCACGATCAGCGTCATTCGTGGCGATCTCGATCAGCCTGAGTCCTACGCGCGTGCGCTCCAGGGAACCCACACGGTCTTGCATCTCGCCGCGCAGACGGGCAAAGCGCGCCGGGCCGATCACTTCACAACCAATCGCGACGGAACGGCCACACTCCTGCGCCTATCGCGAGAGGCCGGCGTCGAACGCTTCATCAACGTGAGCTCGATAGCGGCGACCTACGAACACAAGAGGGCCTATCATTATGCTGATTCCAAATCGCAGGCCGAGGAGCTCGTCCGATCGAGCGGCCTCCGATTCGTGAACGTACGTCCGACACTCGTTCTGGGTTTCCGCTCTCCCGGGGGAAGCGGCCTCTTGAAAGTGGCCACCCTGCCTCTCGTTCCTCTCTTTGGCGACGATTCCGTCCGCGTCCAGCCGATACATGTCAGCGACGTTGCCGAATTTCTCGTCTCGGCGCTGGACGAGGGCCGTCTCGACAATCACGATGTCGATCTCGGAGGCCCCGAGATCCTGTCGATGAGGGAGCTGCTGGCGCGGATTCGACGAGCCGCCAAGCGCGGCAAGGCGAGGTTTGTACGCCTTCCAGGTTTCGCAGCTATGGGCGCGCTGGCGCTGGTCGAACCGCTGTTGGGTGGGCTTCTGCCACTCAGTGCGGGACAATTGTCCGCGTTCGTGAACGACAGTACGGTGAAAGCGACGGTGCCCGGCGTGACCCCACGCGTTCGCTACACGCTCGATGAGATGATCCGTGACACGGTGACGGATGGGTAACGCCCGCGATCACCTCGCGTGTGAATGCGGCGTGTTCTGCCGCTATCTTGCGGACCTTGATGCGACGCCGGAGATCGTTCACGCGTACCGACGAGCCCACGACATCGAGGGTCTGAAGATGGGCGCCGCGACGCCGATCGATCGTGCTCTTCTTCGGCTGGCCTCCGGCGGTCCAACGCTGACGCGCATGGCCGACGCGTTTGCGGCCGTCGCCGCTCGCGACAGCGCGTTGCGGAAGAAGCTCGTCGTGCTCATTGCCATCCTGGAAAGCCGGAGCGCATCGGCGGCCGTCATTGATAGCGCCTCGCCGGGTTCGCGGCTCGCGTGGGCGATCGGCGCCGCCGCGCAAGGCGGTGGTTGGCTGCTGCGATTCGTTCTGGCTGCTCTTCTGCTCGCCCCGCTGCGCCTGTGGTACGGGGTCTCGCCCCAACGATGAAGCCCATCGTCGTGGTCGGATCGGGCGCCAGCGCGGTCCACTTCACCATCACCGCACTCGAAAAGGGCCGAGAGGTGATCATGCTCGACGTCGGTCGCCGACGACCGGAACCGGTCATGCCGGCCGCCAGTTGGGCGCAGCTCAAGGATCAGCTGCCGGATCCGACCGCCTACTTTCTCGGTGAACGGTTTGAATCCGTGCTGCTGCCGGGAGGCCGGGGGGAGTATTACGGCTTCCCGCCGAGCAAGAGGCACGTCTTCGAAGGCGTGCCGCAGTACCGCCACGTCAGCTCCGGCTTTGAGCCCCTTGCCTCGTTTGCCCAAGGCGGGTTGGCGGAAGCGTGGACGGGAGGCGTGTATCCGTTCAACCAAGCCGAGCTCGCCGACTTCCCGTTTTCCGCGTCCGAGCTGGCTCCGTATTACGACCGTGTCGCGGAGCGAATCGGCATCAGCGGCGAAGTAGACGATCTCGCCCGTTTCATGCCGGTGCATCAACATCTCTTGCCTCCGCTCGAGCTCGACGAGCACTCACGCATGCTGGTCGAGGCGTACCAGCGACGGCAGGCGAGAATCAATGGAGAACTACGCTGCTATCTGGGCCGCTCGCGCATCGCCACGATCACGCGAGACAAGTCGGGTCGGAAGGCATGCTCCAAACTGGGCCGATGTTTGTGGGGCTGCCCATCTGGTTCGTTGTATACCCCCTCCATGACGCTCGACGAGTGCCGGCGCCATCCGGGCTTTCGGTACGTCGGCGGGGTCTTCGTGCGACGCTTCCTGACTCGGGGCGCACGCGTCATCGCGGTGACCATCGAGCGTGCGGCAAGCGGAGCGAGCGAGGAAATGGAGGTAGACACGCTCGTGCTGGCCGCGGGAACGCTGGCGACGTCGCGGATCGTGCTGGACTCGGTGCGACACCAAACGGGAGACGGCATGACGCTCGCGGGCCTGATGGACAACCGGCAAGTGCTGTTGCCCTTCGTCAATCTCGGGATGTTGAGGCGTGCGTACAACCCGGATACGTATCAGTACCATCAGCTCGGTTTGGGAATCGAGGGAGCCGTCGCCAAGGAGTACGTCCATTGC
>JBOGIV010000266.1:0-7152 GCA_050747925.1 Vicinamibacterales bacterium
TTCTTTTCCTTCATCTCGGTTTCCGTCGCAGCGCCAACCTTGATCACGGCCACGCCGCCGACGAGCTTGGCGAGTCGCTCCTGCAGTTTCTCGCGATCGTAGTCCGACGTCGTCTCGTCGACCTGCACGCGGATCTGCTTCACGCGGCCTTCAATCTTGGCCGAGTGGCCGGCGCCTTCGACGATGGTCGTGTTGTCCTTGTCGATGGTGACCTTCTTGGCCTTGCCGAGATCCTCGAGCTTGATGCTCTCGAGCTTGACGCCGAGATCCTCGGTGATGGCGTTGCCGCCCGTGAGGATGGCGATGTCCTCGAGCATGGCCTTGCGGCGATCCCCGAAGCCGGGGGCCTTGACCGCTGCGGCCTGCAGCGTGCCGCGCAGCTTGTTGACGACGAGGGTGGCGAGCGCCTCGCCCTCGATGTCCTCCGCGATGATGAGCAGCGGACGGCCGAGACGAGCCACCTGCTCGAGCACCGGCAGCAGGTCCTTCATCGAGCTGATCTTCTTCTCGTGGATCAGGATGACCGGGTTCTCGAGCACGACTTCCATGCGCTCGGCGTCGGTCACGAAGTACGGCGACAGATACCCGCGGTCGAACTGCATGCCTTCGACGACGTCCAAGGTGGTTTCCAGCGTCTTGGCTTCCTCGACTGTGATGACGCCGTCCTTGCCGACCTTTTCCATCGCCTCGGCGATGATCTTGCCGATGGCCTCGTCCGCGTTGGCCGAAATCGTGCCGACCTGCGCGATCATGTGGCCCTTCACGGGCTTGGACATCTTCTTGATCTCGTCGGTCATGGCCTCAACGGCCTTCTCGATGCCGCGCTTGAGCTCCATCGGGTTCGCGCCAGCGACGACGTTGCGCGCGCCCTCGCGGTAGATGGCCTGTGCCAACACCGTGGCGGTGGTCGTGCCGTCGCCCGCGATGTCGGACGTCTTGCTGGCGACTTCGCGCACCATCTGGGCGCCCATGTTCTCGAGGGGGTCCTTGAGGTCGATCTCCTTGGCGACGGTCACGCCGTCTTTGGTGATCGTCGGCGACCCGAACTTCTTGTCGAGGACCACATTGCGGCCCTTCGGGCCGAGGGTCACTTTCACTGCGTCTGCAAGCGCGTTCACGCCGCGAAGGATCGCCTGGCGGGACTGCTCGCCGTAGATAATCTGCTTGGCCATGTGAATGAACTCTCCGTCAGGTGGTTACTTCTTTTTCGCGCCCTCGATCACCGCGAGCACTTCGTCCTCGCGCATGATGAGGTAATCCTCGCCGTCGACGCGGACTTCCTGGCCGGAGTACTTGCCGAACAGGATGGTGTCGTCCTTCTGCACGTCCAGCGGGATGCGCTTGCCATTTTTGTCAGCCTTACCGGCGCCGACGGCAATCACCTTGCCCTGCTGCGGCTTTTCCTTGGCCGAGTCCGGGATGATGATGCCGCCTACCTTCTGTTCCTCTTCCTCGATGCGCTGCACGAGGATGCGGTCGTGGAGCGGTCTCAAAGCCATGTATTGAACTCCGTCCTAACGCGTGGTTCGTCTGAGATTGTGAGCCCCGGTGCCCGCACCGCACGGTCGGTGGCGAGCCGGATGTCGCGGCTTCTCGCTAGCAGTCGGCTACAGAGCCGGCTAGCAGTCGCCATGACAGACTGCTAATTTTAGGAGGCGCCGCGGCCCGTGTCAATAGCGCGTATCGCGCCATGCTAAGTGTTACCGAGCGATCCATCGTGGCGCCACAAATCGGGTTACCCATGAAAGGACGGATTCATGGGAGCCTCTCAAGTGGGACCACCGGCGACACGCGAGTATGTGGCACGGATGCGGGAGCGGTATGACCGAGCGGGGCGGGACGCGAAAGGGGGCCTGCTGGATGAGGTGTGCGAGGTGACGGGGTATCACCGCAAGGCGGTGATCCGGCTGTTGCGGCGTGCCGCGCCACCGGGGACGAGACGGCGGCGCGGTCGACGGCTGGTGTACGGCCCCGAGGTGGTCACGGCCATGCGGGCGATCTGGACGGCGGCCGGCTATCCCTGGTCGGTGCGGTTGAAGGCGCTGCTCCCCGCGTGGGTGCCGTGGGGGCGGCGGCGGTTGCGACTGACCCCAGCGACCGAGCGCGCCCTGCTGCGGATCAGTGCGCGTCAGATCGATCGTCGGTTACAGCCCTACAAGCAGGCGCTGCGGAGGCGGATGTACGGGCGGACGAAGCCCGGCACGCTGCTCAAACACCACATCCCGGTGCCGACCGAGCGCTGGAACGTCACCGAGCCGGGCTTCACGGAAATCGATCTGGTCTCGCATTCCGGCGATTGTGCGGACGGGGAGTTCCTGCACTCGCTGAACGTGACCGACATCCACACGACGTGGGTCGAAACGCAGGCGGTCATGGGGAAGAGTCAGGAGCGAGTACGGCAGGCGCTCGAGGCGATCACCGGGGCGCTGCCCTTGGCCTTGCGGGGCATCGATTCGGACAACGGATCGGAATTCATCAACGCCCATGTGTATCGCTACTGCCGCGCGCGCGCCATTCAGTTCACGCGCGGCCGGCCGTACAAGAAGGACGACAACGCGCACATCGAGCAGAAGAACTGGACCCACGTCCGCAAGCTCGTCGGCGACGACCGCTATGATTCGCCGGCCGCCCTCGCGGCCCTCAACGCCCTCTATGCGGATCTGCGATTGCTGCAGAATCTGTGGCTGCCCTCGGTGAAACTCGTCACCAAGACGCGCGTCGGGAGCCGGCTGCGCCGCGTCTATGGCCCGCCGCAGACCCCGCTGGATCGCGTCCGCGCCTGTCCGACCGCGGACGCGACCAAGGTGGCGGCGCTCACGCGCCTCCACGCCACCCTCGATCCGTTTGCGCTCGCGGCGCAGATCGAGCAGCAGCAGGACCGCCTCTACGCGCTCGCCAATCATCGTCGCGGCGGCCGGCCTATGGACGCTGCCGGACCTGTGGAACACGCCAAGAACGCGTGTCCCACAAGGTCCTTGGAAAACCCACAGAGCGGGTTTTCCACAGCGCCCACAGGCCCCCATCGTTCTTCTCGTTCTCAGAAGAAGCACACGAAGACGACCCCGGTAACCCGATTAGTGGCGCGATGATTCAGCGCTCGGTAACACTTTCAAATGGCTTGACAGGTAGCGTTCGCGTTGGCCTCGGGCGCTTCGCGCCATCGGAAGGCCCCATGAGCCGCGAAGCGGCGAGCCTACGAGCCCGAAGGGCGAGCCTTGATCTTCAGCTCTTTAATCTTCCTGGCCAGCGTATTCCGGTGGATGCCGAGCCGGACCGCGGCCTTGCCCACATTCCCATCGCTTTCCTGAACGACGCGACTGATGAATCGCTTATCGAACTCGCGTTGGGCGTCCTCGTAGCGGATGCCGGTTTCGACCATGAGGCCGACCAATCGATCGAGCAGTTCACGCACGGGACGTGTCCCACTCGTGGCCCGTTAACCGGCGATACGCGTCGAGGTACTTGTCCCGCGTCTTGGCCACGACCGTCTCGGGCAAGGAGGGCACTGGCGGGCGTTTGTTCCAGTGAATTGACTCGAGGTAGTCGCGCACGTACTGTTTGTCGAAACTCGGCTGGGGTCCGCCAGGCGAGTACTGGTCGGTTGGCCAATAGCGAGAGGAATCCGGCGTCATCAATTCGTCAATCAACAGCAGGTCACCATCATCGGTGAGGCCAAACTCGAACTTGGTGTCCGCGAGGATGATGCCTCGCGACTCGGCGTACGCATGGCCGTAGGCGTAGATCTCGAGCGTCAGGCGCTTGAGACGCGCGAGCAGATCGGATCCGACGACGGCTGCTGCCGCGTCTTCGCTGATGTTTTCGTCGTGGCCAGACTGAGCCTTGGTGGCTGGAGTGAAAATGGGCTCGGCCAGCCGATCCGATTCGCGCAGCCCGCTCGGCAGCCGAATGCCACAAACCTCTCCGGTGGCCTTGTAATCCTTCCAACCGGAGCCCGAGAGATAGCCTCGCGCAACGCACTCCACGGGAATGGGCGTCGTCTGGTGGGCAAGCATCGAGCGGCCAACCAACTCGTCATGATGAGGCTGCAACGGCGCCGGATATTGCGACACCTCCACCGCGATCAGGTGATTTGGAACGATATGTTGCGTGCGCTCAAACCAGAACGCCGACAGTTGCGTGAGCACACGGCCCTTGTCCGGAATGCCTGAGCCGAGCACGTAATCGAACGCAGAGATGCGGTCGGTCGCAATCAACAGCAAGCGATCGCCAACCTGGTAGACATCGCGGACCTTCCCGCGACGTACCAATGGCAGACCGTCCAGCTTCGTCTCAACGATGGGATGCGATAGCACAGAGATTGGCGCGAATGGAAGGACACATGGTAACGACGTGCAGTCATGCGCGCAAGACGCCAACCGACTGCGGCGTCGGTACGCTGAGATACCTCATGTAGTATGGAACCTGTTTGCGCCAAGTATTACGCGTCGCGGTGGCGGTCGCTCTGGCTGTCGGCCTGATGGCGATCTTTTTTCGCAATGCGGACTTCGGAAAAGTGTGGACCGCGATCACGTTGGCGCGTCTCGATCTGGTGCTTCTCTCGGTCGCGTTGACGGGCAGCAGCTATGTGATCCGCGCTGAGCGATGGCAGTATTTGTTGGAACCGCTGGGCCGAACGCATTTCGGTCCCGTCTTTCGAGCGACGGTGATTGGCTTTGCCGCCTCGACGATCTTGCCCGCGCGCGTCGGAGAAGTGATCCGGCCGTACATCCTCGCGAAGCGTGAAGGGTTCAACCCGACGTCGGCCTTTGCCACAATTGTCGTCGAGCGCGTGCTGGATCTCGTCGGCGTGCTCACGTTGCTGGCGGTGTATCTCCTGTGGCTCGACCCGGGAATGGAGGCGCGCGATTCGGCGGTGTTCCGTGCGATTCGGGTTGGCGGGCTGACGATGGCGCCGATAGCCGTGGCTGCGTTGCTGGTCATGTTCTTTCTTGGCGGACATCCCGACACGCTCCATGCGTGGCTCCTCAAGGCCGAGCGCGTACTTCCGTCCCGTATGGCGCACGCCGTGGCGCGCCTGGCACAGACCTTTGCCGCCGGGTTTGCCGTCGTGCGTCGTCCACGCCGACTGCTGGCGGCTCTTGCCTGGTCGCTCGTCTTGTGGGTGGCCATCGGAGTCGGTGTCTGGGCCATCGCCCGCGCGTTTCAGATCGACATGCCGCTCACCGGTGCATGGCTGATGCTGGCGCCGCTGGTCGTCGGTGTGGCGGTGCCGACCCCGGGTGGCGTCGGCGGGTTTCATGAAGCGTTTCGCATCGGCGCAACGTCGTTTTTCGGAGCCGACAACGACGCGGCCGTGGCGGCGGCGATTGTTCTGCACGCGGTGTCGTTCGGCCCGGTGGTCGTAGCGGGCCTGTGGTTTGCGGTCCAGGATGGGCTGAAGCTGGGCGGCCTTCAGCAGATAGCCGCGAGAGGAGATCTCACGTGAAGTGTCCCTTCTGCGGCGAGCTTGGCGACAAAGTCGTCGATTCCCGCGAGAGCCGCGAGGGCGACGTCGTCCGCCGTCGCCGGCAGTGCCTGAATCCCAGCTGCCGCAAGCGCTTCACCAGTTACGAGCGGATCGACGAAATCCCGTACATGGTCGTCAAGAAAGACGGCACGCGCGAGCGCTTCGAACGTCAGAAGCTGATTGCCGGCTTGCTCAAAGCGTGTGAGAAGCGGCCGGTCAGCGTCGCCGCCATCGAGGATGTTGCCGATCGCGTCGAGCTGATGCTGCAGGAGCGGCCAGAGAAGGAAATCGGCACGGCGGAGATCGGCGCCTTTGTGATGCAGGAGCTGAAGCGACTCGATAAAGTGGCGTATGTTCGCTTTGCGTCCGTCTATCGCCACTTCCGCGACATTGGCGAGTTCATGAACGAGCTGAAGGACCTGTTGAATTCGAAGGAGTAAGATGGCGGCCCTCCCGCCGGCCTCAGCGGCCACCGCACGCCGGCCCTTCCGCGACAATCCCCGGCTCATTCTCGCGGGCATCGTCATTCTGCTCGCGGGCCTGGTCGCGATCGTCATCCTCTCGGATCGCACGGCGCGCCTCGCGCCAAGTTTTCTGACCGAAGTCGTCCTCTACGCGCTCTCGATCACGAACATCACGATGCTCCTCGTGCTGGTGTTCGTGCTGGCGCGCAACGTCATCAAGTCGGTGGTCGAAGGCCGGCGTGGTCTGCCGTTTGGCCGCTTCCGCGCCAAGCTCGTGCTGTCGCTGCTCGGGATGACAGTTATCCCTGCCGTCCTCGTGATGATCGTCGGAAGCCGCGTCGTCCTGACGGCTGTCGACCGCTGGTTCAACACGCCGATGGACGTGATCCTGTCTGGTGCAAACAGCATCGCGGCGGACTACTACGAGGAGCGCCAGCGCCTTGTGGCCGACCAGGCGGCGCGCCTGGCTCGCGCGCTCGGTCGGGTCGATCTTGGGGCGGCCGACGTCACAGCCGTTCGTGAGACGGTCACTCCAGAGGTGGCCGGCCAGCGGATCGGGATGGTCCAGGTGTATCGGGTTGTGCGTGGGGCGGACGGAGAACTGCAAGTCAACTCGGTAGTCGACATCGTCTCGCCGTCGTTGCCGCAGGGTTGGTCTCGTGCGTCGGCCGATCGCCTGGCCGCGCGCGCCGCGTCCAGCGGCGAACGCGGGCCGCAAATGCTCGAGCCGGTGACTGGCGGCGGCGAACTTGTCCGGGTCGCGACCGCTGTGAAGACGACGAGTGGCCAAACCACCGGAGTGGTGGTCGCCAGCGAGTATCTCTCGGGCGACTTGGCCGATCGATCCCGGCGTATGACGCGGGCCTATGAGGACTACACGCAGCTGCGCGTCCTCAAGCAGCCCCTGGCCGGCGTCTACATCTCCTTCTTCGTCATGGTGACCCTGCTCATCCTGGTTGGCTCCACTTGGATGGGCCTGTATCTGGCCAAGCGCATCACGCGGCCCGTGCAGATGCTCTCGGAAGCCGCGCGACAGATCGGCGCCGGGCACTACGACCATCGGATCGAGCACGAGGGGAGCGATGAATTTGGCTCGATGGTGGAAGCGTTCAACGCGATGGCTGCAGAGCTCGCCTCGAGCCGGCGCCGGCTCGTACGGGCTACACTCGATCTTGAAAAGAAACACGAAGTAGGGGGGGGCAGACGCCGCTACATCGAGAC
>JBOGIV010000267.1:0-24677 GCA_050747925.1 Vicinamibacterales bacterium
CTGGCCGCCCCATGACGAGGGATCGTGCGGGAATGCGAGTGCCCTCGGTCAGCAGCGTCCCGGCCGCGATCACGGAATCGTGCTCCACGTAGACACCGTTCAGAAGGATGGCGGACATGCCCACCAGCACGCGATCCTCGATCGTGCAGCCATGGATGACGGCAGAATGCCCAATCGTCACTTCGTCACCGATGATCGTCGGGTGCGTCTCCCGCATCACATGGACCATCGTGAGGTCCTGGATATTGGTGCGCCGGCCGATGCGAATCCGGTGCACGTCACCGCGTATCACGACATTCATCCAAACAGAGGACTCTGGACCGATCGCGACGTCACCGATGACCTGCGCGCTCTGATCGATGTAGGCCGACGGGTTGATCGCCGGCGCCTGTCCCTTGAACGGCCGAATCATTGGGACCACGGCAGACGGAGGAAGACAGTCGGCATTGAGCGAGCTAGATTTTCGGCAGAGTGACCCCGGTCTGCGCCTGATACTTCCCTTTCTTGTCGCGATACGAGACCTCGCACGGCTCATCGCTCTGGAAGAAGAGCACCTGCGCGATGCCTTCGTTCGCGTAAATCTTCGCGGGGAGCGGTGTCGTGTTCGAGATCTCGATCGTCACGTGACCCTCCCATTCAGGTTCAAAGGGAGTGACGTTCACGATGATGCCGCAGCGCGCGTAGGTTGACTTCCCCAGACACACCGTGAGGACGTCACGAGGGATTCGGAAGTACTCGATCGTCCGAGCCAGGGCAAAAGAGTTGGGCGGAACGATGCAACAGTCGGATTTGATGTCCACAAACGACCGCGGATCGAACTGCTTCGGATCGACCACGGTGTTGTAGACATTGGTGAACACCTTGAACTCGTCGGCCACCCGCGTGTCGTAGCCGTATGACGAGAGCCCAAACGACACGACGCCGGCACGAACCTGCCGATCCTCGAAGGGTTCGATCATTCCATGCTCGCGCGCCATTCTGCGGATCCACCGATCCGACTTAATCGCCATACGTGTGCCGTCTGCCGCCTGCCGTCTGCCGTCGAGATCTCATCTGAGCTCCATACCCCGGAAGAAATAGCCGAGTTCGAAAGATGCGGTCTCGGGCCCGTCGGAGCCGTGTGTCGCGTTGGTGTCGATCGACGCTCCAAACTCCTTGCGCAACGTGCCAGCATCAGCCTTGGCTGGATCGGTGGCCCCCATGAGGTCGCGCCACCGGCGGATCGCGTTTGGCGCCTCGAGACAGAGCACGACGCATGGACCCGACGACATGAACGACGTCAGACCGGCAAAAAATGGACGCTCGCGATGCACATCGTAAAAGCCTTCGGCGTCGGCCTTGGTCATGTGCAGCATGCGCATGGCGCGAACCGTGAACCCGGCGCCTTCGATGCGGGCGAGAATCTGCCCACTCACTCTGTTGCGTACCGCATCTGGTTTGATGATGGCAAACGTGCGTTCCATGTCCGAGCGATTATATCTAAACGCTCGGCGCGCGCCGGTCGGCGCTCGGCACTTCGCGCACCGGATAACAGCCAAGCAACTTCACGAATAACGTGCGCTCCGCCAGCGCCGTCAATGCTGCCTGCACGCGCGGTTCCTTGACGTGCCCCTCGAAGTCCACATAGAACACGTATTCCCATGGCATGCCCGGCCGGGGTCTCGACTCGAGCTTGGTCAAGTTCAGCCCTTCATCGGCAAGGGCGTTCAGGCAGCGCACGAGCGCGCCATGCTCGTGCCTGGTCGCGAGCACGAGCGAGATTTTGGCGGCGATGCGCGGATCGCACTCAATCGGAGAGGCCGCCACGATGATGAATCGCGTGTAGTTGATCGGCTGGTTGGCGATGTGTCGACGAAGGACCTGCAACCCGAAATGCGCGCCGGCCTCCTCGCTGGCGATTGCGGCTTGCTGGCGATCTCCGAGATCGCGGACGTGCTGCGCCGCCAGAGCCGTGTTGGTGACGGCAACCGCTTCGCAGTCGACAAGTTCGGTGAGGAACTCGCTGCACTGCGTAAGAGCTTGCGGATGGGAATGGACGCGTCGAATCGATTCAAGCGGAACGTCGGCCACGCCAAGCAGACAATGGCGGACGTCCACGATCTCCTCGCCGACGATGGCCAGGTTCAACCGCAGCAGTAAGTCGTAAGACTCGTGCACCGAACCGGCGGTCGTGTTTTCGATCGGCAGGACGCCCCGATCGGCGTGTCCTTCGGTGACGGCTTCGAGCATCTCACGGAACGTCGAGTAGGCCTTGAGCGCAACCGGCCGGCTGGTCACGCCAAAGTGCTGGCACGCGGCTTGATGTCCGTAGGCGCCCTCAGTGCCTTGATAGGCCACGCGCAGTTCCTGCGGCGCCTCGTCCCCAGAGGTCTGCAGCGCGTCCTGCTGGCGACGAACCGAGTCGTCCAGGATTTCGCGAAAGACGCGGCGCACAAAGGCGGGATCCAACCCCAGCCGCTCTGCGACCGCTGAGCGATGCTGCAGCAGGGCCGTTTCGCGGTCGAGGTCTCGGACCGGGGCGTCGCCGCCGGCCTTGGCGCGCGCGATGTCCCGGGAAAGTCGGGCCCGCTCGCCGAGTGCGGCCACGATGACGCCGTCGATGTCATCCAGGCTCTTTCGCAACATCACGAGATCATTCGTCATGACTCTTCACTCCAAAACGAAAACCGCCGCCCCAGGGTCCACTCTGGGGCGGCGGCTTCAGACCCGATGTCAGATGTGTTGGCGCTCCTCGGACCTATACCGCTCCCCTGGCAGCCGTAAAGCTGCCGTTGGTAAACGAGCTGAAGGTCCCGTGCCCGCGACTCATTGCGCCAGCGATTCTATCAGGGCCTGGCCCATGTCCGCAGGACTCTTCACGACCCGGACGGCGGCGTCGGCGAGCGAGGCCATCTTCTCGGTCGCGGTGCCCTTCCCGCCCGCGATGATGGCCCCCGCATGCCCCATCCGTCGTCCGGGTGGCGCGGTCTGGCCGGCGATGAAGCCAACGATGGGCTTGCTGAAGTGGTTCTTGATCCACGCGGCGGCCTCTTCCTCGGCCGATCCGCCGATCTCTCCAATCATGATCACGGCGTCAGTCTCGGAATCCCGCTCGAAAAGCGTCAATGCATCGATGTAATTCGTGCCGATCAGTGGGTCGCCGCCAATGCCAATGCAGGTGGACTGGCCAAATCCCCGGCGCGTCAGTTGATCGATCGCTTCGTAGGTGAGGGTGCCGCTCTTCGAAACGATGCCGACGCGGCCTTCCTTGCAGATGTTGGCCGGAATGATCCCGGCCTTTCCTTTTCCTGGCGAGATGATGCCAGGGCAGTTGGGACCGATGAGCCGAGTGCGTGGGTGGTCGTGCAGGAAGGTGATCGCCCTGAGCATGTCCACCACCGGGATGCCTTCCGTAATGCACACGACCAGCGGCACGCCGGCATCGGCGGCCTCCATGATGGCGTCGGCTGCAAACGGCGGCGGCACGAAAATGACCGACGCGTTCGCGCCCGTGTCCTTCACCGCGTTCGCGACGGTGTTGAAGACCGGCCATCCTTCGTGGGTCGTGCCGCCTTTTCCCGGTGTCACGCCTCCGACGACCTTTGTGTGGTACGCGGCGGCGGCCTTCGCATGGAAGGTCCCCTCGCGGCCGGTCAGGCCCTGAACAATCAACCTCGTATGCTGATCGATGAGAACGGCCATAGAAGACCCTGCTTAGGCGTGAACGAGGGCCACGACCTTCTCGGCGGCCTCTCCCATGGTGTCGGCGGTGGCAAAGTTCAGGCCGCTCTCAGCCAGCAGCCGATTGCCTTCCTCGACATTTGTGCCCTTCATCCGAATGACGATGGGCACTCGGACGCCCAGCTCCGTCACGGCAGCGATGACTCCGGCGGCCAGCACGTCGCATCGCAGGATGCCGGCGAAGATGTTGATCAGCACCGCCTTGACCTGCGCGTCGGACATCAGAATCTTGAACGCGTTGCGAATCTGTTCGGCGTTGGCGCCGCCGCCCACGTCGAGGAAGTTGGCCGGCATCCCTCCTGCGAGCTTGATGATGTCCATGGTCGCCATCGCGAGCCCTGCACCGTTCACCATGCAGCCGATGTTGCCGTCCAGCCGGATGTAGTTGAGTGAGAACTTCGAGGCCTCGACCTCCAGCGGATCCTCTTCGCTGACATCACGGAGCTCGCGAATGTCCGAGTGCCGGAACAGGGCGTTGTCGTCGAAGTTCATCTTCGCGTCGAGGGCCACGAGATCGCCCTGCGACGTCAGGATAAGCGGGTTGATCTCGAGAAGCGAAGCGTCCGTGGTGACAAACGCCTGATAGAGGGCGAGGATCACGCGCGTCGCCCTTTTCACCTCGTCGCCTGAAAGGCCGGCGGCAAACGCCAGCTGCTGGGCTTGAAAGGCCGCCAGGCCGATGCCGGGATTGACATACGCGCGATGGATTTTCTCCGGCGTCTTGGCGGCGACTTCCTCGATATCCACTCCGCCCTCCGCGCTCAGCATGACCACGGGGCGTTGCGTGGATCGATCGACGAGGATGCTCAGATAGAGCTCGCGCTGAATGCTCAGTCCTTCCTCGACGAGCAAGCGCGACACCCGCTGTCCCTCGGGTCCGCTCTGGTAAGTGACCAGTGTGCTCCCCAGCATCTTGCGAGCGGCGGTTTCGGCCTCGTCCAGCGATCTGGTCACCTTCACGCCGCCCGCTTTGCCGCGCCCGCCCGCGTGAATCTGCGCCTTGACGACAAAGACAGTTCCTCCCAGGCGTCTGGCAATCTCGGGAACTTCTTGTGATGTGAAGGCGACTTCGCCTCGAGGGACCGGGACTCCGTGGCGCGCGAGTAGCGCCTTGGCTTGATACTCGTGGATTTTCATCGGGGGTGTGGAGGAGCTGCGCCCTCAGTGTAGTGCGACCCTTTTAGTCGGCTCCGCCGTGAATCTGCTTGGTGTGATGCCGCACGTGCAGCGCTTGAAACCGCGCCCAGGACTCGACCGAGACCCTGCCGAAAACGGTGCTGACCACGACGCCATTCTCGGGCAGCGAGCGGCACGCCCGCTCGAACCGATCGAAGGCACCTTCGAGACGCGCGCGTCCGCCAGTCGGAGTCTCCGGCCCGCTGGCCGGATTCATCGCCTTGTTGGTCTTCGCCTTCGGGAACGCGCTGTCTCTCAGGACGCGGTTGTAGAACAGCGACCGCACGGCCGGTCTCACCAGTTTCGGCAGCGTTGGGAACAGTGTCGGCGCGCCGTCCACCATCTTGGCCGATTCGTCCAGCGCGCGCGCGACGTGTTCGACGATCTGACTCGGCGACCACTTTCCTGACGCCCGAGGCGTCGTCCATGTGCCGGCGGAATGCTCGGCAGCCGCAATCATGTCGTGGACCGCAGCACGTCCGCGAGCCAGCTCCCCGTTCAGGTCAGCCATGACTACCTCACCAGTACTTTCATGCGCACGGTCGTGCCGCCGAGGTCGGTCTCGTTGAATCCCGCCGATACTCCGCTCTTGCCGATTGCCTTCCGAACAGTGGAGTACTGAGCCTCGATCGCTGTTGAAATTCGCCGTCGCCTGACCAGGTCGACGCCCACGACCGCGTGATAGCTGGGGAACCGCTGCGAGACGTCATCTCCAGTCTGTGCAAACTTTGCTCGCTCCCGGAAGAAAAAGAGGCCAAACCCGGCCCCGAAATAGGGCCTCGCGACCTGGCTCCGGCCGATCTGATACCCAAACGTCGCCTGTACTGGTATCACCGTGACGACGTCCTCGATACCGAGCGGAAACACCTGGCTGTCCAATACGAATGCGCGCTGGCCGGTCAGCCTGAACCACTCGACTTCTGCCGCGGCAAACGATCCGTTCGGCCAGCTGGCGTGGACACCGGCGCCCGGCAGCCAGGTCGTGTCCTTGCCGAAGATCGCGTTAAAGCTCTTCGTGGCGGCCAATCGCAAAAACCCGACTTCGCCGAACCCACGAATCACCAGCCGTTCGGCGCCAGGCCGAACGACCTGTCCCGGCCTTGCTGGCACGGGTTTCGGTTGGCCGGCACCCGAAATCGGCTCGACGGCCGAGGCAAGGATGAGTCCGGTGGCGATGGGATCGCCCGCGGTTGCCGGCAGCCGAACCCTCAGCCACACGCCCTGTCTGTCGATCACTTCCAGGGCTGTCCCGGCGGCAACGACCGTGAGCACGACACTTGGCGCGTCCGCACGCCAGATAGTGGACTTGTCACGGGTGACGCGGACAGTCTGAGCAAAGGCCGTGGCCGCCGACATCCACACGACGAGCGCGAAGGTCGCAATGCGGCCAAGCGAAGCCGACCGCTTATCGACGGGCAAGGACAGACTTCCGAATTTTCGCGACAACGGTGAAATTTGGGTCGACCACATTGGCGATCTCGTACTCGAGCGCCTGGCCCATGAGAGAGGCGGCGCTTCGTTCAGCGTAGCCGTAATCGGCAACCAGGAGCCGCTGCATCTCGGTTGTGGCGTGCTGTAGCGCCTGGAGCAGGGGGCGCGCGCTGCCGAGCACCATGAGATGCGTGTCGTTTTCCAGGCGCGGCCAGCCGATGGCCTTCTTCTTGATCAGCTCCACTGTGAATTCGACATCCATCGACGTCTCGAGACCGGTTCCGACCACTTCACCTTCACCTTGCCGCGCGTGGCCATCGCCGATGAACAGAAGCCCGCCAGGTTCGCTGACGGGAAGTGAGACTTTGACACCGGCGTTGACGCCTGCGTAGTCCATGTTGCCGCCAAACGCGCCGGGCGTACTGGTCGCGATGGCTTCCTTCCGAGCCGGCGCCAAGCCGACGCACCCCAGCATAGGCCTGATCGGCAGCTCAATCGGCAACCCCGGAAGCTCCTTGCTGTCGGCGCGGACCACGCCCTTTGCCTTGTCGATGTGCCACGTGATTCGCTTTGCCTCCCGATCGGTACGTGAGTTCAACGCCGCGGGGTCGATGGTGTAGGGAGCGAGCAGGCTCGATGAGTAGGCGGTCGCGCGGTTGGTTTCGATCTTCTCAAACGAAACGACGACCATATCGCCGGGCTCAGCGCCCTCGATGTAGAAAGGCCCCGTCTGTGGATTCGGCCCCGACGCGACCGATTTGCCGTTCCAATCCACCCCGCCGGCATCAATTGTCCTGGTGACGACGCGATCTCCAGGCTTGATGCGCAGCGCTGGAGGATGCGCGCCCGAGAACGTGTTGTAGAACACGGTCGGCGTGAAGCGGTGCGTGTCGGCGGAGAGGACACATGGCGCCGACAGGAACGCCGCAACAACCAGTACCAGCCTACGTCCACCCACTTGCCCCTCCGTTCTCACGCGACCTGTGCTCCCAGACCTACACTCCGATGACATCGACGAGCTCTTTGACGGCCCCCGCCGATTTGTTCAGGGCCGCCTGCTCGGCCGGCGTGAGCGTGATCTCGATGATCTGTTCAACGCCGCGGGCGCCCAGCTTGACCGGAACGCCGACGAAAAGGTTGTTGAGGCCGTACTCGCCCTGGAGGAAAACGGAGCACGGCATGATCTTCTTCTGGTCCTTCAGAATCGCTTCGACCATGTCGGTCGCCGACGCACCGGGCGCGTACCACGCGCTGGTTCCGACGAGCTTCGTGATTTCCGCGCCGCCGTTGGCGGTCCGATCGCAGATGGCCGCAATGCGATCGGCAGAGAGGAGCTCCGTAATCGGAATCCCCGCTACGGTCGAGTAACGCGGAAGCGGGACCATGGTGTCGCCATGCCCGCCCAGCACGAACGCCGACACGTTTTCGACCGACACCTGGAGCTCCATGGCGATGAACGTGCGCATGCGCGCCGAATCGAGCACGCCGGCCATGCCGATGACGCGCTCGCGCGGAAAGCCACTCAACCGGTAGACGGCCTGCGACATGGCATCGAGCGGATTGGCGACCGGAACAATGATCGTATTGGGCGAATGCCTGACGATTTCGGCGGTCACGTCCTGCATGATCTTGTAGTTCACGGTCAGCAGGTCGTCGCGGCTCATGCCCGGTTTTCTCGGCACGCCCGACGTGATCACGACAACGTCAGAGTTCGCAGTCTCGGCAAAATCTTTCGTGCCAACACCGACCACGCGCGAGGCTGAGCCTTCGATCGGACACGACTCATAGATATCGAGCGCCACACCGGCAGCCTTGGTGTCGGCGATGTCGACGATGACGACGTCGGCAAGCTCGCGCTGCGCCACCGCCCGTGCGACGGTTGCGCCCACATTGCCCGCGCCACCAACGACAGTCACCTTCCGGTTCATGAACGGCTCCTCATTAGGTCAACTTCCCTTTTGCGCGCGATTACGTTCAACAGGTTCTGTGGAAAACCTTGTGGAAAACACCGTGTGAATGCCGCGTAACGTCGCGCGTTCCGGAACAAATTAGCGAATTGCACCATCCGTGGTGCGTCACAGGTACAGCTCAGTCCGTTGATCGGTCCTTGTGGAGCGCTCAGTCGATCAGTCCTTGCCGTGCCGCCGCTACGTTAGTTCGAACCGCGCTCGTGTGACAATATATGCTCTTTGCCGCGGCCGCAGATTACGCAGATTGCACAGCCACGCTCCTGGCGCCGAACGCAAAACTGGTTGGCAACGGCCGATCGGCTGAGTGAGCCGTAGGCGAGACACACCAGCGATGCACATCGTAGTCGCCGACGACTTTCCCGCCTCCGCCCTTGCGTTGTTCCATCAAGAAGGTTGGCAGGTCGACGCACGAACGGGCCGCACTGCCGAGCAGTTGGCGCTGGACCTCGCGAACGCCGACGCGCTCGTCGTTCGCAGCGCGACCAAGGTGACGACGGCGCTAATTGCCGCCGCCCCGCGGTTGCGGGCTATTGCCCGAGCTGGAGTCGGCGTTGACAACGTCAACCTCGACGCCGCGACCGCACGTGGCATCGTCGTGATGAACGCGCCTGGGGCGAGCACCATCAGTGTCGCCGAATTGACGATGACGCAATTGCTCGCGCTCGCTCGGCGACTGCCTGCCGCCGACGCGTCCATGAAGCAAGGCAAGTGGGACAAGAGGAGCTTTCTTGGCGAAGAAGTGCGTGGCAAGACCCTTGGCCTGGTCGGCCTCGGAAGGATCGGTCAGGAAGTAGCTCGTCGAGCCAATGCCTTTGCCATGACCGTGATCGCGCACGATCCGTTCATTGCGGACCGAATCGCTTCGGAGCTTGGCGTCGAGCTCATCTCTCTGGACGATCTGTGCGCGCGTTCTGACTATGTATCTCTACACCTTCCCTTGACGCCCGAGACCCGCCACTTGTTCAACGCGACCCGATTGGCACGCTGTAAAAGGGGTCAGAGGCTGATCAATACCGCTCGCGGCGACCTGATCGACGAAGCCGCGCTCGTGGAAGCCATTCGAGGCGGACACATCGGTGGAGCGGCGATTGACGTGTTCGCTCAGGAGCCGACCACCAACCACCAGCTTCAACAGCTTCCGCAGGTGGTCGCGAGCCCGCACATCGGCGCGTCGACGCGCGAGGGGCAGGAGTTACTGGGTCTCGAGACAGCCGCTGTGCTGTGCGATTTTCTGAAGACCGGCGCCGCACGAAACGCCGTTAACGGCCCATTCGCGGCGCGCTAACCCGAAAGCCGACGAGCGGCTACTTGAGGCGTAACGTCTGTTCCACGCCGGCGGCATCGGCGATCACGACTGCAGATTCGTCGACGCGAACGACCGAGTAGCCGTTCGACAACTTATCTCCAGCCTTCACGATCACAAGGGCGCCGTTGTCATTCAGGATGGCCGTGAAGACCTCTGCGCCGTCCAGTCGCGTGGTCGCGATGCCGGTCAGGTCGAATCGGAGGAGCGGCGCTTCGTTGGTGACAATTGGGGGAAGCGGCGCTGCAGCCGTCACCTCGGTCACCCGCCTGTTCGTCGCCGTACCGGTGGCTCGTGATGTGCCGAAGACGAACGGATTTCGTCCCGGCGATGGCGACCGCGGCTGTTTCTCGAGCTTGAGTCGCAGTTGCTGAGTCAATGGCGCTGCGAACCCCGGGCTGCCGATCGGCCTCGGGCCGCGTATGTTGGTCGAGGCGGTGGCAGACTGCGGATTCGACGGCGACACGATTGTCGAGGCGAGCCATCCCGTTGCGAGGCTCAACACCACGATCACCCCAACCGTGCGTGGTTGCATCGATCCCATCATACCGCTGGGCTGACGTCAGTCGCTCCGTGATCCGGTGTCTGCTGCATGTCGGGTTCGATCGCTGTGGTATGATTCGCCGTGCACCCCATTTCAGTCACGCGGTTGCCATTCACGCTGACTGAATCGTCGGTCCTCGCGGTCATTCCTGCCAGATATCAGTCGAGTCGTCTCCCGGCCAAGGTGTTGCTCGACATCGCGGGCCATCCTATGATCGAACACGTCTATCGCCGCACGGCAAGCGCTTCTTCGGTCCACGGCGTGATCGTCGCAACCGACGATCAGCGGATCGTCAGCGCCGTTGAGTCATTCGGCGGCGTTGCCGTCATGACCCGGAGTGATCATGCCACCGGGACCGATCGCATCGCCGAGGTCGTGGCCACCCGTCCATGCCATCTCGTGGTCAACGTGCAGGGTGACGAGCCGCTCATCGAACCTGAGACGATCGACGCGGCGGTTCGCCCGCTTCTCGCCGATCCCTCGATCGACATCGGGACGCTGAGCCGCCCGCTCCTAGATGCGCAGGAATTCACGAACCCGCACGTTGTCAAAGTTGTCACCGACGATCGCGGCCACGCACTGTATTTCTCACGGGCCCCTATTCCAGGCGCGCATGCCACGACGTCACCGGCGTCGGTCTTGGCGGCCGCCCGCGCCCACCTCGGTCTTTACGTCTATCGGCGTGACGTGCTGCTGCGACTAGCCGCGATGGCCGAGGCGCCCCTCGAACAGCTCGAGGGGCTCGAGCAGCTTCGGGCGCTGGAACACGGGATGCGTATTCACGTCGTCGAGGTCCAACACCAGTCGACAGGCGTGGATACGCCCGAGGATTTGGAACGCGTTCGCCAGCGCATGCTGGCCACCACTCGGACATGAGCGTGCCCATGGATGCAACACACGGACGACAGACCAAATACATCTTCGTGACCGGCGGCGTGGTCTCGTCGCTTGGCAAGGGTCTGGCCGCCGCCTCGATAGGGGCCTTGCTCGAGGGTCACGGCTATCGCGTGACCCTGCAGAAGTTCGACCCGTACATCAACGTCGATCCGGGCACCATGAGTCCGTATCAACACGGCGAGGTCTACGTGACCGACGACGGCGCCGAGACCGACCTCGACCTGGGCCATTACGAGCGGTTCACCAACATGACGGCGACCCGCAACGGCAACTGGACTACCGGCAAGATCTACATGTCGGTGATTCAGAAGGAACGGCGCGGCGACTATCTCGGTCGAACGGTCCAGGTCATCCCGCACATCACCAACGAAATCAAAGACTGCATCCGCCAGGCCGGCCGCGACGCAGACGTGGTGCTCGTGGAGATCGGTGGGACGGTTGGCGACATCGAAAGTCTGCCGTTCCTCGAGGCGATTCGGCAGTTTCGCCAGGATGTTGGGCGCGAGAACACGATCTACATTCATCTGACGCTCGTGCCGTTCATTGGAACGGCCGGGGAGCTCAAGACCAAGCCGACCCAGCACAGCGTCCGGGATCTGCGCTCGATCGGTATACAACCCGACATCCTGCTCTGTCGTACCGACCGTATGCTCCCGCGCGACATCAAGCAAAAGATTGCGCTCTTCTGCGACGTCGACGAGCACGCCGTCATCACGGCCAAGGATGTCTCGACGATTTACGAGGTTCCGCTGGTGCTGCGGGACGAAGGGCTGGATGAGGTCATCCTCAAGCTTCTCGGCCTGCCATTGACCGAATCACGCATGGCGGCGTGGGAAGAGTTGGTGCACCGAATCAAGAATCCCACCGACGAGCTCACCATTCACGTCGTCGGCAAGTACACGGGATACGAGGACTCATACAAATCGCTCAACGAGGCGCTTTACCACGGCGGATTTGCCAATCGCCTGCGGATCAACATCCATTGGGTCGAGGCTGAAGCGCTGGAACAAGAAGGTGGTGGACGACTGCTGGAAGGCGCGAAGGCGATGCTGGTCCCCGGGGGGTTCGGATCGCGGGGCACGCGCGGCATGATGAAGGCCGCCGAGTATGCGCGGAAGCGCGGTATTCCGTTCTTCGGTATTTGCTATGGGTTCCAGTGGGCGACCGTCGAGTTCGCCCGGAATGTCTGCGGTCTCGAGGGCGCCGATTCCACCGAGGTGGATGAGGCTGCGCCGCACAAAGTGATCTACAAGCTGCGCGACCTGCTTGGCGTTGACGATTTGGGCGGCACGATGAGGCTCGGGCGCTATGCGTGTGAGCTGTCCCCCGGATCACTCGCGAGACGGATCTACAACACCGACCTGATCTACGAGCGCCATCGCCATCGGTTCGAGTTCAACTGCCTGTACGAACCCGCGCTCGTTGAGAACGGCATGCGGATTTCGGGCCGGTCACCGGATGGTAAGTTCGTCGAAATCGCGGAGCTTCCCGGGCATCCGTGGTTTCTGGCGGTCCAGTTTCACCCAGAGTTCCAGTCGCGCCCGCTCAAAGCCCATCCCCTCTTTGCCAGCTTCGTCGAGGCTGCCTACCAGAGCAAGCTGGCCGAGGTGGGACAATCGGCCGTCGCCAAGAGCAAGGGTTGATGACAATCAACGATCAGCCGTCAGCCGACAGCCGAAAGGGTTGCTAGCGTGCAGCCGGTCGCGGCGGTAACCGCCGGTTCGGTGACGTTCGGCTCAGGCCACCCTCTCGGGTTCATCCTTGGGCCCTGCGTGATCGAGAGCGAGGCGCACGCCATCGACCTCGGCTTGACGCTGGCCGACATCGGCAAGCGTGTCGGTGTGCCCGTGGTGTTCAAGGCCTCGTACGACAAGGCGAATCGGACGTCGTTGCGATCGTTTCGGGGCCCAGGCCTCAGCGAAGGCCTCCGTGTGCTGGCCAAGGTGAAGGCCCGCACGGGTCTGACCATCCTCACTGATATTCACGAGACCGACCAGGTGGCGCATGCCGCGGAGGTCGCCGACATTCTTCAGATTCCGGCGTTCCTCTCGAGGCAGACCGACCTGCTCGTGGCCGCCGCTAAAAGCGGTCGCGCAGTGAACGTCAAGAAGGGACAGTTTCTGGCGCCGCATGACATGCGCCATGTGGTGGCGAAGCTCACGCAGTCTGGCAATTCCAAGGTACTGATTACGGAACGTGGCGTCACGTTCGGCTACAACAACCTCGTCGTCGATCCGCGGGCGTTCCCGATGCTGCGCATGCTGGGCTTCCCCATCATTTTCGACGTGACACACAGTCTGCAACTACCGGGCGCCGGCGATGGCGTCACAGCCGGGCTTGCGCAGTACATCGCGCCGCTCGCGCAGGCCGGCGTCGGCGCCGGCGTCGACGGCATCTTCATGGAGGTCCACGAAGATCCCCCGAAGGCCAAGAGCGATGCCGCCAATGCGCTCGCGCTCGACCGTCTCGAGCCGTTGCTGCGCCGCCTGGTCGCAGTTGATAGGATCGTGAAGGAACCGAGTGCCTGACCTGTCGCTGGCTCGCAAAGTTCTCCAAACCGAAGCTGCCGCGGTGCTCGCGCTCGCCGATCGCCTGGATGCGCGATTTGCGCAAGCCGTGGTGCTGGTGCGCGACTGCCGCGGCCGCGTGATCGTGACCGGTCTCGGGAAGTCAGGCATCATCGGACACAAGATCGCCGCGACGTTCTCGAGCACTGGCACTCCGGCTTTCTTCCTGCACTTGGGCGAGGCCAGCCATGGCGATCTCGGCATCATTCAATCCGACGACGTCGTCATCGCCCTTTCGTATAGCGGTGAGACCGAAGAGCTCACCCACGTACTCGAGACGGTCAAGCGCCTTGGCACGCGGCTGATTGCGATCACCGGCGATACCTCATCGACGCTCGGTCAGGCGGCTGACGTGGCGATTGACTGCTCGGTCTCCGAGGAAGCCTGCCCGATGAACCTCGTCCCGACGGCGAGCACGACCGCCGCCCTCGCCCTTGGCGATGCGTTAGCGATGGCGGTTCTGGTCGAGAAGGGCTTCAAACCCGAGGACTTCGCAGATCGGCACCCGGGCGGCAAACTCGGCAAGAGGCTCATGCGCGTCGAGCAGTTGATGACCACGGGCGACGGGTTGCCGGTCGTTCACCTCCACACCGCCATGCGGGATGTGATTTACGAGATGTCGCGGAAGGGCCTCGGCATGACCACCGTCGTCGACGAGGAGAGCCGGCTCGCGGGCATCATCACCGACGGTGACCTGCGCCGAAAGATGTCGTCGGCGTCGAATGTCCTCGACCTGACGGCGCGGGACGCGATGACCGCGAATCCCGTGGCGATCGTGCGGCGAACGCTGGCCGCCGAGGCCTTGGCGCTGCTTGAGCAGCGCAAGATCACGTCCATTGTCGTCATCGACTCGGATCGACGTGTCGAGGGTGTCGTGCACTTGCACGACCTCTGGCGTACCGGAATGGTGTAGTGGAGCGCCAGTGGATTTCGGTAACTCTCTTCCCCTCATCATCGGGCTCGTTACCCTGCTGGCAGGGCTGGCGATCGGGAAAGCCTGGGAGCGCTACAAGCTGCGCGATGGCAAGTGGATCGATCGGCGGCGCGCCCGGGATTCGCACCATTACGTCCTTGGGTTGAATTTTCTCGTTTCCAATCAGATCGACCTCGCGATCGAGGAGCTGAGCTCGGCCGCCCGCGTCGACGCCAACGCGCTGGAAATCCATCTCATCCTTGGAAACGTCTACCGCGAGCGCGGGCAGGTGGCGCGCGCGATTCAAGTCCACCAGAATCTCCTGCAGCAGCCTAAGCTCTCACGTCTCGAGCACGCCTACGCCCTCCTGTGCCTGGGCCTGGACTTCAAACGGGGCGGATTCGTGGATCGGGCGCTCGAAGCCTTCAACGAAGTGCTGACGCTGGATCCGAACAACCAGTACGCCCTCCTCTATCTGCAAAAGCTGCACGAGGAACAGACCCAATGGGCCGAGGCTCGAGCGATTCGCCAGAAGCTCGTCGCCCTCAGCGGACCCGACACGCAACCCCGTAACCAGGCGATCCTGGCCTTTCTCGAGAACGCCCTGGGCACCGAGGCGATGTCGGTCTCCGACAACGGGCGCGCCGCGAAGCACTTCGAGACCGCCATCGATCTGGATCCCTCAACGACTCCGGCCTTCCTGAATCTTGGTGACGTGCGCCTCGCCCAAGGCGATCGGGCCGGGGCCGAGAGCGCGTGGGACCGACTCATCGCCAAGTCACCGGAACGAGCGTATCTGGCCTTCGATCGCCTCGAGCGTGTGTATGAAGCGCAAGGCACCCCTCAGCGATTTGTCGACCGGTGCCTCCGGCTGGTCGCCTCCAATCAGCGCGACTGGCGAGGCCGGCTCGCTGTGGGTCGTCATCTGGCCAAGCACGGCAAGCCGACCGAGGCGCTCGAATACCTGCTCGCGGCTTTGGAGCAGAACCCGCACGGCCTGACCGTGCATCAGGCGATTTGGAGCGTGCTGCTCGCGCTCGACCTCAATCGCAGCCTGATGCAGCGCTATATCGAGTCGGCGCGACTCTCGGTCTTCTTCCTCGATCCTCACATGTGCGTGAAGTGCCACTATCGCAGCACCGAGCTCCTCTGGCGATGCCCGCATTGCCACGAGTGGAATTCGTTCGTCGAAGAGCGCATCGCTCCGGCCAAGGAGGCGAGCGCCGAGATGTGATGGCTCAACTCGAGCGAGCTTCGCTCTCAGTAGGAAAGCGGCGACCCAACGACCCGATTAGCGCCTCGACGGCTCTGTCCGTCTCCTCGTATGTTCCGTCGGTGCGAATCACGTAGTCGGCCCTGGCCACCTTGTCCTCAATCGGCCACTGTGCCTGAAGCCGGCGCTCAGCGTCCTCCCGCGTCACGCCTTCTCGCGCCAGTACCCGCGCCATCTGGATCTCGCGAGCGCACGCCGCGACTACGACCACTTCAAAGTCACCAGCGCGACCAGTTTCGAAGAGAAGCGGAATGTCCGCGACCGCGAACGGTGTACGTATCGGAAGCGTTCGAAAGAATTGTTCAATGCCCTGACGAACGACGGGGTGGATGATTGCTTCCAGGTCCCGTCGTGCCCCAGCGTCTGCAAAAACCAACGCGGCCACCCGACGGCGGTCCATCTCTCCCCCGGCGGTGATCATACCGTCGCCAAACCGGCGGCGAACCAGCTCCAATGCCTCGCTTCCCGGCCTGACGACGTCGTGCGCGAGCAAATCCGCGTCCATGACCTCGACGCCTGCCTCACGAAGTCGCTTGGCAATGTAGCTCTTCCCGGTGGCGATACCGCCAGTCAGCGCGACGCGATGCGGTTGTTTCTGCATGTGGAGGCGACCGTCAGGGGTCGCCTAATCCTCAACGGCCGCCGCTCATCCGCCGTTCCGCCGCCGTGAGGGTATTGCGCAAAACCATCGCGACGGTCAGCGGCCCCACTCCACCGGGCACGGGCGTGAGCGCACCAGCGACGTAGTCGACCTCGGGATGGACATCGCCGACGGTGATGCTTCCCTTCTCCTCAAACTTCTGTCGCCGAGGACTGTCGAGGCCAAACAGCCGCTCGACCTCCGCGGCATCGTCCACTTTGTTGATCCCGACGTCGATCACCGTCGCTCCCGGCTTGACGAACTCTTTGGTCACGAACCCGGGCCGCCCGATGGCCGCGACGAGCACGTCGGCGGTGCGCGCGACGCGCGGCAGATCAGGTGTGTGCGAGTGGCAGATCGTCACCGTCGCATCGCGATGCAGCAACAGCAGCGCCATCGGCTTGCCGACGATGTCGCTGCGGCCGATCACGACGGCATGCTGTCCGCGAAGCGGAATCCGTTCCCGCTCGAGCAGCTCGATGCAACCCATCGGAGTGCATGCCACCAGACGTGGCCGCTTTTGAACGAGCAACCCAACATTCTCCGGATGGAAGCCGTCCACATCCTTGTCTGGCCGAATCGCATCGAACACACGCAGCTCGGCGTGTCGGCCCATCCCCGTTGGCAGCGGGGATTGCACGAGAATTGCGTCGAGCGCCTCATCGACATTGAGCCGTTCAATCAGCGCCAGGGCCTGTTCGATCGTCGATGATGCGTCGAGCCGAAACAGTTCGGCGCGGCAGCCAGCTTCCCCGACGGTCTTGAGCTTGCGTCGAACGTAGATCTCGGAGGCGGGGTTGTCCCCGGCGAGCACGACGGCCAGGCTCGGCCGACGGCCGTATCGACTTGTGAACGCCGAGACTCTCGGCGCAGCCTCCTGCCGAAGAACCGCGGCGAGCGCGGCCCCGTCAAGCTTCCGCGCCATCTTTCCCCTTGGCAAATCGATCGAGCGTCTTCAACTGATCGGGATGGCCAAGCACGACGAGCTGGTCGCCAACCGCCATCACACGCTCGGGAGCGGGATTGAACTCCATTTCACCGGACGAGGGCTGGATCGCGACGACCACGACCCCGAAGGCTTTTCGCAGGTCGGCGTCCTTGATGCTTTGACCGACGAGGCGCGATCGGGCGCTGATGGCCACCTGTTCGGCGGCCAGATCGATAGACGACGAGCTCGTCGCCAGGCGCATGAAATCCACGACCGCCGGTCGCAGCGCGGTTTGTGCCATCTGAATGCCGCCAAGCTGATAGGGCGAGATCACCCGATTCGCACCGGCGCGCCGAAGCTTCGCTTCGGCGTCGGGCATCTCCACTCTCGCGATGATGAACAAGTCGGTTCGCAACACGCGCGCCGTGAGCACGGTATAGACGTTTTCGGCGTCGGTGCCCACCGCCGCGATGAGGCCGCGTGCGCGCTCGACTCCCACTTTCAAGAGGACATCCTCGCGGCTGGCATCGGCCTGCACGGCCATGCCCCCAAGCTCCATCACCTGGTGCACGCGCTCGGGGTCGCGATCTACGACGACGTACGGGATCCTTTGCTTCCGAAACTCATCGGCGATAATGCTGCCAATTCGCCCATAGCCGCAGATGATGTAGTGGTCGGTGAGGGTGTCGAGCATTCGAGTGAACCGCCGCGCCTCTATCCGCCGATACAGCCCGCCCTCGACCATGAGGGCCATGACCAGCGAGGCCGTGTAGAACAGCGCGGACACGCCGGCGAGCAGAACCAGCGTCGTCCAGATCTCCCCGGCCCGTGACAACGGGCGCGGGTAACCGTAGCCAACCGTTGTCACCGAGATGATCGTCATGTAGAACGCGTCCCAGACGCTCCACCCTTCGATCACCATGTAGCCGAGGGTCCCGATCGCGGTAATCCCAGCTACTAACGCCAGGGCAAGGCGCGGGCCGCGGCCCCACGTCAAGCGACCGCTGAGATCCGTGCCCGCCACCTCTTACTTTTCGCCCGAGGCTTTCGTCAACCCGAAGCCAAGCGCCCAGACCGCGATCGACACGGCCAGCCATCTGAGACCAAACGTGTCCGCCTGATCCGCGGTGACACCGATCTCGGCCCACTTCGCGGTGGTCTCGTTCGTGATCCCAAACTCCGTCATGTACCCCAACAGCGTGATGCACGCGAAGTTGAAGATCAGCAGCAGCCCTGCCGTCGTCACGAAGTTCGCAAAGCCTTGCAGCGGTGATCGGGCCGAGGATTCCCTCGGATCGACCAGCGGGCTATGAACGCGTCCGTAGAACCAGTAGATCACCATCCCGATGTCGAGCCATATCAGGAAGCGGACCCACGTAATGATCGGAAGGCTGAGCATCAGGTACGAGCACGACAGGATTCCCAACACTGGGAACACGGGCCCGAACGGCACTTGGAACGGGCGCTTGACGTCAGGTCGCTTCGAGCGGAGCACTAGAACCGCCGCGCAGACGACGACGAACGCGAACAACGTGCCGATGCTCGTCATCTCCCCGACGGTCTGGATCTGCGTCACGCCAGCGACAAGCGCCACGATGACGCAAGTGATGATGGTGGTGATGTAGGGCGTCTTGAATCGCGGATGGACCTTGCTCACGCCTTGAGGAAGCAGGCGGTCGCGGCTCATCGAGAAGAAGATGCGCGGCTGGCTCATCAACATGACGAGCAGCACGGACGTGATGCCGGCGACGGCGCCCGCCGACACCAGACCGGCGGCCCAGTCCTGGCCGATCAGCGCCAGGGCGTAGGCGATCGGCGCGTTGAGGAACCTCACCGATTCAGCCGCGTCCACCATCGGCACTCCCGGCAGGGCCTCAGCGGCCGATCGGTACTGAACGACCGGAACAATGCCGCTCAGCACCAGTCCAACCGCGAGGTACAGTACGGTGCAGATAACCAACGACGCGATGATGCCGATCGGCAAGTCCCGCTGCGGGTTCTTCGCTTCCTCCGCCGTCGTTGAGACGGCGTCGAACCCGATGTAGGCAAAGAAGACGACCGCGGCGGCGGCCATGACGCCTGGCACGCCATACGGCGAAAACGGCGTCCAGTTTTCTGGTGTGACGTAACTGACGCCAGCGGCCAGGAAGAACAACACCGCGGCCAGCTTGGTAGCCACCATCGCCGCGTTGAAGCGTGCCGACTCACGAATCCCGATGACCAGCAGGATCATGATCAACAGCACGATGATGACGGCCGGCAGATTGATGATACCGGCCGGCGGCGCCGCTCCGAGCGCGACCGGCAGCTCGATACCGAAACCGGCCAGCAAGCGCTGCATGTAGCCGCTCCAGCCGATCGCCACTGTCATCGATCCGACGGCGTACTCGAGAATCAAGTCCCAGCCGATCATCCACGCCACGATCTCGCCAAGCGTGGCATACGCATAGGTGTAGGCGCTGCCCGCGATTGGAATCATCGATGCGAACTCGGCGTAGCAGAGCGCGGCAAATGCGCACGCGAGTCCCGCCGCGAAGTAGGACATCGTGATGGCCGGACCTGCCTGGTTCGCGGCAGCGGTACCGGTGAGCACGAAGATTCCCGTGCCGATGATGGCGCCGATGCCGAGCAACGTGAGGTCCCAGGCCGACAGACTTCTCCTGAGCGCCTTTCCGCCTTGTTCGACGTCGCCGACGAGCTGTTCGATCGACTTCGTCTTGAAGAGATTCGAATCCATTCCGCCTCCAACGAGGGGTTCGACCCGCCCCACAACGGGCGCGGGCTCGTCTCGCCGAAGCCCAAAGGGCGAAGGCGGACGGGCTGGCAAACCCGGAGATTATATGGGGAATACGAGTGGATTACTGCAAAGCCCTCACGAAGGCCCGCGCGCGAGATTCGGGGTCCCCGACCAAGAGATCGCTGATGACCGCCACGCTGTCGGCGCCGCTCTCGATGACGGCAGGCGCGTGCTCGAGTGTGATTCCACCGATGGCGACCAGCGGCAGCGACGCCCGCTTCGCGATCCCGGCCGCGCGACGAACCGCATCCAGTCCAATCGCCTCGTATCCAGTGTCCTTGGTTCCCGTTCCGAAGATCGGCCCGATGGCGAGATACGAAATAGGCTGGTCGACGGCCACGACCAACTGCGAGTCGCTGTGTGTGGAGAGACCCACTATGGAAGACGCTCCAACGAGATGCCTCACAGCCACGGGCGGCAAGTCATTCTGTCCGATGTGCACGCCGTCGGCATCAGCGATCGCCGCGATATCGGCGCGATCGTTGACGATCAGCTTTGCCCGAGCTCGCCGCGCTTCAGCCGTCATCTCCTGGGCCAAGTCGAGGAATACGCCACTCTCCCACCGTTTGGCGCGCAGCTGCAGCCAGCCGACACCAGCAGCGAGAAAGGCGCGGGTCACCTCCATTGGCGTGCGCCGAACGCGCTCGCAGGCGTCGATGTCGACGATCGCGTAAAGCCTCCCAACGGAATTCCTTTGGGTCACGTTTTCTAGGCAGATTCAGCGAGCGCGGAGGGCTTGGGCTTGGCGGCAAACCGCTCCATGAAGTGCGTGTCGAGACGGCCGGCGACGAAGTCGGGATCGTTGAGAATTCTCAGGTGCAGTGGGATGGTCGTGCGAATGCCCTCGACCACCGACATCTCGAGCGTGCGCTTCATGCGCGCGATCGCTTCCTGGCGATCGCGCCCGTGCACGATGACCTTCGCGACCATCGAATCGTAGTACGGCGAGATCGGACATTCGGTGTGCGCGGCCGTATCAACCCGGACGCCTGGGCCACCTGGGATGCTGAACGCATGGATGACGCCCGGTGACGGCACGAACGTCTCCGGATCCTCGGCGTTGATCCGGCACTCGAGCGAGTGGCCCGTAAAGGTGACTTCGCTCTGCCGAAATCCGAGGCGCGCGCCAGCCGCCACGCGGATCTGCTCCTTGACGATGTCGATGCCCGTCACCATTTCGGTGACCGGATGCTCGACCTGGATGCGCGTGTTCACTTCCATGAAATAGAAGTTGCCCTTCGCGTCCATCAGGAACTCGAACGTGCCGGCGTTGGTGTACTGAACGGCGCGTGCGGCATCGACCACGAGCGCCCCCATCTTGCGGCGCACCTTGTCGGACACCGCCACCGACGGCGACTCCTCGAGCAACTTTTGATGTCGACGCTGAATCGAACACTCGCGCTCGCCAAGGTGCACGAGGTTGCCATGGTGATCGCCGATCACCTGGAACTCGATGTGCCTTGGGACCTCGAGATATTTCTCGATATAGACGTCGCCGAGGCCAAACGCCGCTTCGGCCTCTCGCTGAGCGGTCTTGAACGCGTGCGGTAAGTCCGCCGCGCTGTTGACGATTCGCATGCCCCGGCCGCCACCGCCGGCAGCCGCCTTGATGATCACGGGATACCCGATATCGCGCGCGATTTTGACAGTCTTTTCCTCGCTGTCGACCGAACCGTCGCTCCCTGGCAGCATCGGCACGCCGGCCTTCTTCATCGCGCGGCGCGCCTTGGGTTTGTCGCCGAGCAACCGAATCACGCCTGGATCCGGGCCGATGAATCGGATGTGACAGGCTTCGCAAACCTCCGCGAGGTACGCGCTCTCTGAGAGAAATCCGTATCCGGGATGCAAGGCGTCAGCGCCCGTGATTTCGGCGGCGCTGATAATCGCGGGAACGTTCAGATAGCTGTCTGTGCTGCGGGCCGGACCGATGCAAATGTCTTCGTCGGCAAACCGCACGTGGAGCGAGTTCTCGTCGGCTTCCGAGTACACCGCAACGGTTTTGATCCCGAGCTCGCGGCACGCGAAGATCACTCGCAGCGCGATCTCTCCGCGGTTCGCGACAAGAATCTTCTTGAACATAGCGATGTGAACCGCGCCTCGTTACGAAGCCGGGCGAATCGCAAACAAGCGTTCGCCGTACTGCACCGGCTGACCGTTCTCGACGTACACGCTCACGACCTCCCCGTCGTACTCGGAGTCGATCTCGTTCATCAGCTTCATGGCTTCAATGATGCAGAGCACCTGGCCCTTCCGCACCGTGTCGCCGACCGATACGAAGTCCTTGGCGCCGGATTCCGCCGCGCGATAGAACGTCCCGACGATCGGAGACTTTACGATCGCGAGTTCAGCGCCTTCTTCGGGCACCGGCAAGGGAACGCCGTCCGGGGACGCTGGCAGTGTCGGCGATGCGACTGGCGCCGAGAACACGGGCATCGCTGCGTGTGTGTGTAGCGCCGGCACCGCGTGATGGCCAGGTCCGATCTTGATGCTGATCCGCGCGCCGTCCTGTTCCCATTCGAATTCGCTCAGCTCCTGGCTGCGGATGAACTCGATCAGTTGCTTGATCTCGTCAAGGGTCATCGGGGGCTTGCTCAAGCCGTGCGCGATTCATGGGTCAGCCACTCCGCCCCAGTTGTCGTCACCAGCACATCGTCTTCAATCCGAACGCCGCCCCAACCTGGGAAGTAGGCGCCCGGTTCCAACGTGAACACCATGCCTGCCTCGAGCGTCTCCTGCGGCTGACCGACGCGCCGCGGTCCGACCCGAGGGCGTTCGTGAATCTCTAAACCCAGCCCATGCCCAGCGCCGTGGGAGAACGCCTCTCCCAGGCCCCGCCGTACGAGAACCTCGCGGGCACGCTCGTCAATCGTTTCAGGCGCCTCACCTGGCGCGATCGCCTTGAACGCCGCCGTCTGGGCCTCGCTAACCTGCTCCAACACGCGACGCTGCCGCGGGTCAGCCGCGCCGATTGCCACCGTTCGGGTCATGTCGACACAGTAGCCGTTGAGCACGCCGCCAAAATCCAGCACAACCAAGTCACCAAGCCCCATCCGCCGGTCTCCAGCGCGGTAATGGGGCATCGCCGAGTTCGGCCCGGAGGCGACGATGGTATCAAAAGCCGGCTTGGCAAACCCAACCTGGCGCAGCTGCTGGTCGATCAGCGCGGCGAAGTCGTTCTCGACGAGTCCAGATAAGGGCTTTTGAATTATACACTTAGCGACTTCTGACAGCCTCGAGCCGGCATCGCGGAGGGTCGCGAGCTCCCAGGCGTCCTTGCGAGCGCGGAGCTGTTCAACAAAACTGTCAGTTGGGACGAGTTCGGGCTGGAGGCCCATTTCCCGGAGGCGGCGGGCCAGATCCAGGTGGGCTGCAACAGTGACATGAGCCGACTCAAACCCCACCCGGCCGCCGCCGACCCTGTCGATCTCATCTACTAGGGATTCCTCGTAAGTCGTCCCTTGAGGAAGGATCACTATATTAATGGCGTCCAACTCACGCTCTCGGAGTCGGGCCGCCTCGGCGTAGCGGCCATCGACGACCAGTCGTAAACCTTCCGGCGTCACAACCAGCAGGCCAGCCAAACCAAAAAACCCCGTGAGATAGGCGATGTTCGGCTTGGCCGTAACGATCAAGCTGTCCAAGGACTCGGCGCGTAGCCGATCACGAAGTCGCTCCACTCTGGCCGCGTGAAACTCTGGCGGAGCGATGCGCATCACGTCCCGCTGCGACGCTGGCGATCCGCCACGATCGCGCCGAGCCAGCTCTCGAGCTCAGAGAGAACTTTTTCCTTTCGGGGATCGGTGTCGGGGGCGTCGCGGGCGCTTTCAAACGCGGCCAAGCTCATCTCGAGCGCTCGGAGCGAGTCGTCATCGATAGGCTGGACAGGCGCAGGGTCATCGCCAGGAGCGGGCAATATCGAAGACATGACCGCTTCGACGGCTTCCTCGGGTTGGCGTGGCTCTTCTGGCTGGGCGGGCGGAGGATCGGGCGCCGTCTGCGATCGTTCATCCAGCTGCTCGAGGAGAGCATCCAGGTCGAACAGCGTCTCGCCTGCCTGGGGCCTGACAACCGGCAACGAAAGGGGGTCTGGCAACAGCGGGGCTTCGCCTCTCAGCACTCTGATCTCGTCCATGCCGCGAGCCGCGGCCAGGTTGTCCGGCGCACCCTGGAGAACGATCTCGAACTCGGTTCTCGCCTCGTCGAGTTGGTCCATCGATAAGAGGGCGCGACCCAGCGTCACGCGCGCGGAATGGTAGCCGGGATATCGAGCGAGACCGTTGCGACAGACCTTGGCGGCCTCGTCGAATTCGCCGGCGCGACGGTATTCCTCGGCCAGCTGGGCAAACGCAATCGACGCCGGATCCGCCTGGATCCGGCGTCGCAGTTCTTGGATGCGCGGGTTATCAATCCCCACGCAGACAGTTTAATGCTCTACGGCCTTGCCTTGGTTGCCTCCACGACCCCGACCTTTACTGTCGCGGTTGTCGTCCCCTTCCGACCCTGTGTGTCGGTCACGGT
>JBOGIV010000268.1:0-15921 GCA_050747925.1 Vicinamibacterales bacterium
GGTGATGCTCAGCGTCATCATGCTGTCGACGGCTGGCATTTATTCACTCATGTCCTTCACGGTCGCGAGGCGCCGGCGCGAGATTGGTATTCGCGCCGCCCTCGGCGCCGATCGCCATCGGTTGTTGCTCGGCATCTTTTCGCGCGCCCTTGGACAGCTGGGGACCGGTGCGGCGCTGGGCATGCTCGGCGCGATTGGTTTCGAACAACTACTCGAAGGAGAGATGTTGCAAGGCCGCGGGACCGTGATCCTGCCGCTTGTCGCGCTCGTGATGGCTACCGCTGGCCTGCTGGCGGCGATTGGACCGGCACGCCAGGGGCTTCGCATACAGCCAACGGAAGCGCTGCGCGAGGAATAGCAACACCGGACCCGACTTTCTGGCTCCACGCGGGCCGGGCTTCGACTTGGTCGTTTGGCCCATCCATTCGTCACCACATAGTGGATTTCCCGTAAGCGCGCCGTCACGACGACGTGGTACAGAAAGCAGATGCCGAAGTTGAAACATTCAGAAGGAGTGTCGTGATGAGCGTAAGAGCCATTCCGGACGGGTACTACTCGCTGACGCCGTATCTGGTGTGCAAAGGCGCAGCCAAGGCGATCGAGTTCTACGCGAAAGCCTTCGGCGCGCAGGAGATCGTGCGCATGCCGGGGCCCAACGGGCAGGTCATGCATGCCGAAGTGAAGATCGGCAACTCGATGCTGATGTTGTCCGACGAAAACTCGGAGCGCGGCCAGCTGTCGCCACAGTCGATTGGCGGCACCGCCACGTCGATCATGTTCTACAGCGACGATGTGGATGCGGTGTTCAAGCGCGCCGTGTCGCTGGGTGCCACCTCCGAAATGGCGCCGGCCGACCAGTTCTGGGGCGATCGGATGGGCAATCTCGTCGATCCGTTTGGCCACAAGTGGGCCATCGCCACGCATAAGGAAGACGTGTCGCCCGAGGAGATGCAGAAGCGCATGCAGGCGATTGGCACGTAGGACGTCGCGATCGCCTGAACCACGCGGTCGTGGTCCCCGAGAGGGGACCGCGCCTGCACGCTCGTCATCATTGGGGCTTCTGCTCGGGTCGGCCGCTTCCCCACCTGGCACAGCACGTTCAGCTCGCGCGTGTGAATGGGGCTTTCGGCGCCGTGTTTGCGCCGAAGGGACGACTGTTGAGAGCGCTTCGCTTGACGATCGCGAACGGGAAGATCGCCGAGATCGAAATCATCGGCAATCCGGCGCGGCTCAGCGAGCTCGACTTGTCGATCGTCGACTGAGATCCGCCGATCGACGCGCTTTGTCAGCTCGCGGCCGGGCTCGCGTATCGCGGGGCAACGGTGCTGCGCGACGCGCCGCCGGGATTCGTCAGTCTGTCGGGGTGGCCGCAGAACCTCGGAAATGTCGGTAATCGTCTTGCCGCGCGCCTAGAAGAGCAGCGCACCGATTCCCGACCATGCCAGTGCCTTCGGGGCGCAGCCGATGACCGTACCGATCGTGAAGTCCCCCAGCTTCAACAACGTGATCCCCGCCAGCATGTTGAATTCGCTGAACGGCGTCGGCAGGAGTCGCGCACCCGCGACGGCGATCACGCCGCGCCGCTCGAGCAGTTGATTCACCCGCACCAGCGAGTGGCCGAGCCGCTGCCGAACGCGCTCACCGACGACGTATCGCGCAAGCAGAAACTGTGCGCACGCGGTGATAGTCATGGCGACAAGTGAAATCGTCGCCCCGGAGACGGGACCAAACGCAACTCCAGCCGCCGCTCCGAGCACCGGCAACGGTAACCCCACTGTGTTCAGCGCGAGGAACAAGACGACGAACAGGGGCGGCCCGGCGCTGCCTGCCTGACTCACCCATCTCCGTAGCTCGGCGAGCGGATCCATCCACGCATTCAAGAGAGAGCCAGCCGCTACTGTGCCGGCGATCACCACCGCCAGCACCGAGAGTCGGACAACGGAGGCGCGCCGAAGCCCGTCGTCGCCCGTCGTTTCTCTCTGCAGAGTCACGACTTCTGCAAGATCGCTTGGTAATGCAGCCATCCCGTGTCTCGATGAAGCGGTTGCAGCGACGCGAAGCAACGGTCGAGATCCGCGGCAGTGAAGACACCGACGCGATCGGCGAGCGGCCTCAGGACCCACGCCAGCCAGGGGGGTGCTTTCAGGTCTGCATACACCAGATAACCGTGCGGTTTGAGCACCCGCCGCATCTCAGCGAGCGCCGACGACCATCGGGGCACATGGTGCGTGGTCTTGTTGGTGGCGACGATGTCGAAGCGTCCCTCGTCGAAGGGCAGGCACGTCGCATCCGCGGTGATGAAGAGGACGTCGGTTCGATCGCCGGCCGCGAGGCGCCCCAGCTCGATCTGCTGTGGATCGACGTCGACGCCCACCACACGCACGCCGAAGGTATCGGCGACGAGCAGCGCGGCGGCGCCGTTGCCGCAGCCGACGTCCAGGTACGACCAGCTGCGTTGGACCGGCACGTGGCGGAGACGCCGCACCGCTGCCTCAGCCACACTGCGGCTGTGCCCGATGTCATTGACGAAACGTTTTTCAATGCCCGTCATTCGCAAGGCTGTGCTCCTCAGCTATTCCTAGCGAGGCTCCGCCTTAGACCCCCAAGCATGTGTCGTATAGCTCCGCCTCGCTAGCGCAGTATTGGCTTTGCCCCGCCTCCGCCCTTCGACCAACGCTCAGGACGTCCCGAGCAACGTCGAGGGACGGCGGGGCAAGAAAACTTGACTCAAGTGCATGAATTACGAGGAGTCAAGTTTTCTAGTCGATGGCGACTTCTGTCTGTAATTGACGAACGCGCGGGCCCCACGCTTTGACTCGGACGGCCAATACCATTGACCCGGCGCGCCAAATTTGCGGCCGTGGCCAATCAGACGGAGGTGGAGACGTTATGGGTGATGGGAATGGCTGTGCGGACGTCTGCGCTCGGCGCGGAAGGTCACCGGCGTCCGTCCCGTCCACCGCTTGAACGCACGGTGGAACGCGCTCAGCTCCGAGAAGCCGACCAGAAACGCGACTTCGGCAACCGACATGCGATCGTCGAGGAGATGGCGCTCGGCGATGTCGAGGCGCAACTGATCGAGAAGCCGCCTGAACGACGTTCCCTCAGCGGCGAGAGAGCGATGGAGCGTCCGAAGGCTCACCTTGAGGCGCTCGGCCAGGCCTTGAGCCCTCACGCCCCCCGCCTGCAGTTCCTCGGATAACGCCGCGCGGGCACGATCCGCGAACGTCGCCGCCCGTGGCACAAGGAGGCGATCCTCCGCATACCGATCGAGAATCGAAAGCAGCGAGGGATCAGTGCGACCACATGGCAGATCGAGAAGCGCCGCCGGGAGGACCAGCGCATTCTCGCCGGCCGCAAATCGCACTGGAGCACCGAAGTAGCGCTCGTGCTCGCGCGAATCGCGGGGAGCATGATGTGCGAATCGCACCTCGGCGGGACTCCACAGGGTGCGAGTGGCAACGCGGCCGGCTCGCACCCACGATGCAAGAATCAATTCGGCCGTCTGGCGGGGCGCCGCCACACCACCCGCCAGGCGATGCGACAGAACGGCGCGATCCTTTGATTTCTCGAGCCGGACCTGCGAGCTCTCGTGGATCAAACGCTGGTAGCGACAGACACGCTCGAAGGCGGCGCCAAGCGTCGGGCTCGAGACCATCGCATAGAAGTGGACGTCGAACGAGCCGAGCTCGGCCTGTTCCGCAATGTGCAGACCGACATTGTCATCGCCAGTTGCGCGCACGCCATCGGCGAGAAGGCCGACACATGCGCTCATCGGCACGGTCGCGTCGGGATCGAGCAGTGTCTTGCTATCGATGCCCTGGGTGTGGAGAAAGGCGAGCGGATCGTAGCCCAACGTCGTGAGACCCGACATCAGCGGGCGGAGGGCACGAACGGTCAGGCGCGGCTCGCGATTTCGCACCGCAGTACTTCACCGCACTCGAGGCGGCGGAGTCCAGTTGGTAGTTCCGGACACTTCAGAAAGTTCTCACGGCGCTCCTGCTCGTAGTACTCCTTGAGCGCAAGCCGCCGCGCCTCAGTCGCGGCAGCTTGCCGGCGTGTCTCGACTCGAGCGTCTCGCAGCTTCGCCCTTAAATATTTCGACTTCAGGGCCTTTTCGATCGACGATACCCGTTGCCGCAGTGCCGCCAGTGGTACTTCAATTGACGCAACGACGTCCGCCGGGTTCGCGCCATGGTCGACCCCTCGTCGTTGACGACGCTACCATCGTCGCCTCGAACGGCGTTCGACCTATTTGCGTGCGCAGAATCTGATCAGTCGATAGCATCGGTCATACGAGAAATCTGAGGCCATCATCGAGCATCCGGCGCGTTTCTACGTCGTTTTCGCAATTCCAACTCGGCACTCGTTTCGCAACAGGAAGGGGCCGAGGACGATGCTAGGATGGCGACGGACTGGGCTCCGGAGATGCAGGCGCAACTCGATCAATTCAAGCAAGACTTGACCGAAGTCATCAAGATCGAACTCCGCGACAGCGAAAAGCGGCTCTCCGGGCACATAGACGAGCAGCTGGCATTACGTTTCCTCGCGGCGGACAAACGGCTGTCAGAGCATCACCAGGTCTCAGTTGAAGAAGTGCGAGCCCAAGTGCGGTTGCTTGGCGAGGCCTTCGGCGGAGCCCTCGACAGCATCAATCGCAGGATCCAGGCACTCGAGGAGAACGTTTCAACGACGCTCAAGGACCACGCCAGGATTCTCTCCACTCACTCTCGCCAGATCGAGGAACTGAACCGGAGGTCCGGCCACTAAAGGTCTCTCTCTCACCGCACCAGCGCGAGGCCGCGCAGATGCTGCGGCGACCTCGCATAGCTGACCACGCGGCGCCAACTCTTCCCACCGTCCTCCGAACCGTGCACACCGCGCTCATCCGCGGCCCACAGCTCTCCGGCTCTCGCACCCGCGCAAAGCAGCGGGGCGATGGTGCTCGGTGGCTCTGGCCAGCCGTCGCGCACGCTCTCCCAGCGCTCGTGAGTGAGACGGCGATAGAGCCGACCATCCGAGCGGCCAGCGACATACGCGGAATGCGGTCCGGAAGAGGCGGAGATCACGACGACCTCCGGTTGTTCCGGATCGATCGCCACGCTGCGCAAATAGCCGACCGTCGCCAGCGGAGACGCGCAGCGTGTTGGGAGCCGTGGCGTGAATGGCGAGCTCGTGGGTGTCCCACGGTCCGCCAGCAACGCGATCGCGCCATGTGCGGCCGCCATCGATCGTCGACACGAGCGCACCGGCCTCGATCGCGACCCAGAGTCGCTTCGGCTCGATGGGGTGACACGCGATCCAGCGAACGTGATGCGTATCCGGTCTCGGCGGAAAGGATTATTCCGAGGACGACACATCCCGCTCCACTGGACTTGCGGTGACCGCCATGATCAGCCGGCCCGCAAGGCCGACCGGACGCCAGGAGCCTCCGCCGTCATCGCTCCGGAACACGCCGCCCCAGTGGGTGCCACACCACGCTCGCCCTTGAACCAGCGGGTCCGCTGCCAGGCATGTCGGGCGGTCACCGATACCGACCGCAGGCGCAAGGGCGCCTCGCGCAACGTCAACGACGACTACCTCGCGGTCGGTGGCGACCAGGATCGACATATCGAGTGATCTCTGCGAGTCGACAGTAGCGGCTTCACCAGGTCGTCCACCATCAGGGCACAAGGTCCATCGGCTTCGCCGCTCACTTCGAGATTTTGACCGCCGCGGCCACCAACGCCTTCGCCCACTGAGGCGTTGCGGCCAGGTCGACCATCTCGACGATCTTCCCTTTCGCGAGGTGAAGGATGACGGTCGGCCGCGGAGCGAGCCCCGCATACGGGTCCGCTTCGAAGCTGTTGTCGAAGACCCGAAGCTCCATAAGCCGCGGCATCAGCTCGATCAGATGGATTCGACTGCGGTCATAGCGCTCATGAATCTTCGCGTCGGGGATATCGTGTCCGCCGCGAGCCGCGCGTGCCCGAACCCGCGCGATGTGCAATTCGGGACTCGTCAATCCGACGAACCAGATACGCACGTCGATTCCCGCCGCTAACGCCTTCTGCAGCAGCGCGCTGATGGTGCGCCCTCCAAGCGTCGTTTCGAACGCGAAGTCCAGGCGTTCGGCGATTGCCCGTTCCAGCAACCGTTTCCCCTCATGCCAGGCGGCGCTGTTGGCTTCTGCGATCGCCATGCCAGGGTTGACGGCCAGGATTCTGGCGGTCGCTTCGTCAGGGTTGAAGTAGTCGCCGCCGGACTGCCGAAACATCGCACCCGCTACGCTGCTCTTGCCCGCGCCATTGGTTCCGGCGAGCACGTAGATGCAGGAACGACGCGTCGGGCTAGCCACGCCGGCGCGCCGCAGCGACGGCCGCTTGCCCCAACTGTTTTCCGGATGCGGCGAACGCGGTCTTCATCCCCCGCCGCGCTTTTGGGGTTTGCATCCGCGCCAGAAGCGCGTCGAATTCGCGGTTGAGCGTATCAAGCCTCGACCCGGCAGCGCCCGACAGGGCGTTGAAGTTCTCGACGGATATCAGCACCGCCTTGGGTGCGTCGTGCTTGGTGATCACGACGGCGCCGCCCTGAATGGCCATCTCCAACACCCGCCCAAACTGGCTCTTGGCCTCGCTCGCCGTCACTGACGCCGGCTCGCGGGTCTCACCGCGGCTGTTTCGGAACGTAGCGACTTGTCGCTTCATATGGGCATTTTGTCTAATATGGACACAATAGTCAAAATAGTCAGGACGGATACATCGGTTCGAGGACGATTCCAGAGTTGTGGAGCTCGCACTCGCCACGTCTCGGCGCTGTTCACCCCGGGGCGGGCTGGATCACCCGAGGTCGGGAAACTTCATTCTGCTTATCAGGTTGGTAAACCGCGGATCGCTCGCCACGCGGGCGAACTCCGGATCGAGGCGAAGAAAGACGAGCGCACCGGATCGCTCATCGTAGGCCCGCTCCAGATTCTCGAAGGCTTGATCGAACTCTCCAAGAGCCACCAACACAACGGCTCGATCCGCGGGCGACACGTAGCGCTCCGATGCCTGGACGTCGAGTTCGGCCAGGCTCGCACGCGCCCGTGTTTCGTCGCCGATTTGGGCATACAGGCAGCCAAGGGCTGCGACATAGCGGGATCCCCGGCGGGACAGCCATGCTGTCGTTCGTCCGGCGGTTCCAGTGATAGCGTCCCTTGAGATACAGCGTGTAGGCTTCCACGTCCCGCTCGGTGGCGACCACTCCGGCCGTGGTACGAGTCGCGCGGTCAGCGTCTTGGCAATCGTCTGCGAGATCTCGTCCTGAATGGCAAAGACGTCCTGGATCTCACGATCGTAGCGGTCCGACCACAGATGAAAGCCGTCGGCAACGTTGACCAGCTGAGCGGCAATCCTGAGCCGGTTGCCGAGCCTGCGCACGCTGCCCTCGAGTTCGGCCGTCACACCGAGCTGACTGCCGATGGTACGCACGTCCAAGCTCTTGCCCTTGAAGGCAAACGCCGAGGTCTGCGCCACGACATCAAGAGAAGGCACACGGGTGAGGGCGCTGATGATCTCTTCGGTAATGCCATCGGAAAAGAATTCGTTCTCCGGATCGCCACCAGTGCTCGCGAATGGCAGGACAACGATCTTCGGGTTGCGCGCAAGCCGATGTCGAGCACTTCGTCGATCGGCAGCGGCCCGCGCACGAGCCGCTGTTTGAGCGTAATGCCGTCGTAGAGCGCCATCGCCATGAACAGCCCGCCGTCTCCCGTGTCGTCGATGTCGTAGATGGTGCAGATATTCGGGTGGTCGAGGCTCGACGCCGTACGGGCCTCCGGCATGAACCGATCCTTGGCGTCTTCGTCCAGTGTCAGCCCGGCCGGGAGGATCTTGATCGCCACAAGCCGCCTGAGCGAAGATCCCTCGCGCGGTACACGACTCCCATGCCGCCGGAGCCCAGGCGTTCGAGAATCTCGTAGTGGGATACGGTCTGGCCTGTCATCAGGGAGGCCGAGATTATATGAGAGAAGGAGCAGACCCGCGCATTCATAGAGGTCCCCTGGGATAGGGCGAAGCCTCCATAAGCGAGGCCTGCATTCAAGGTGAAAGTGATCACATGAAACTCAACACCTTCCTGAACTTCGGCGGCAACTGCGAACAGGCCCTTCGCTTCTACGAACAGCATCTCGGTGGAGAGATCACGATGCTGATGCGGCGCACCGAGCAGCCCGATCAGCCTGTCAGGTGGCCTGGCTGGGAGCAGTCCATCCAGTACGCCATCATGAACATCGGCGAGACCGAGCTCATGGCATCTGACGTTCCGCCTGAGCGCTTTCAGCCCATGCGCAGCGTGTACCTGTCACTGACGGTTGACAGCGCCGCTGAAGCCGAGCGCATCTGGGCGCTGCTCACCGATGGCGGCGAGATCTTCATGCCCATGGAGGAAACGTTCTTTGCGATCCGGTTCGGGCAGCTTCGAGACAAATTCGGCACGTCCTGGATGATCATGGCGTTGAAGCCGCAGACTACGTGACCTGGGGCAAGTGGAGGCCGCGAAAGCCGATGGCCGTTGGGACGCCGCCTACGCCCCGATCCGCAGCGCCAGCAAGCAGACGATCCCGCGCGATCTGCGGGCGGCGATCGAGGCGAGCCCGAAGGCTCGCAAGACGTTCCGCACGCTCGGCCGCATGAACCTCTTCGCCCTGGCGTTTCGCACCAACAACATGAAAACGCCGGCCGCGCGAGGAAGATCGCGAATCTCGTGGCGATGCTGGAGCGCGGCGAGACGATCGTGCCCGAGCGAGGGCGCTGATCCGCCGCATCTTATCCGCCACGTTCGGTGACGCCGATTTCGGTGCCTCGCCGAAACGACTCGCCCTCGAATCGCGCCTCGTCACGGCCGTGCGAACGGCCGTCGGCAACTGCATCGCCGAGAACGCAGAGCCGGGTCTTTGGCCTCCGCTCACTTGAGTGAGGTCGTCCTCGTTCCTGTCGCCGCGCCGGTCAAACGCTCCTTCGGCCCGCACGTGCGCGCCGCGAACTCGCCGGCAAGACTTGGCTCGAACAGCGCCAGTCTCCGCCTTCGGAGCGTTTGTCGGCAACTCCGACGGCGCGGCTCCCAAGGTCACTCGGCCGACCCCACTCAATTGAGCTCCGGGAAGTCGACCGCCTCGACATCCCTGCTGCTCGTTTTGAATCGCCGAGGAGCGGCGCGCCCGCTGAAACTACTCGTCCGAAAGGAGCGTTCGAGTCACGCCGCGCAGAGTCCGACGAACGTCCGCAGACGGAGACGCGCGCTGTTTGAGCGTGAGTCTTCGAGCGCGAGTTCGCAGAGTGCTTGTGATGGCCGAGGACGGTCGACCGGTGTGACGAGAGCTCTTTGAGGGCGAGTAGTTTCAGCGAGGCGGCGGGAGCGGCGGGCCTATAGGCCACTAAACAGGATGCTAATTGAGGCAGCGTGATCGATCAGCGCGCGGCCATCTTTCGCTTGAGCTCCTCGGTCACGATCCAGAGGTGAAGCTCGTACTCGCCGCCGCCTTCGTCGCTGCTCACAATCACCGTCTTATCCGGCTTCCAGTCGCCCATCGTGAACCGGTGCGACACCACGCGCGCGCCCACCTCGAGCTCTCTCCAGAGAATCGGCCGGATCAGCATGTTGAAGTGGTCGCCCATGTACAGGAACACCACGGTGGCTTGCGACAAGTCTTTGATGTCCAGCGCGTCGCCCAACCGGATTTCGATCTTGTTCTCGAGGCCTGCGTCTCGGACTCGTGCTCGAGAATCCTCCACTCGTGCCGCGTCGATGTCGATGCCGACTCCCCGGCGTGCACCGCCCATGACCGCCGCAATCGTGATGCGCGCGTCGCCGCATCCGGGTTCGAACACGACGTCTGACGCGGTGACGCCAGCCAATCTGACCATCTCGTCGGCGATATCCGACGGAGTCGGGACGTAGGCGACGCGCACCCGGTCGCTGGGATCATCGACCGTGAGATCGACCGTCACGCGGGCGCCCGCCCGGAATGAGACGGTCCGTGTCCGCGTGATCGTCGTATATGTGTTCGGCCGCCATCTCACGACGACCGCATAGCGGTACAGACGGCCGGCGGCGAGCTGCGGAGCCTCGAAATCGCGAGACGTGCCGGCGCCTGGGATTGTCCTGCCTTCGATCGTGAGCTCAGCCTCGTCGTGCGGAACGGTCACGGTGATGCGCGATGTGACCCGGTTCGCCGCCGACGCGGCCCGCTGCGCGGAAAGCGGCGAAGGCACGCCAGTGAGCGCAAAGACGCCTTGCGCACCGAATACCAGGACACCACTGAGAAGCAGAACGCGTTTCATGACTGCTCCCATCGCCTCAACCGCCGTCGCATCGATTGCTGCGACCTGATCACGCACGCGTGGCGCGGCGTTCGCCGGTGAGGCGATTCGATCCGAGCGACTTCAACCGCTTCGTTACGGGGCAACCAGCCCCTTGAACTCGATGCGAAGCTGCGGCCCCACCTTCAACATCCCCAGCATCACAGTGGGGGGATTGAGACCGAACGTCTTGAACTCGAGTCGCGTGTTGCCCTCGACCTGAACTCCCTGCGGTGACGGCTTGAGCACGAGAGGAAAGCTGACCGGCTGAGTCACACCGGTAATCGTCATCGCGCCAGCCGCCATGACGTTCGCGGGCGTCACGTCATATTTCTCGAGACGGAACACGATCTCGGGAAACTTGTCCGCCTTCATCGCCTCGAGCAGATGCTGCCGCATCTCGTCGTCCGGACACGTGAACGCCTTCAGCGGAACCGTGACCGTGGCCGTCTGAACGCCGTTCGCAAAGCCCGGCACTGGCTTGCCGCTGCCGGGAGTGACCGCAATCACGCCTTTCGCCGAGCATGTCCACCCGCGAACCGTGGATGTGCCCGACACGTTGAAGTCGACGTTGGGCTGCTGTGCGACGGCCGACGGCGTCCACAGACAGAGTGCCGCACACAGCGCAACGGCGAGTCGAGGCATGGTCTGCGCACCTAACGACATCGGCGGATCCTTCCTCATGCGACGTCAGAGGCCGAAGCCCAGACTGTTGTGCCGCATCATGATGGGCGTTCGACTCTCCATCACGTACTGGGGCCCGATCTGGTCGAGAGTGGTCGTGCGGGTCTGCCGCATCACCATCTGAAATTCGTTGAGCAGCAGATCGATTGTCTTGTCGACGCCCTGCTGGCCGAACGCGCCCAGTCCCCAGACGTAGGGCCGACCGATGCCCACGGCGTCGGCGCCCAGCGCCAGGGCCTTGAAGATGTCGGACCCACGGCGGACACCGCTGTCGATGAACACGGGAACCCTTCCCTTGACGCCGGCCACGACCTCGGGCAGGGACTCGATCGTCGAACGCAGGCTGTTCTCCGCACGGCCGCCGTGGTTCGACACGTACACGCCGTCGGCGCCATGCTCGACGGCCAGTTCCGCCTCCTCTTGCGTCACGATGCCCTTGAGAATCACTTTCATCGCCGACGCATCCTTGAGCCGCTTGACGTAATCCCACGTGAACGGCGGACGCGGCCCGGGTGGACCTTGCATGCCGCGGTGCATGGGCCGTTGATAGCCCGGCTGGTGATTGTGGCAACTCACGCACAGCGGCCGGTTGTAGCCCTCTCGTCCGAGTGACCGTCTGGTGAGCTCGCGATTGCTGCCGCCCAACAGATCGATCGTCCACACCAGCACAGGGCAGCCGGCCTTCGACACCCTGGCGAGCGTTCGCTTGTTCACGTCCCAGTCCTGGTTCGCGTAGAGCTGAAACCAGGGGGGCTCCCCTCTTGCCTCGGCGATTTCCTCGTATCCCTGCGAACTCTGGTGCGACTGCATCTGCAGAATGCCTCTCGCCTTGGCCGCCCGGGCTGCACCGCTCTCGCCTTCGGTGTGATACGCCTCGAGCGCCGCGACCGGACAGAGAAACAACGGTGTCCCCCATCGACGCCCGTACAGTTGGACCGAAGTATCCAGCTTCGCCGCGTCCCCCAGCCGCCGAGGTCGAAGCATGAGGCGCTGAAACCCCTCCCGGTTCGCCTTTCTTGTCTCGAAATCGTCAACCCCCATATGGATGTACGCCCAGTGCTGGGGAAGGGTGTTGGCGTAAGCGACCTTCTCGAAGTCCCACACGTTGATCGCCTCGTCGACCGAGTCGATGAGTTGCCCGTCCAAGTGCACATCCAGCGCGGTCGGTTCCTGCGCCGGTGCGCCGCCCTGCTGCGTCGCATGCCTTCGCATGGTGGCGGGCGATGGCAAGACGATCTCCTTCCCGCAGTCAGCACAAAAGGCCCTCCCGGGTCGCGGCCCGGCCACTACGTCGGCGCGCGACGTCTGTCCAAGCGCTTGCAGCCAACTGGGCGACAAGGAGGGATAGGCTGCGGCTAACAGCGGACTTCCCGCCAACCACTTGATGAATTGACGTCGATTCGCGCAAGAATTTGGCACGTCCGTGCCTCTGCTTCTCTCAGGCATACTCGCCTCTTTTCGACGCTGACGAGCTCGTGGATACCGTTCTCGGTCCGGTGAGTCTAAACGCGAAAGAGCGACACCGGCAAACGGTTTGATTGCCCCCCACCCAAGTGCTCGCGTACGGCGGCGGGGCCACCACCCAGGGTCCGCGCCTCGAGTGGATCGAGCGCGATGGCCGGTCCAGCGTCGCCGTCGAGGGCTATTACGAATACCGCAGCGTGGCGCTCTCTCCCGATGGCACAAAGACGCTGGCGCATCGCCACGAAGATGCTGCCGGCGGCCTGTGGCTGACCGATCTCGGCCGCGCCGCCAGGTCGCGCTTCACGCTGAGCGCGTCGCACGACGCCAACGCCGTCTGGTCACCCGACGGCGCGACAGTGGCGTTCACGTCCGATCGCGATGAGAAGCGCGGCGCCATTTACATGAAGGCGTCCAATGGCGCGGGCGACGAGACGCTGGTGTTCAAGGCCGAGCACCCTGTGCGACTGGGCGACTGGTCGAACGACGGACGTGGCTGGCTTACGATCTGCTGATCCCAAGCCGGCCCACGTCATGGTCTCGTAATATATCTTGCGTTACAAAATATATTGCGCTACCATCCAAGCCAATGGCCAAGGAATCCAGCCGAACCGAGGATCGGACGGGCATCGAACGGGAGCTGAAACGCGGATCCCTCGAGCTGATCGTCCTGCACCTGCTGGAGCCGGGCGAGGCCTATGGATACGAGATCGTCACCAAGCTGACGACCCAGACCGATGGCGCGCTCGGGGTCACCGACGGCACGTTGTACCCGGTCCTCTATCGCCTCGAACGGGCCGGGTTCGTCGCCGTGCGATGGGAAACCCCGGAGCGCGGCGTGCCGCGCAAGTACTACCAGCTGACCGACTCGGGCCGCGACGAGCTCGCGCGCTTGAAACACGACTGGAATGCCTTCGCCAGTGCCATGGCGAAGCTGCTCGCCAACGAGGAGGAGAAATGACGGGCGACGTTTACGTCCAATCGGTGATCGACCACGTGCCGTACGCGATGCCGCTGCGCGATCACATCGCGATGGAGCTGCGCAGTCATATTGCCGAGCGCATCGAGAGTGGACAGCCGCTCGATGCCGTGCTGCGACAGCTCGGCGATCCGCTGACGCTCGCCGAATCGTACCTGGCTGCGGTCCCGCTCGAGAGCGCGCGTATCTGGTCCCGCATCGCCGCCAAGCTGATCGATATCGTGTCGGTCATCGCCGTCGTTCTCGCCGTCGCCGTCCTGTTGTGGACCGTCCTTCCACAAGGCGCGGGCTACTTTCTGCCCTTGGTGTGCGTGTTCGGCTACGTCTTCGGGATCGTGATCTACACGGCGCTTGCCGAACATCGACGCGGCGGCACGATTGGCAAGCGGCTGATGGGGATTCAGGTCGTCAGAGAATCGGGCGCGCGGATCAGCCTGGGCCAGGGGTTTCTGCGGCAGCTTCCGTACCTCGGACAGTTCTTCTTCATCGACGCATTGTTCGCGCTCTTCACCGATCGACGACAACGCGCCTTCGAGCTCCTCACGAAAACGCGCGCCGTCGCGATGCTTTTCGCGCTCACTCTGTTGTTCCAGTAGCACCTTGGCATCCTTGGCACGTCTGGCACGTTTGGCACCTCTGGCACCTTCGATCTTTCAGCGAGTCGGCAGCGCCGAGGGCCAGTTCAAGACGACGGTGACGGTGGAGGCAGCCAGCTCGGGCTGATTTGCTATCAGAAACCGCAGTTCACTCACGCTCCTTGCGCTGACGAATCTCTGGATGGGTTGGCGTGCGGTGGGCCGGCTGCGACACTGGTGGATCGCCTGCGCGACGTTGTCGCTCTTCGAGCGCGGGCTGACGTTCGGCTATTTCCGTCGCGCCTGACTCTTTCTCGCTTTGGTCTTTCGTTCTTCGTTCTTCGTTCTTCTTTCTTCTTCTCCTTCTTGTTCCGGGCCCGGCGCTGGTACGAGGGCCGAACGCTTCAGGACCTTGACCTTCGGCCTGAGCATTCGGCCCGGGTTCGCATCTCGATTCTGAGGAACTCGAATCGACATCGTCGGTTGCCCTACGCGATGGCCTCCACGGGAAGCGTCATCGGCACCGTCGGCAGGACCATGCCGTGTGCCTCGCGCGCTTCGACGGCGCCCAGCAGCAAGCCAGCTTCGGCCATTCCGATGAGATCGGGCAGGTTGAAGGTCTCAGCCTTCGAAAGGTCCACCTTGTAGCCGAGGTCCTTCAGGCTGGCCACGGTGAGGCGACTCATCGGATTCGGAGCAGTATTCACGAATCCCGTCATCAGCTCGTTGATGAACACAGTATCGCGCCAATGCGAGTTCCGCGTGCCGGGACCGCCGGTATTCTCGACCGGCACCGGCTTCGGCCCCGTTCCTTTCAGCGTTCCGAATTCCTTCTTGGCGTTAATCCCAGTGAACACCGGGTTGGTGCCGCTCGTGCCGGAGAGGAGACCCTTGAGGTTCCAGATCGTCCCGATCCCGAGCACGTGTCCCATCTCGTGTGTGATCACGTCGTTGAGCGTGCCATTGGACTGCATGGCCGCCAGGTCGGCCGTGTCGAACTGCATGCGGCCCTTGGCGGGGATCAACGATGTGCCGCCGGTGCCCGCCGGGCGCAGGTGCGTGGGACCGGCCTGGCCGAGAATGCCTCCTGGCCCGTCGATGGGCACTCCGGACGCCTCGATGAGCACGTCGTCGACCACCTGGCCACCAATGACGACATCAGGCAGGTCGCCGACGATGACCTTCGACCATCGGTCGGCAGAGGACTTGAACGCGTTCTTCTGAGCCGTCGTGAGTCCTCCAAGAAAGACCACCGTGATCGTGAACGGCGCCGCTGCCTTGGCGGCCTTTGCCGCCTTGGCGCTGGCACGGGCTATGTACACTTCCCTGTGGCTGTTGGCGGCCACGGCGATGACGTTGTTCTTTGACTTGCCCCTGGTCTTCTTGTTCTTGGCCATAGCTGTATTCCTTTCGAGATTCCGCTTCGTGCAGCCGAAAGGCGTGCGTTCTGCCGGTGTTTCGTGACCGCAGCCGTCCTCGACGAGATGGGGGCGGCAACAGGCTGCGAGAGATTAGACGGGCACAAAACATCGGCATCTCGTACTACCGCTCACGAATGACTCGAGTGACACTCCCCGTCGTGAAACCGACGAGGCGCACCTCGCCGAGCAGAGCGTCACCGACTGCAATCTCGCCTCGACCGATGATCGCAACGGCGGCCGGCGCTTTGAGGTCGCGCAGGGGAACGCGTCGTGCGGCGGAGGCCCGCTGAACGGAAGTCCCAGCCGGCGGTCGTTGCGGGAACTGCAGCACTCGACGGCCGTCGCCGTCGGCCGCAAAGACCCAGGCATCGTCCGCAGCGAGCGCTCGCAGGTCTCGCAGACCGGTGGCGAACGAGGTGGCGTCGCCACCGGTCACCGGAACGGTCCAAATCGCACCATTGTTGAGGTCCGCGACATACAGA
>JBOGIV010000269.1:0-9495 GCA_050747925.1 Vicinamibacterales bacterium
CTTCTAGACACAGCACGGCGTGCGGAGGCCTGTTCTCCGTCGCAACAACACGCGCAGGTCTTGACCGCGAACACGATGCCCCAAGTTATTCCATGCCCTGGAGCACGGTGTCAAGAAATGTAACGGGGTCTGGCGCCGTGACCTGGCCAACCGCTGCCGTTTCTGGATCCGACATATGGCAGCCTTTGCAGCGTTTTCGCGTGTAATGGGCTGCCAGCCCCAGCACAAATCGGGAGACCGGATACACTCGTCGCTGCTTCGGTCCCCTCTGGTGACCGATCGAATTGATCCACTCTCGCCAAGGTAACGGCTATGCTCACGCCCCTTCAAACGAGGAAACTGACGCGGCTGTTCGTCGTCCTCGACGCCGACCGCGACAACGCGCTCGAGCGCTCCGACTACGACGAGATTGTGGCCAACCTGGCCAAGATTCGCGGATGGAGCCGGGGGTCGGCGGAGTATGCGGTCCTCGAGGCGCTCTACATCCGGATCTGGGAGGAGCTCAAGCGTCTGGCCGACACCAGCGGGGACGGCAGGGTGGGCCTTCGCGAGTTCCTGGATTTTCACGATCTGATGTTGGGCACCTCGGCGCTGCACGAGCAGATCACCCTGGCCACGGTCGACCTGCTGTTCCAGGCGTTCGATCGCGACCAGGACGGTTATGTCTCGCTTGACGATTTCCGCATGTTCTTTGCCGCCTACCGCATTCGCGATCGAGCCGTGGCCGACGAGGCGTTCCGCAAGCTCGACGTCGAGCGGCGCGGGCGCATCTCACGGACCGACGCCACCGATCGCGTCCAGGAGTTCTACTTCAGCGACTCGTTCGACGCGCCCGGCAACTGGTTGTTTGGCCCGTTCGACTAGCGCGGCCGCAGATGACAGAGGACGTAGACGGCCCTCCCATTTGAAGAAGTCGTCGGAGTGCCGGTCGAGCGCTTGATGCGCACTTGCTGAAGGCGGCGAGTCGGCGAAGCGATCTGCTGCTCGTCCACTACGCACGTTGGGGCGGGATTGACGAAAATGACAGCTTTATTTCTTTATTTCAGGCTGACGCTCTTGAACAGCCCGCTCGGCGAGCGTAAGGCGGGTACGTGGAGGAGGAGTGATGAGCGCACCATTCGACCACCTGCGTCGCGATGACGAAGGCTGCCGGATCACGAGGCGGAGGGTGCTTCTCGCGTTGCCTGCGCTGGCGGCGGCGCCGCGTCTGGCATTCGGCCGTGCGCAAGCCGCGAGCGGTGCACCCATTGTGGTCCGCAGCCTCAATCACCTGACGCTCACCGTCAAGGATCCGAAGCGCTCGATCGAGTTCTACCAGCAGCTCTTCGGCATGCCGGTCCAGGCGCGCCAAGGCGCGGTCACCGTGCTGCGCATCGGCAGCGGCCCACAGTTCATTGCGATCAACGGCGGGCCGACCGTCACGCCGCGCATCGACCACTACTGTCTCACCGTCGAGAACTTCAACGTCGATCGGCTGATCAAGGTGCTCGCCGAACACGGCGTGACCCCGTCGCCGCTGGCGCGACCAGTGGTGGCCTTGGCGGCGGACCGATGAAGTCACGCGTTCGCATGCGCGGGCCGGAAGCCGGCGGCGCCAAAGAGGGAAGTCCCGAAATCTACTTCGGTGATCCCGATGGCATCGTCGTGCAGCTTCAGGATCCGAAGTACTGCGGCGGCGCGGGTCTACTCGGCGAGGTGTGCGCGGCGGCCCCTGAGCCGGCGCCGAGCAAAGGCCTGCTGGCCGTGCGCGACTTGAGTCACTTCACGATCCGCGTCTCCGATGCGAAACGAAGCAACGCGTTCTATCAAAAGCTGTTCGGACTGACCGTGCGCGCGATGCAGGGCGCCACGCCGGCGTGGGCGATTGGATCCGGCGTGCAGTTCCTCATGTTCACCGGCGCGACCGCCAGCGCCGCGACCGGCGGCACGCCGTCGCGGCCATCGGGCATCGATCACGTCTGCCTGAATCTGGACAACTTCAATGTCGAGCGCATCCTCAAAACGCTGGAGAGCGCCGGTATCAAGCCACGCGGCGACGCGCCCGGCCCGGTCGGCCCGCTCATGTCGTACGTCTCGATGCGGATGGCGAACCGCGGCGGCGCTAAGGAAGGCACGCCGGAGCTGTACTTCACGGATCCTGATGGCCTGCTGATTCAACTGCAGGACCTGAAGTACTGCGGGGGCGGCGGCTACTTGGGTGATGTCTGCCCGGCGTGACGGGGACAGTCCCCGTCAATCTGCAGGCGGACATCGTGCTGGCAAAGCTCACCGCCGGCACGCCCTGAGCGCTTGTCCAGGAGCCTGCCGGTTGACGGCGCCGAGATGGTCGGCAAAATCGGCCCGTCCGATGCGGTAGTGCTCAACCGCTTCGCGCACTCGATCCTTGTCGAGAATCTCGAACTGCTGCGTGGCCAGGATGCGGTCGAGCGTCGCCACGAGATCGGTCTTCGGCGGGTCGTACACGTCGCGCAATACCCAAGTAGTTTGCAGAGGACGACCGGACCGATAACGCAGTGCCGTCGTCGCGAGACCGCGCCGGTAATCAGCGTATCGGCTTTCCGCGCTTGGACGACGTCGTCCTACGTCAGGTAGCTCACGAGCACGTTCGTGTCGAGCCCCGATCACGACCGCCTGGACGCCTTGCGGATGGACTCGTTCATGCGTTCGACGCTGACGGGCCGACGCCCGGGCCGATGGAGCAGGCCTCGCAGCGCCGACACATCGGCGCCGCCGCCGTGCACGCGCACCTCTCCATCCGTGCCGATCACGAATTCGACGGCGTCGCCGGCCCGCACTCGGAGCTGCTCGCGGACTTTCTTAGGCAAGGTGAGCTGCCCCTTGCTGGTGAGCGTCGACGTCGGCATTCCTTACTTCCTTTAAGGTTCCCTACAAAACAGGATTCTAACTCGGCCAATCCCTCCAAGGTAGAATCCTCCCGCTTGTCGCTCACTCCAGGCACGCGTCTCGGCTCTTATGAAATCGTGGCCCCGCTCGGGGCAGGCGGAATGGGGGAGGTCTATCGCGCACGAGACACGAGACTCCACCGCGACGTCGCGTTGAAGATCTTGCCCGACTCATTTGCCGCAGACCCTGATCGGCTGACGCGCTTCGAGCGAGAAGCCCAAAGCCTCGCCGCGCTGAATCACCCACACATCGCGAGTATCTACGGCGTCGAAGAATCCGCAGGCGTTCGCGCGCTGGTGATGGAGCTGGTCGAGGGCGAGGATCTGTCCGCGCGAATTGCGCGCGGACCCGTCCCATTGGACGAGGCGCTCACGATCGCGCAGCAGATTGCCGAAGCGCTCGAAGCCGCGCACGAGGCGGGCATCGTCCATCGCGATCTCAAGCCAGCCAACGTCAAGGTGAAGGCTGACGGCACGGTCAAGGTACTGGACTTCGGGCTTGCGAAGGCGGGTTCTGCAGGTTCTGCGGGTTCTGCGGGTTCTGCAGGTTCGTTCGCGAACTCGCCGACGATCACGTCTCCGCTGATGACACAGGCGGGAATGATTCTCGGCACCGCGGCGTACATGGCGCCGGAGCAGGCGAAAGGCCGCCCCGTCGATCGGCGCGCTGACATCTGGGCCTTTGGCTGCGTGCTCTACGAAATGCTCACCGGCCGGCAGGCCTTCGAGGGCGAAGACGTCGCGGAAATCCTCGGCGCGATCGTCAAGACCGAAGCCGAGTGGACGCGATTGCCTCCGAACACGCCTGGCTCGATCCGGACGTTGCTCAAGCGCTGCTTGACGAAGGATCCGAAGCGTCGCCTGCAGCACATCGGCGATGCGCGCATCGAGATCAGCGACGCGAGCGGTGACCGGGAGACGCCGCCGGTGACGGCCGCGCGCCCGGGCAGTTCACGGCTCGCATGGAGTGTGGCCGGAGTGCTCGGTGCTGTGGCGGCGGCAGGGATCGCGATGGCGCTTCTTCCAGCACCTTCCGCGACAGAGATCCGGTTCGAGTTGGCGATGCCAGTGACGTCTCGACTTGCCGACTTCGCGATCTCGCCTGACGGGCGCTCGATCGTCTTCGCTGCGAACCGCGACGCGCAGACGGTGTTGTGGCTTCGAACCATCGATGCCGTTGAAGCCAGAGTCCTTCCAGGCACGGAGAACGGCCAGTTGCCATTCTGGTCCCCGGACAGCAGGTCGATCGGGTTCATGGCGGATGGTCAACTCAAACGACTCGAGGTCGACGGTGGTGCGCCACAAACAATCGCCGGCGCCCCGAACTTTCGCGGCGGCGCATGGAATCGACATGGCGTGATTGTGTTCGCGCCTGGCAGCGGCAGTCCGCTGGCCCGAGTTGCCGCCTCGGGTGGTCAGTCCCAGCCGCTCACGACGCTGGGATCATCGAATAGCCATCGCTTCCCGGTGTTCCTGCCCGACGATGAACACTTCGTCTATGTGGACCAGACGAACACGGGGTCCACGCTTCGCGTGGCGTCGCTGAGCAAGCCGGAGGGGACTCCTCTCACCGACGCAGACACAGCCGCGTCCTTCATGCCGCCGGACTTCCTCATCTTTGGGCGCCAGGGGTCGTTGTTCGCCCAACGATTCGACCTGCGGACGATGACGCTCGTGGGTGAGCGGTTTCCGATGCTTCGCCAGGTATCTGACGGCGGAATCCTCGCGGTCGTGGCGGCGAGGGACACCGGCGGCATCGTGTATCGCGTGGCCGGAATCGGCGGCGAGTGGCGACTCTCCTGGCGCGACCGAGCCGGAAAGCGCCTCGAGCCCTACTTCGATTTTGGCGGCACCGAACCGGAGCTGTCGCCCGATGGCCGCCGAGCCGCCGTGGTCCGTCCTACCGGCGCCGACAGCATCGACATCTGGATTGTCGACCTCGCGTGATCGCTGCCGACGCGATTCACGTCGGAGGTGGGCAATGAGATCTGGCCGACCTGGTCGCCCGACAGCGCGCAGCTCGCCTTCGCGAAACCGCCGCATGCGTATCTCAAGACGCTGACCGGCGCGCAGTCCACCTTGCTGGAAAACGAGCAGCGCCAGAAGTACCCGTCGGACTGGAGTCGCGACGGCAAGTTCGTCGTGTACCGCACCATCGGCGCCTCGGCCACCGGCGACCTGTGGGCGCTTCCGCTCCAGGGCGATCGGAAGCCGTTTCCCGTCATCGAATCGTCATTCGAGGAGACCCGTGCCCAGTTCTCGCCCGACGGCCAGTGGATTTCGTACGAGTCGAACCAGTCCGGGCGCAACGAGGTGTACGTCCGGCGCTTCAACGCGCCGAGCGTGCCGATCCAGATCTCGGTGAGTGGGGGCAGTGAAGCGCGCTGGCATCCCAATGGTCGTGAGCTGTTCTACATTGGCCCCGGCCCCACGATGATGTCGGTTGGAATTCGGCGCTCGCCCGATGGGACCGCTCTGGAGCCGAGCGCTCCGCGTCAACTGTTCGCGGCGCCCGTACCAGGTTCGGGTCGCCAGGCCGCGAATGTCAAATTCCAATACGCTGTGTCGGCCGACGGGACCAGGTTTCTGATCAACGAAGTGCTCGAAGGGAATTCTGCCAGTCCGCTGATCGTCGTCCTCAACTGGAAGCCTCAGTAGGGTTCCAAAGTTCCAGAGTTCCAGGGTTCCAAAGTTCACGCGCCTTTCCCCAGTAGAATCCTCACGGTTTGTCGCTCACTCCTGGCACGCGTCTCGGCCCCTACGAAGTGACGGCTCTGCTTGGCGAGGGCGGGATGGGGCAGGTGTATCGCGCGCGCGACACCAGGCTCGGGCGCGACGTCGCGATCAAGGTCCTGCCCGAAGCGCTTGCCGCAGACCCGGAACGCATCGCGCGGTTCGAGCGTGAAGCCAAAGCGCTGGCCGCGCTGCATCACCCCCACATCGCATCCATCTTCGGCGTCGAAGACGCCTCGGGAATCCGCGCGCTAGTCATGGAGCTCGTCGAGGGCGAGGATCTGTCTGCTCGCATCGCCCGAGGGCCGATTCCGCTCGACGAGGCACTGCCGATCGCGTTGCAGATTGCCGAGGCGCTCGAGGCGGCGCACGAGCGCGGCATCGTCCATCGCGATCTGAAGCCAGCGAACATCAAGGTCAGCGGCGATCCACTCACGGTGAAGGTGTTGGATTTCGGACTTGCGAAGGCACTTGACCCGGCAACCGGCAGCCGTCCGCCTTCGCATGGCTTCGGCGGGACAGGGCCTGGAGACGATCGGACCAACTCGCCGACGCTCAGCATCATGGCAACCGGCGTGGGCGTGATTCTTGGCACCGCCGCTTACATGTCTCCAGAGCAGGCGAAGGGACAGGCGACCGATCATCGCAGCGACATCTTCTCGTTTGGCTGTGTGCTGTTCGAGATGATCGCGGGCCGTCGGACGTTCGAAGGAGAGAACGTCTCTGAGATTCTGGCGTCGGTCATCAAGAGCGAGCCCGACTGGGCGGCGCTGCCATCGGATTTACATCCGCGTCTCATAGAACTGCTCAAGCGCTGTCTCGCAAAGTCGCGACGCGATCGATACCAGGCGGTTGGAGACGTGCGATTCGAGCTCACGACGATTCACCGGAATCCCGTTGCTCCGGCAATCACGGCTACGCCCGCGAAGCGCGCGCGCTGGAGCTGGGCCATCGGACTTGCGGCCGCAGCGTTGGCAGGAGCCGCGGTGGCCTCGGCGATCTTTCTCACTCGGGCAGCGGAGTCCTCGTCGGCGCCAATTCGGTTCGTCGTGCCGCTGCGCGAGGGAGCAGTGTTCACGGGGCCAGGCCGCCGCACGGTTGGTATCTCCCCTGACGGGACGGCAATCGTCTACGCCGCCGACCAGCGGCTGCACGTGCGCCGATTAGGCGATCTGGAATCGCGCGCCATCACGGACAAGTATGAGCCCAACTCCCCGACCTACTCGCCCGACGGCCAATGGATCGCCTTCTACGACAACTTCAGCGAAGAGGTGAAGCGCGTTGCTGCCGCCGGCGGCGTGGCCACAACCGTGGCGAAAATCGGGAGAGTTCCGTATGACCTGGCTTGGTCGTCGAATGGACTGTTCTACACCTCCGACCCTGGCGTCCTCCGGCTGCGCGAGGGAAATGCGCAGCCCGAGCTCGTCGCGAAGGCCGACGCAGGTGAAACCTTCGGCAGCATTGACATGATCCCAGGCGGACCCCTGCTGGTCTCATCCGTCGATCAGATTTCGAGAGGTGACAACCCGACGACCGGGTTCGACCGTGCACGAGTGCTCGCGATTCTGCCGGACGGTCAGCGACGAGTCCTCTGGGAGGGAGGCACCAGCGCGCGGTATCTGGCGTCGGGGCATTTGGCGTTCGTGCGCCAGGGCGTCCTGTTTGCGGTCGGCTTCGATGCGAAGCGCCTGACGATGGTTGGGGCACCGGTTCCGGTGGTCGAAGGCGTGGGCCGTGCCCAAGCGGTCGGTCAGTTCAGCGTGTCGTCGAGCGGCGCGCTCGTCTACATTCCCGGTCCGTCTGCTGGTGCTTCGGGGCCGTGGCAGCTCGCGATCTTCTCATCCACTCAACCCGAAGGCGCCCCGCTGAAGGTTCCGCCCGCGTCGTACGTCCAGGCGCGAGTGTCGCCCAACGGGAAAACGGTCGCGCTCTCAATGGACAACGACAAGGAGAGCGCGATCTGGCTGCATGACCTCGTTGCCGCCGGCTCGCTGCGCCGGCTGACGCTCGGAGCGGCCGCTCGATTCCCGGCCTGGTCCGCAGATGGCCAGCGCATCGCCTACCAGCGCCAGAGCGACAAGGGCTCGGGAGTGTTCTGGCAGCGGGCCGACGGAAGCGACACGCCAGAGGCGATCACCCAACCAGGACCTGGCACCTCTCACATCCCGACGTCATGGTCTCCGAATGGCGAACGCCTGTTATTCGACGAGGTCAACGAAAAGGGCGTCACGGTGTGGGTGTACTCGGTACGGGATCGCAAGGCGACCCTGGTCCCAGGATTCGAGTCCATCATTCCTACGTGGTCGGCATTCTCAGCTGACGGGCGCTGGATCACGGCTGCGATCCGGAGATCGGGAACCCGTTCGATCGTGCTCGTCCAACCCTTTCCACCGACCGGCGCCGTATATCAGATCTCGAAAGAGGGTACCGAGGACGGACATCATTCAGTGTGGGCGCGCGACGGCACGACGCTCATCTACAATCCCGGGCCAGGCAACGACTTCAAGGTTGTACCGGTCAAGACCACCCCGACGTTTTCGTTCAGTGAGCCGCGGGATCTCATTGCGCACTTCCGACGCGAAGCGCCATCCGCCCCGCGATCGTTCGACCTGCTGCCAGACGGACGGTTTATCGCTTTCTCGGGTCCCGCCGGCAATGACGTCGGCGCTTCCCACATGGTCGTGGTTCTCAACTGGCTGGAAGAGCTGAAGCAGCGGGTGCCGGTGGCCCGCTGAAGAAAGAAGAAAGAAGACAGAAGAACGAAGAAAGAAAATGAGAAAGACACTTCGGGTGCTGATTCTGGTCGGACTGACCGCGGCAACTGACTTCGCGCGAGTTGCAGCTCAGCCGCCCAACTTCGACGTGATCATCCGACACGGCACCGTGATCGACGGCAGCGGCCGTCCGCGCTTCGACGCGGACGTTGGTATCCGCAACGGCTTCATCGCGAGCATCGGAGACTTGAGCAAGGCGACCGCGAGCGTCGAGCTCGAGGCGCGAGACCTGTTCGTCGCGCCCGGCTTCATCAACATCCACAGCCACGCCTCGCCCGACGCGCTGCCGACCGCGGTGAACATGCTGACGCAGGGGGTGACGACAGAGATCTTTAACGCCGATGGCGGTGGGCCGAGCGAAATCGCGCAGCAGATGGCGACGCTCTCGGCGGCCGGTCTGGCTGTGAACATCGGCGGCTACATCGGCTTCAACACGATCTGGCGCACCGTCGTCGGCGACTCGGATCGACGGCCGACGCCGGCGGAGATCGATCGCATGCGCGCGATGATCACCGGCGGCCTGGAGCAGGGCGCGTGGGGGGTGTCGGCGGGTCTCGACTACAAGCCGGGATACTTCGCGCAGACCGAAGAAGTCGTGCAAGTGGTTGACGTCGCGCGGCCGTGGCGCACGAATTTCACGAATCACGATCGCATCACGCCTGAGTCGGGCTTCAGCTCGAAGGTCGGCATTGCCGAGACCGTTGGCATCGGCGAGAAGACGGGTCTCGTCGGCGTCGTCACGCACATGAAGGTACAGGGCGTCGAGCAGGGGACAGCGGGACCCGTGCTGGATCTGATGCAGCAGGCGACTCGCCGAGGACACTACACCGCTGCCGATGCGTATCCGTACCTGGCGGGACAGTCGGGACTCGGAGCCCTCATCATTCCCGCGTGGGCACAAGAAGGCGGACGCGACGCGATGGTCAAGCGCTTTGGCGATCCTGAGCAGCGTGCGCGAATCATCAAGGAGTCGGAGGAAGCGATGAACGCTCGCTTCGGCGGTCCCGACGGCGTCTATCTGCCGCGCACCGGGCAACAGCTCGTCGATGTCATGAAGGAGATGAACGCCTCAGGCGGCGAAGCGA
>JBOGIV010000270.1:0-5986 GCA_050747925.1 Vicinamibacterales bacterium
CGGCCTACCCGGCTTACTCGGCTTACCCGGCCCACCAGGCCCACCAGGCCCACCAGGCCCACCAGGCCCAAAACCCTACCAGCTCATACCCAATTCCAGTTTCGCAACCTCGGACATCCGGTCGCGCGTCCAGGGCGGCTCCCAGACAATCTCCACCTTCGCCTCGGTGACCCCCGGAACAGCCGCCGTCTTGTTCTTCACTTCGATCGGCAACGACTGCGCCGCGGGACATGCGGGAGCGGTGAGCGTCATGCGAACGCCAACGCGTCTATTGGCATCGACCAGGACGTCGTAGATCAGCCCGAGCTCCCAGATGTTCACGGGAATCTCGGGATCGAAGATCGTCTTCAAGGTCTCGACCACTCGCGGGTAGAGCTCGTCGGTCTTCGCCGCATCGGGCGTGATGTCCTCTAGGGACTGGCTGAGTTCGTTGGCCGGACTGTCTTCGGGGAGCCCCCCTGTTGTGATCATGGGAATCGTCGTCATTCGGTTGTCACCGGTCCGTCGCCCTTGTGGGCGACGGCTGCCTTCATCGTGTGCCAGGCCAGGCTGGCGCACTTCACGCGGGTCGGAAACTCGCGCACACCTGCAAGCACACCGAGCTTGCCAAGATCGCTCACGGGAGTCTCAGGGTCGGACGTGATCATCGCGTGGAAGCGATCGAAGAGGGCACGCGCCTGCTCGACCGTCTTCCCCTTGACCTGCTCGGTCATCAACGACGCCGACGCTTTCGAGATGGCACAGCCCGATCCCTGAAACGCCACGTCCCTGATCACGTCGCCCTCGAGCGTGAGATACAGCGTGAGCCGATCGCCGCAGATCGGGTTGTAGCCCTCTTGCTTCGCCGTCGCCGCATCGATCACGCGGAAGTTTCTCGGCCGGCGATTGTGATCGAGGATCACTTCCTGATAGAGGTCGTCGATCTCAGACATCTCGCTGTACGCTGTTCGCTTTTTCGCCGTTCGCGGCGTAGGGCAGTGCTTGAGCTGCTGCCAACGGCACGACTAAAGTCGTGCCCTACGTTTGTTCTTACGAGCCAAATACCTTGTTCACCCCTCGGAGCGCGGCCACCAATCGATCGATGTCGTCCCGCGTGTTGTAGAGCGCCAGAGAGGCGCGCGCGGTGCCCGGAATGCCGAAGCGATCCATCACCGGCTGAGCGCAGTGATGGCCGGTGCGAATCGCGACGCCCTGGCGATCGACGATGGTGCCGATGTCGTGGGGGTGGACGCCCTCCATCACAAACGACAGAATGCTCGCCTTCCTGGGGGCGGTGCCCACGAGCGTGAGGCCCGGCACCGAACGCAGCGACTCGGTGCCGTAAGCGAGCAGCTCGCATTCGTGCGCCTCGATGCGATCCATCCCGATCGCGCTGATGTAGTCGACAGCGGCGCCCAGTCCGACCACTCCTTCAATGTGAGGCGTGCCGGCTTCGAACTTGTACGGCAGCACGTTCCACGACGAACGCTCGAAGGTCACCGTGCTGATCATGTCGCCGCCGCCCTGCCACGGTGGCATCGACTCCAAGAGAGCCGACTTTCCAAAGAGCACTCCGATACCCGTCGGCCCGTACAGCTTGTGGCCGGTCATGACGAAGAAGTCGCAGTCCAGCTCGTGGACGTTGATCGGCATGTGATAGGCCGCTTGCGCGCCATCAATCAGCACGACAGCACCGGCCTCGTGGGCCAGGCGAATCATCTCGCCGATCGGCGTCACCGTGCCGAGTGCGTTCGAGAGCGCCGTCACGGCAACGAGCTTGGTTCGCCCGGCGCCGAGTATTTGCTGGTAGGTCTCGACGTCGACCTCGCCGGTGTCGAACACCGGCACCACGCGAAGCGATGCCCCGGTCTGGCCGCACAGCAACTGCCACGGAACGATGTTCGAGTGATGCTCGATCGCGGAAATGAGAATCTCGTCGCCCTTCCGCAAATTGGCGCGGCCCCATGTCTGCGCTACGAGATTCACGCCTTCGGTCGCATTGCGCGTAAACACGATTTCTTGAATGTGCCCGGCGCCGATGAACTTTGCCACCTTGGCTCGCGCGGCTTCGAAGGCATCGGTCGCACGGCCGCTCAAGGTGTGGACGCCGCGATGCACATTGGCGTTGTCCTCGCTGTAGTAGCGACTGATGGCTTCCAACACTTGACGGGGCTTCTGCGTCGTCGCCGCGTTGTCGAGATAGACGAGCGGCTTGCCGTGTACCTTCTGCGTCAGAATTGGAAAGTCGGCGCGAAGAGCGGTCAGATCCGGGGCGGTCGCGAGCGTGGTCGGTGTCATCGCTGTCCTGCCAAATCCCGAGCCAGCGTCTCGAACAGCGCCGACTCAATCTGCGCGCGCAGCTCGGGGATCTTCAATCCCTCGAGCACCTCGCCGGCGAACGCGTGAAGCATCATGTCGCGCGCCTCGGCCGGCGTCAGGCCGCGCGCCTGCAGATAGAACATCGCCTCGGCATCCAACTGACCCACCGCCGCGCCGTGGGTGCACTTCACATCGTCGGCAAAAATCTCGAGCTGCGGGTTCGAGTTGATCTGCGCCTCGTCCGAGAGCAACAGCGCGCGATTGGTTTGCTTGGCGTCGGTCTTCTGGGCGTCGGGCCGGACGACGATGCGACCGTTGAAGACGCCTCGGGCTTTGCCGGCCAGAATGCCCTTGTAGATCTGATGGCTCGTGCAGTGCGGCATGGCGTGATCGAGGGACGTGTGTGTATCCATCAGCCGCGTTCCGTCGACGAGATACACGCCGTTCATCGTGGCGTCGGCGCCCTCGCCGCCGAGGGTCACGCTGATGTCGTGACGCATCAGCCGGGATCCAAGCGCGAAGGCGTGCGAACCAAAGACTGCGCCAGCGCCCAGGTGGGCCTGCAGGTTCAGGACGTGAAACGCACGCGAAGACTCCCGCTGATCCGTAGAGAAGTCGACCACCGCGCCCTGGTGCACGGCGACCTCGATCACGGCGTTGCTGAAGTAGGCCGCATCCTCATCGCCCACGAATGTCTGCGCCAGCCGCAACTGACTGCGGGCGCCGGCAACCACGAGCGTGCGCGGGAACGAGACCAGCGGCTTCCCATCAGCGCTGGTCACCGAGACGATCTGAATCGGCGTCTCCACTATCGTCCCGGGCTCGGCCACCACGACGACACCCTCGTCCAGAAACGAGGTGTTGAGCGCCGCAAACGGATGCGGCTCCAGCTTGAACGTGGCCAGGTGCTCGCGGATGACGGACTCGTTCCGGACGATGGCGTCGTGCAGCCCGGACACGTGCAGCCCCTTCGGCAGGCTGCCAAGCGCGGACAGCTCCGGCGCCAGACGGCCGTTCACCAGAGTCACTCGCAGCGCGTCTGACACCGCGACGCGGGACACGACAGCCGACGCGTCGCGCGGCGCGCCGTCGGCGATCGCGAAATCGCCCTCAGCGATCGGCGAGACATTCGTGAACCGCCAGGCCTCTTCACGGACGGTTGGGAACCCCTGTTCCGCGAACTTCGAAGACGCCTGCGCGCGCAACTGCTGCAGCCACATCGGCGCCGAGCGCCCACGCGATTCAGCAAAGTGGGTCGACGCGGCCACGTACGGTTCGTGTCGTTCGGCTACGGAGCTCACGATGCTAAGTCCTCGCGTTGACGCCGGCTGGCTCCAGCCAACCGTAGCCCTTTTCTTCGAGCTCGAGCGCGAGCTCGCGTCCACCCGATCGAACCAGCCGTCCTTCGCTGAGCACGTGGACGAAGTCGGGAACGATGTAGTTGAGCAGACGCTGATAGTGCGTCACGACCATGAAGGCGCGATCAGGACTCCGCATCGAGTTCACGCCATGCGAGACGATCCGAAGGGCGTCGATATCAAGACCGGAGTCGGTTTCATCCAGGATGGCCAGCGTCGGCTCGAGCACGGCCATGTGGAAGATCTCGTTGCGCTTCTTCTCGCCGCCCGAGAAGCCTTCGTTGACGGCGCGGCTCATCATTTTTTCGTCGACGTCCAGGAGCTTCGCCTTCTGACGAACGATCGTCATGAAGTCCATGGCGTCCAGTTCCTCGAGGCCGTCGTGCTTGCGCTTGGCGTTGAGCGCGGCCTTCAGGAAATAGGCGTTGTTCACGCCGGGGATCTCGACCGGATATTGGAACGCCATGAACACGCCTTCGCGAGCGCGTTCGTCGGGATCCATGTCGAGCAGATCCTTGCCCTGATACAGGACTTCACCCTCGGTGACCTCGTAACCCGGATGACCGGCCAGCGCGCGCGCGAAGGTGCTCTTCCCCGATCCGTTCGGTCCCATGATCGCGTGCACTTCGCCGGCATTCACGGAGAGATTGATCCCGTGCAGAATCACTTTGTCTTCGACACGGACTTTCAGGTTCTTCACTCGCAGCATTGAGCCATCCCGTCGAGGCAACCGGGTTGCCTTCCGCAATAGGCGACCCTAAAGGGTCGCCTCTACAACTGTTAACCCACTTCCGTAACAGGCGACTCTAAAGGGTCGCCTCTACACCTGTTAACCCACCGAACCTTCCAGGCTGATGCCGAGAAGCTTCTGGGCCTCCACGGCGAACTCCATTGGCAGCTCGCGAAAGACTTCGCGACAAAAGCCGCTCACGATCAAGTTGATGGCGTCTTCCTTCGAGATCCCCCGCTGCTCGCAGTAGAAGATCTGGTCTTCGCCGATCTTCGAGGTCGACGCCTCGTGCTCCACGGTGGCTGACGTGTTTTTGATCTCGAGATACGGGAACGTGTGCGCGCCGCACTTGTCGCCGAGCAGCAGCGAATCGCACTGCGAGTAGTTGCGCGCGTTCACGGCGTTCTTGCCGACCTTCACGGCGCCGCGATAGGTGTTCTGCCCCTTTCCGGCAGAGATCCCCTTCGACACGATGGTGCTGCGGGTGTTCTTGCCGAGATGGATCATCTTCGTGCCGGTGTCGGCCTGCTGGTAGTTGTTGGTGACGGCGACCGAATAGAACTCACCAACCGAATCGTCGCCCTGAAGGATGCAGCTCGGATACTTCCACGTGATCGCCGAGCCGGTCTCGACCTGCGTCCAGGTGATCTTCGAGCGCTCGCCCTTGCAGAGGCCGCGTTTGGTGACAAAGTTGTAGATGCCGCCTTTACCCTGCTTGTCGCCGGGATACCAGTTCTGCACGGTCGAGTACTTGATCGTCGAACCCTTGAGCGCAACGAGCTCGACGACCGCCGCATGCAACTGGTTCTCGTCCCGCTGCGGCGCCGTGCAGCCTTCGAGGTAGCTCACCGACGCTCGGTCGTCGCACACGATGAGCGTCCGCTCGAACTGACCCGTCTCCTTCGCGTTGATGCGGAAGTAGGTCGACAGCTCCATCGGACAGCGAACGCCCGGTGGAACATAGACGAAACTTCCGTCGGTGAAGACGGCTGAGTTGAGCGCCGCAAAGTAGTTATCGGTGTGCGGCACCACCGACCCGAGGTATTGCCTGACCAGCTCTGGATGTTCTTTCACCGCTTCGGAGAACGAGCAGAAGATGATCCCGAGCTCAGCCAGTTTGGAGCGGAAGGTCGTCGCGACCGAAACCGAGTCGAAGACCGCATCCACGGCGACCCCAGAGAGGAGCTTCTGCTCTTCAATGGGAATACCCAGTTTCTCGAACGTGCGACGGACTTCGGGATCGACCTCGTCCAGACTGTTCAGCACCTTCTTCAGCTTCGGCGCCGCGTAATAGCTGATGCCCTGGTAGTTGATGGGCGCGTAGTGGACGTTCTGCCAGTGCGGCTCGCGCATCTTCAGCCACGCCCGGAGGGCTTTGAGACGCCATTCGAGCAGCCACTCCGGCTCTTCCTTCTTTTGCGAGATCAGCCGGATGGTGTCTTCGCTCAGCCCCTTCGGCGCGATGTCTTGTTCGACGTCGGTGACAAACCCGTACTTGTATTCGGTATTTGCCAGGTCTTCGATGGTCTTGGTTGCTGTACTCATCAGTTTCTTTCTTCTTGCTTCTGTCTTCTTGCTTCGATTCTCGTGGAGGCGACCC
>JBOGIV010000271.1:0-4358 GCA_050747925.1 Vicinamibacterales bacterium
TTCGTACGGACCCAGACGCGTGGATGGAAGGAGAGGCACGAGGATTCCCTGGAAACTGACAGTGTAACGTAGTTACGTTGCCAGGGCCAACGCCTACCAGACCGCCGAGACCGCGCGGTTCCAGATATCGGTCGCCGTCAGCGTCGACTGGTAGCGGCTGCCGTAGTACCGCCCCACGAACAGCGCCGGCATTACGATGTCCGTCGTGTACCGCGTCGCGTTCCCGAACAGGATGGGCGACATGTAGGGCTTGCTCTGGTTGGGCGTGTCCAGCGCCGCCGTGCTGGTCGCGTCGAATCCCAGCCGCTCGTTGAAATCCAGAACGTGCGATGCCACCACCTTCTTCGACTTCTTCTCCACGATCTTGAGCTCCACCCGATTGAGCATCGGGTTGTCGTCGTTCGATTCGTATCGCGCCCACCCGTCCGCGTTCGACGTCGGCTGGCGCGTAATCGTCAGCTTCTGATCGAGCGCCAGCGGCGGAAACATCCACAGCGGATGCATATGCGGATCGAAGCCCCAGCCGGCGCACGACGAGGCCGGGTTCGCGAGCTGGTACTCCAGCGAGCAGCTCGTCCCCACGCGCACTTCGAAGTGCAGATGGTCGTCGACCGCGCTGCCGGAATGTCCCACGCTGCCGATCGCCTCGCCCTTGGCCACCGCCGGTTTCTGGCCCGCCGCGTCGGCATCCAGCAGCTTTTGCGCGACGCCGCTCAGGTGCATGTGGAAGGTGTAGTAGTACGTCAGCGTCTTGCCTTTGTAAACCACCGGCGAGGCGAACGCGTGCCGCAACACCACCGTCAGGCCGCCATCGGCATACGTTGTCACGTTGTACAGCGTGCCGTCCGCCGCCGCTACCACCGGAGCGCCCAGCGGCGCGTCGATGTCAATCCCGCGGTGCCAGTCGTAGGCCATCGTCGAGATTCGGATGCGCGGGCCGAAGGTCGACGTGATGTTGTCGAGCGACGCGACCACCACCGGCCACGCCGTCTGGGTGCGGATCGACGTGAACGCATTGCGCAGTCCGTCGGAATCGGCGGCCAATAGCGGGAGCGAAAGAAACAGCGTGCCCAGACGCGACATCCCTCCACGCTAGCGCGAGGCGGGCGATTGCGCCATGAGTCGGATACCTTAGTACATTGATCGGCTATTCATACCGCAAGGCCACCATGGGGTCGATCTTGGTAGCACGGCGCGCCGGAAAGTATGTTGCAGTCAGAGCCGCCAGCAGTAAAACCAACGAGGCTGTTGCAAAGGTGAGTAAATCCCGTGTCTGAACGCCATAGACCAGGCTCCCCAGCCATCGGGTCAGAAAGTTCGCGCCCAATAGGCCCAAACCCAAACCAATTGCCGTAAGCGCGACGCTTTGCTTGAAAAACAGTCGCAGGACGTCAGCTCGAGTCGCTCCTAGTGCAATCCGGGTACCGATTTCCTGGCGCCGCTGGGCTACTACGAACGACACCAGACCGTACACCCCGATGGCCGCGAGTGCGAGCGCAACACCGGCGAAAATCGCGAACAACGAGGCGTTGAATCTCGAAATCGCCGTCGTGGACGCGACAATTTCGTCCATCGCCCGAAGCTGCCGGATGCGCTGGCTGGGATCAACTTCAGTGGTTGCTCGACGGAGTTCCTCGGCCAGCCCGGCCGAGCCAGCGGACCTCACGATCCATGACAGGCTCGACACCCCAAGCGCGTCGGTTTGTTTCACGGGAACGAAAACTGTCGGCCGCGCCGGATCCTTCAGCGTCGTCTTCGTGTCGCCCACAACACCGATCACCTCGCGCGGTGAATCTTTGCCGAACACCCGCGCTTGATAGCGCCCGATGATGACGCGGTCTCCGATCGCGTCTCCCTGCTGCCACCATGCCCGTGCCAGCGTTTCGTTCACCACGGCCACGGGCAGGGAAGTGCCTGTGTCGCGGTCAGTGAAGGACCGGCCCCGGCGCACCGGAATCCCCATCAATTCAAAGTAGGCCGGCGTGACTGCGCGAATCTCCATTCCGCCAATGCTCTGTTCCGGGCGGCCGTCATGCTGCGTGGGTATGTTGCTCCACCCGACCAGCGGCAGCACATTGGTGGCTGCCACGCCCCGCACCCCCGGCAAGGCCTGGAGTCGTTCGAGCATGGCGCGAGTAAAGTTCAACCTGTCGGTTGCGTTTCGCTGGCGCTCGGCCGCAAGGGGAGTCTGGAACGTGATCAGCCCCTCAGGTACAAAGCCTAGCCGCTCCTGGTACACGCGATACAGGCTCTGAATCAGGAGGCTGGCGGCGATCAGCAAAGTCGTCGAAAGAGCGACTTCGCTGACCACCAGCACATTCCGCATGCGGGCGAGCACGGCGCCCGTCCCGGTGCGGCCCGCTGATTTGAGCGATTCCAGCACATTGAGATGCCTCGCCGCCAGCCACCCCGCGAGTGTGAACGCCAGGGCGGTGGCTGTCGCTACGGTGACCGAAAACGCCAGCACCGGCCCATCCAGGCGGATGGGGGTGGATGCCGGCAGATCGAAGGGCATCCATGCGACCAGCCCTTCGAGCAGCCCCTTGGCGGCGAACAGCCCCGCGCTCGCACCCAAACTGGCGACGAGAAGGTTCTCGATGAAAAACTGCGTGAGCAGACGGCCCTGGCTGCTTCCTAACGCCAACCGAACCGCGACTTCTTTTCCGCGGGCGGCGAATCGCGTCAGCAAAAGAGTCGCAAGATTCGAGCACGACATCACTAACAGTAAGCCGGTTGCCCCAAACAGCAATAGCAGGTTCAAACGGGCATCGCCAATCAGCCAGTTCTGATACGAAATCACCGCCAGCCCGCGATAGTTGCCCGAAAAGGCACTGCCGGCACGCACGCGCCGGAAACGCTCGGTGATCGTTGCCATCTCGGCCTGCGCCTGGTGGAAAGTGATGCCGTCCTGGAGGCGTGCAATCAACTGTGTGTTCATGCCCGTGTCGCGCAGACCGCCGGTCGGTCGCAAGGGCACCAAGACGCCTGCGGATTGAGGGAACCAAAAACCAGAGGGCAGAATCCCGACGACGGTGTAGTTCGTGTCGTCCAGCGTGATTGCGCGGCCCAGCGCCTGCGGGTCGGCGCCAAAGCGCCGCCGCCACAAGCCATCGCTCAGGATGATTGCGTGCGGCCCGCCCGCCCGCGTTTCCTCGGAACGGAACTCCCGGCCAAGTGCCGGCCGGACGCCCAGGGTTCGAAGAAAGTCAACGGTCACGGTCATGGTACTGATCCACTCGCCGTCAGTTCCCCAGACGATTCGCCTCTCGCCGCCACCCCGATAACCCGCCACGGACGAGAAGACACGGCTGTGTTCTTTCCAAAACTCGTACTCCGAGATAGTCACCGCGCCCTGTCCGCCCTGATTGCCGACCCGGACCAGCTGGTCCGGCTGCGGATAGGGCATCGAACGCAACAACACGGTGTTGATCACGCTGAACATTGCCGTATTGACGCCGATTCCGAGTGCCATCGACAACACGGCCACGGTAGCGAAGCCCGGGCTCTTGCGGAGCACGCGGACGGCGTAGCGCAAGTCCTGCCAGAGCGTTTCGATCAATCCCATGCTGTTCATGCGGTAGACCTCCTCGCGTATCCGCGTGGCGTTGCCTAACTTCCTTTGCGCCGCGCGTCGCGCCTCCTTCGGCGAAACGCCGCGATCCCTGCCGGCGGCCATCCGTTCGTCGGTCTCATGCTCGAGGTACGACTCGATCTCACGAGCCAACTCCTCGTCCCGTCGTTGTCGCTCGAAAAAACACCGCCACTTCATTCGCTACTCCGTTGCGGGCCCCAACACCCGCGTCACCCCCTGCACCAGGGATTCCCATCGGGTCCGCTCCTGCGTGAGGTGCCGCCTGCCCGCGGGCGTGATGCGGTAGTACTTCGCCTTGCGGTTGTTTTCCGAAGTTCCCCAGAAGGAGGCGATCAACCCCTGGTCCTCGAGCCGATGCAGGGCCGGATACAGAGAACCGTGCTCAACTTGAAGTACCTCGTCGGAAGACCTCTCAATCACGTGAGCGATCGTGTGGCCGTGAGCGGGCGAGAGCAGGAGCGACTTGAGAACCAGCATGTCCAGAGTCCCTGGGAGCATTTCGCCGCGGCTTTCCGGTCTGGTTTTTCTGGCCATCGTAGCTTTGAGGATACCAGAAGATCATCTAGTGGATCAAGGGCCCAATTCGGCCGTCTTCATGAGACGAACGGGTAATGACCACAAGATTGTCTACTCTAGGAACCGGCTACTTCGCTCGCCTACTCCCGCGCCAGGAAACGGTACAGCAACATCGCCGCCGCCGACCCCACAATCGGCGCCAGCGCGACCGCCGGATTCAGCACCGCATTCGAGCTTGCCGCCGCCACCG
>JBOGIV010000272.1:0-8666 GCA_050747925.1 Vicinamibacterales bacterium
GCGGCGCAGTGGACGTCGGAGAAGGTGCGCAAGCTGGTCTTCGACACCACGGTGACGCCGCGATGGCTCGAAACCAGTGATCGCTTCTGGTACGCGTATCAAACGCGCGAGGGGCGCAAGTTCTCGCTGGTCGATCCCATCAAGCGCACAAAAGCGCCGTTGTTCGACCATGCGAAGCTGGCGGCGACGCTCACCTCGATCACGCGCATTCCGTACGACGCGCAGCATCTGCCGTTTTCCACCGTGCAGTTTGTCAAGAAGGACACGGCATTCGCCTTCGACGTGCGGGTGCCCGCCGACGCCAACATCGCCGTTCCCCCGAAGCGCGAGACGACCGAACAGAGCGGAGCGGCTCAAGGGGTCAAGCAAGGTAGGGACGAGTCCTTAGACTCGCCTTACGTCGAAGGCGGGTCTCACGACTCGCCTCTACAAGTCCAACAGCGCACCGGACAGGCCGCCGTCGGCGCCGCGCGACCGGCCGCGAGGAACCGCACACTCCGCTTCGAGTACGACCTGGCCACGGCCCGGCTCACGCTGCTCGAGGACTACAAAGAGGAACCGCGCCCGCCACGCTGGGCCAGCCTGTCGCCCGACGGCAAGACCGTGGTCTTCGCCCGCAATCACAACCTCTTCATGATGGACGCAGAGAACTACGCCAAGTCGTTGAAGAAGTCGGACGATGCGAGCATTGTCGAGACGCAGCTGACCACCGATGGCGTCGAGCACGACGGCTACGCCCGCACGGCCCGCGAGATTCTGAATCAGCGCGAGCAGGAGCAACAGCAGCAACAGCAACAGGAGCGCGACGGCGAGGGCGAGCAACAGCAGGATGACGACATCGACGTCACCAATCAGAACGCGCGAATGCCGGCCATCACCATCACGTGGTCGCGCGATTCCAACAAGTTCTCAGTGGTCCGGCGCGATTCACGCAAAGTCGCCGACCTCTGGGTGATCAACGCCCTGGCCACGCCGCGACCGACTCTGGAATCCTATCGATACGCGATGCCGGGAGAGGCCAACATCCCGCAGTCGACCGTACAGGTTTTCGATCGCAACTCCAGGCAGCGCGTGACCGTGAAGGCGGATCGTTTCACCGATCAGACAGTGAGCATCGCCGCGAGGCCGCCGCGCACCAACGTCCAGCGCGATCCGCGCCGGCCGATTCCCTCCGAGTGGCTGAGCGACACGCCCGACAAGCTCTATTTCTCGCGTCTCAGCCGCGATCAGCATCGGCTGGACGTGGTCGTTGCCGACACCGCGACAGGCGACGTCAAGACGCTCATCGAGGAGCGGCTCAACACCTACGTCGAGTCCAAGCCGCTGCGCCTGGTCAACAACGGCACCGAGCTCGTCTTCTGGTCGGAGCGCGATGGCTGGGGGCACTATTACCTGTACGACGCGGCGACCGGCGCGCTGAAGAACCGCGTCACCGAAGGCGAGTTCGTCACGACCGCCATCGAGGGCGTGGACGAGAAGGCGCGCGCGCTCTTCGTCTCGGCTGGCGGCCGCGAAAAGGGCGAGGACCCGTACTACACGCACTTGTACCGCGTCGGCTTCGACGGCTCAGGGATGAAGCTGCTCAACACCGGCGACGCGTCGCACAACGTGTCGGTCACCGATTCGTCCAGATTCTTCGTGGACAACGCGTCGCGCATCGATGGCGCACCCGACTCAACGCTGATGGACACGCTCGGCAACTCCGTCCTCAAGCTCGAGACACCGGATCTGAAGCCACTGATCGAGGCGGGCTTCAAGTTCCCCGAACCGTTCACGGTGAAAGCGGATGACGGGATTACCGATCTCTACGGCGTGATGTACAAGCCGTTCGACTTCGATGCGTCACGCAAGTACCCCATCATCGCGTTCGTCTATCCGGGCCCGCAGACCGAGAGCGTCACCAAGACGTTCAACCCGCGGAGCAACAACGTCTCATTGGCGCAGTTCGGCTTCGTCGTCATCGAGGTCGGCAATCGCGGCGGACATCCGCAGCGGTCGAAGTGGTACCACAACTACGGCTACGGCAACCTGCGCGACTACGGGCTCGCCGACAAGAAAGCCGCGATCGAGCAGCTGGCGAAGCGCCACTCGTTCATCGACATCTCACGCGTCGGCATCTGGGGACACTCCGGCGGCGGGTTCATGTCGGCGGCAGCGATCCTGGTCTATCCCGACTTCTTCAAGGTGGCCTGGTCCGAGTCGGGCAACCACGAGAACAACATCTACAACAACAGCTGGAGCGAGAAGCATCACGGCGTGAAGGAGATCGAGAAGGAGGGCAAGATCACCTTCGAGTACGACATCGAGAAGAACTCGGAGCTGGCCAAGAACCTCAAGGGCCACCTGATGCTGATCACGGGGGATATCGACAACAACGTGCACCCGACCAACACCTATCGCCTGGCCGATGCGTTGATCAAAGCGAACAAGCGCTTCGACATGTTCGTGCTTCCCGGCGTCCGTCACTCGTTTCAGCCGGTGTCGGGGTACGTGAACTGGCTGCGCGGCGACTATTTCGCACGCCACTTGCTCGGCCGCTCAGCCGACAGCGTGGACATCGTCGAGCTCAATCGGGAGAAGGAACAAACCGGAGAGAAAAAGAGACCCTGACTCGGACGGACGTAGCCACCGAGACACAGAGCCACAGAGAAACGCATTTAGCTCTGTGTTTCGGTGTCTCTGGCACGTAGGTCAACGCGCGCCGCAGATAAGCCGCGCTCGATAACCCGCCTCCGCTCAGGCTGCATACTGATGCCTTTCCGTGCCACGTACGATTCGGCTGGGCTGCAACATCACCGTTCCGGCCCGCCGTCAGCGTCACGGCTCAGCCGCGTCTACCTCATGCGCCACGGCCGGACGACGGGGAGCGCTGAACGTCGGCGCGCCCGTCAAAACGGCTCGTCCGAGAAGAGCCTTCGAGTCGCGGCGCCGGGGATGCCGACGAACGTCCGCTGGCGGGGACTGGCGTTGTGTGAGCGCGGGCGATCAGCGCCAGGCACGAGCGCGAGTTCGCCGAGTGCTGGTGAAGGCCGGTGGACGTTCGACCGCCGTGACGAGACGCTCTTCGAGGGCGAGCTGTTTTGGCGAGGCAGCGGGATCGGCGCACTCGTCATCGGCCAGACCGAAGAAGCAAAAGATTTCCGTTGCCTGGGGAAGATTCGATGCAGCGACGCGAGTTTCTCGAAAGGTCCGTGCTCGCGGCCGGCCTCGCACCGCTCATCGCGCGCCCGCTTTCGCCGGCTGACGAGAGCGGCTTCGGCCGGGCAAGCCGGTCGCGCGCGTTTCAGACCTCGTCCGCGTCGATCCCCGTGGGCGCTGCCGCGGGATCGCGGCTGACATTCGAGACGAGCGACGCGGCCTATCAGGCCACCTACACCCGCGCGCTCGAGACCCTGGCGCGCAACGTCGCCAAGGTCTTCACTACGCCGAGCCCGTGCCGAGAGGACGGCCAGATCCCGTGCTGGGTGCGAACGACGCGGATCGGCTTCGCCCAGATCCAGATGGTTGTGCCGATCGCGGCAACGGCGTGGGAGCTGGCGCACGCGACCGGCGATAGCGAGCTCCTCGAGAAGGCGTACGCTGGCTGGACGAAGTGGGACGCGTGGCTCCGCCGCTATCGGAACACTCGCGGCACCGGCCTCTGCGAGGGTTTCTGCACGTGGGACACCGGATACGACAACAGCCCGCGCTGGGCGGGCATGCCGAACAATTGTCCTGACGGAGAGGCGCGCAACCTGCCGCCGGTGGCGTCGCTGCCGCGCCTGTCTCCCGACTTGTCAGCGACGGTCTATGGTGGACGCGTTGCCCTTGCGGCGATGGCGCGCGCTGGGGAAGAACGCCGACGCGGACCGCTGGCTCGCCGACGCGGAGACCATCCGCACCGCCATCATGGCCCGGCTCTACTCGGCCGAGGATGCCGCCTTTTACGACGTGGACGCGCAGGACGGCATCGTCAGGGTGCGGGGCGACGTCATCAGCCGCGTGCTCGGTGAGCACGTCGTGGACCAACGTCCGTTCGAGACGATCTATCGCCGGCAGGTTCACAATCCGTCAGCGTTCTGGAGCCCCTATCCATTGCCGTCGATCGCGATGGACGATCCGGCATTCGTGCGACCGATTCCGCGAAACTCCTGGGGCGGTGCGTCGCAGGCCCTGACCGCGCTCCGGGCGCCGCAGTGGATGGAGCACTACGGCAAGGCCGCCGATCTCGCCTACCTGATGCAGCAATGGACGCGCGCGATCGTGCGCGACGGCAAGTTTCTGCAGCAGATGGATCCGATGGACGGCACGTTCACGCTAGATCTTGGCGACTACTCGCCGGCGGCGCTGTGCTTCACCGATAGACGACCTTGTCGTTCAACAGCAGTTCCGCGCCGCCCTCCGCATATCGCAGCTCTGCCGCACTGCACCATCCGAACAGCATGTGTGCCGCGCCGTTGGGCGAGCTGGATCCGTCAGAATGCATCGCCGGCGGTCCGATCGGAGGTGCGTTATCGGACCGCATCGGCCGGCGGCCCACTCACGTGGTGTCGTTGATCACCGGCACCGCCACGAAGGCCATTGAGGCAGGTGAGAACAGGATCTCACCCAGCGTCCTGGTGCGTACTGGCTCTGAATCGGTTGCCTGGTAACCGGGTTGGCGGTCGCGGTCGGGTTCTTGATGGTGAGACGTATCACGCCAACCGCACCGGCGTAGAATCGGCACACATCCCTAAACCGGGAGCAGGCAGCCCCACGTTATGGACGCCGACCGATGGCAGCGGATCTCGCGGCTCTCTCACGAGGCGCTCAAGCTTCCCGTTGATCAACGCGACGCGTTCCTCGACGCGTGCTGCCAAGGCGACGAGGCGCTGCGCGGGGAGGTTGCATCGCTCCTCGCACACGAGGCAAGCGCCAAGACGTTCCTCGCCACGCCTGCCGCCGACGTGGTGGATCCTCCGCCGATCGACCACTCAAAACAGCCACGCGCCGGACTCGAGCCGGGCGTCCGCCTGGGCACTTATCGAATCGAGCGGCCCCTCGGCCGCGGAGGGATGGGGGTCGTCTTCCTCGCGCACGACACCACGCTCCATCGACCGGTCGCGCTCAAGGTGCTCGGGTCGCCGGTCGACGACGGGACCGCCCGCGACCGGCTCCTGCGCGAGGCGCGCACTGCCGCGGCGCTCAATCACCCGAACATCTGCACCGTCTACGAAGTCGGCGAATCGGACGGTTGCGCGTTCATCGCGATGGAGTACGTCGAGGGCCTGCCCCTGAGCGATCGGCTGGCCGAATCCGCCCTGCCATTGGCGGAGGCCGTTCGCTATGGCATCGCGGCCGCGGACGCGCTCGCCCATGCGCATGAGCACGGTGTCGTTCACCGCGACCTGAAGGCCGCCAACGCGATCATCACCAAGACCGGCCGATTGACACTCGTTGATTTTGGCCTCGCCCGGCGTGAGGATGCGCTCCTGACCGACGCCACGACGATGGCGTCAGTGGCGCCGGCAGGCGCTGCCGCCGGCACGCCGTACGCGATGGCGCCGGAACAGGTCCGCGGCGCCGGCACGGATGCACGCACAGACATCTGGGCGCTGGGCGTGCTGCTGTACGAGATGGTCAGCGGCGCGAAGCCGTTTCGTGCGACCACCATTCCCGAGCTCTTCTCATCGATTCTCAGAGACGCGCCTGCGTCGTTGCCAAACAACGTGCCGGTCGAGGTGCAGTCGGTGATCGAGCACTGTCTGGCAAAGGAGCCCGAGCGTCGCTACCACGATGCAGACGATGTGCGTCGCGCGCTCGAGGCGATCCAGGCCGGCAACGTGCCATTGTGGGTCGCCTGGCGCGCACGGGTCAGACGGCGTCCTGTTGCAGCAGCGACGGGCGTTGGGCTCGCTGTCGCAGCACTTCTGATAGGGGCAAATGCTGGTGGCGTGCGGGAGCGACTCAGCGGCACTCCAGCGGCGGTAGAACCGATCAAGCTGGCCGTGCTGCCGTTCGAAAATCTCACCGGCGATCCCGAGCAGGAATACTTCAGTGACGGCCTGACCGAGGAGATGATCACGCAACTCGGTCGCCTGCATCCACAGCGCCTCAGCGTGATCGCGCGGACCTCGTCGATGCGGTACAAGAACCGCGACGTCGCCATCGATCAGATCGGTCGCGAGCTGGGCGTGGACTACGTGATGGAAGGAAGTGCCAGGAAGGAAGGGAACCGCGTTCGCATCAGCGCCACGCTCATTCAGGTGCGCGATCAAACGCAGCGGTGGACCGAGAGCTTCGACCGCGAGCTCGCCGGTATTCTCACGCTGCAGGGCGACGTCGCACGATCGGTGGCCGGGTCGCTGAGACTGACGCTGGCTCCGGCCGAGCAAGCCTGGTTCGCGAATGCCCGCCCCGCCAACCCCGAGGCGTACGACGCGTATCTGAGAGGCCTCAGCTATCTGGACAGGTTCACTCCAGCGGATGTCGACGGTGCCCAACGCTACTTCGAGTTGGCGCTGGAGAAGGATCCAACATACGCGCTGGCGTACACAGGTATCGGCCGAGCCTGGAGCTACCGGCAGCAGTTCGGGGCTGCGCAGCACAGCCAGACTGCGCCGGCCATGAGGGCGGCACTGACGAAGGCCAGCGAGCTGGACGAAACGCTTCCGGAAGTGCATTACGCCTTGGCCATGCAAGCGACGTGGACGGACTGGGACTGGCCGGCCGCAGAGCCGAGCTTTCGGCGAGCCATCGATCTTAACCCCAGCTATGCGGAAGCGCGCGCCTTCTACTCGCACTACTTGCACATCATGAAGCGTCCGGAGGAGGCGATGACGCAGATCCAACGAGCCACGGAGTTGGACCCCTTGAATCCATCGATCCAGGCGCTCTACGCCGCGGACCTCGTGTGGGCTCAACGTTATGATGAGGCCATAGTGCAGGCGCGCAATGCGCTCCGGACGGCCCCTGCGAACACGGTGGCACTGACGCAGCTTGAAACTGCGCTCTACGAAACGAAAAGGTACGATGAAGCCTTGGCTGTCTTAAAAACACGCTGGACGAAGAGAGTAGGTCCGGAGGTCGAGGAGGCGATAAATCGAGGTTACGCAGAAGGGGGATATCGGGGCGCGATGCGGCGTACAGCCGACATGGTTGCCGCGCGATGGCCGGCCTTATACACCAACCCTCGAGCCGTCGCGACCGCGTACTTGCGCGCCGGGCAGAACGAGCAGGCGCTTGAATGGCTCGAACGGGCGTACGAGTTACGCGACCCCAACATGCCATACATGGATCTTGGGCCGAGCTGGGATGTAGTCCGTGACCATCCACGATTCCAGGCTCTGCTGCAGCGGATGAAGCTTCCGAGTTGAGAGGCGGGCAGCTGCAACTCATGAGCTGCGTCGCAATCCTTCGAGTTGCTGTAGCCAACACGCAATCAGGTTCCAATTCCCGGGCATTTGGTCCACCATCCCTCGCTTCGCTCGGTCTGGTTGGCCCAGACCGGCCTCAGGCAGATCGGCATCGCCTTCGGCTCGCCTAACCGGCACGATCCCGGCCTGGTCCATAACCCCCTTTCTCTTTGGCCAAATTGCCGCGAGAGCAAGTCAGATGTTGCCCGCATAGTAGGCTGCGTCGGCTCCGGCGTCGGTTCTGGCTTTAGTCCAAAAATTGAACTAAAACCTCCATGTATGAACGTTAGCGTCCACGGCGCCAAGACGCAGCTCTCGAAGCTCCTCGACCTCGTGCAGGATGGCGAGGAAGTCGTGATCGAGCGGCATGGGCGGCCGATAGCCCAGCTGGTACCGGTTCGCAAGCGCCGAGCTTCTGCCCTTGGCGCGATGCGTGGACAGTTCAAGATGACCGAAGGCTGGGAACGAGCGCTCACCGATGAAGAAGCCGAAGCGTTCTGGAGCGGGCGCTAGAGCCGCGCACCTGCTCGATACCAGCACGCTCCTTTGGGCGCTCGCATCTCCTGAACATCTCTCGCCACGTGCGCGCCGTCTTGTCGATGCCGGCGAGAACATCGTCAGCGTCGCGTCGTACTGGGAGGTCGTCATCAAGACCCAAAAGGGCCTGTTGACGATCGCTGACCTCGCCACATGGTGGCGGCGGGCGACGGAGCTCGTGGCGGCGCGCGTGTTGCCGATCCGCGCGAGCCATGTGACGGCATTGGCCGCGCTCCCGATGCTGCACAAGGATCCGTTCGACCGAATCTTGATCGCCCAGGCGGTCGCCGAAGGTCTGGACTTCGTCACGAATGACGAGCCAATCAGCGACTACCCGGTGCGAACGATCTGGTGAAATCGTGACCACGGTCGACGAGCGCGACCTCGACACGATCCGCGACATCACGCGTCGACTCGGACTCGCCGATGTGCGCGAATTCAGTCTCACTTGGGAGGACTGCGAAGGCTACCCGTCGCGACTCGGATACCGGACAAAGGCTGACGTGGTTCAGACGAGATAACCCACGGGTCGCACGATGGTTCCGAAACGCTCCTGCGGCCTGTCGGCGTAAGATCAGAGCACATCGCAGACAGGGAAAGTCAACCGAGGTCATGGACGCCGACAGATGGCAGCGAATCTCGCGGCTCCATCATGACGCGCTCGAACGTCCTGTTGATCAGCGCGACGCTCTCCTCGACGCTTGCTGCCAGGGCGACGAGGTGCTGCGTGGGGAGGTCGCACCGCTCCTCGCACAC
>JBOGIV010000273.1:0-14882 GCA_050747925.1 Vicinamibacterales bacterium
GATGTCCGAGGTTTGACCCTGGATTCCCGTGACCGCGACGCCCACCGTTACCGCGAGAGCCGCCACAAACATGCGGATTGAAGCCATAGCGTTTCTATTGCAACACGGATGTATCATTGGCGCAAACAGTAGCCGTTTGCGGGTGACGTTGAAGGCTCACAACCCCCATAATGTCGCACTTCATGCGTCTTGTCGGCGCGCCAATGGCCGTTCTGGGCCTGGTGGGCGTCGTGGCCTGTGGCGGGGGCGGGGCCCAACCTATAGGTCCGGCCGTGCCGACGGGCACAACGGAACGGCCCATCGCGACGACCCCTCCTGAGCGGCCAGCCGATCCAACCCCCATTCCCTCTGAAGACCCGCCGCCCGTCGGAACCGGCACAGCCGTCCTGGTCGGCGCCGGTGACGTCGGGGAATGCGGCTCGCCAGGGACCGCGCTCACCGCGAAGCTCATTCAAGGGATCCAAGGCCAGGTCTTCCTGGCGGGCGATCTCGGCTATCCCAGCGGTCGCGCTGCCGACCTGATCCGTTGCTTCGATCCCGACTGGGGCAAGTTCCGCAGCCGCTGGCGGCCCGTGCCGGGCAACCACGAGTACGACATGCCGAACGCGACACCCTACTACGACTACTTTGGGGGCGCGGCGGGTCCCGATCGGCGCGGGTACTATTCCTTCCGCGCGGCGAGCTGGCTGGTGTTGATGCTCAACTCGAGCATTCCGACGGGCCGCGGATCGATCCAGTTCGACTGGGCGGCCAGCGAGCTGCGCACGCAACGCGCGCGCTGCACACTCGCAATGTGGCACCATCCCTTTGCCACGTCGGGCCCGAATGGCCCGAACAACTTCATGCGCGACATGTGGCAGTTGCTGGTCGACTTCGACGCCGACGTGGTCGTCAATGCCCACGATCACCTCTACGAGCGCTTCGCGCCGTTCGATCGCGACTATCGGCTCGATATCGAGCGTGGCATGCGTCAGTTCATCGTCGGCACCGGCGGCGGCTCGCTCTATCGGCCCGTTGCGCGCGCCCCTAATTCAGAGCTCACCCTCAGTCGATTTGGTGTGTTGAAGCTCACGCTCGAGCCCGGCTTCTACGAGTGGGACTTCATCGACGCCGTCACGCGCGCGTCCGCTGACCGCGGACAAGCGCAATGCCATTGATCGGGGATCGGGGATCAGGGATCGGGGATCAGTAGGGATCGGGGGGACGGTTGTCCCTGATCCGCGATCCCTTATGCTCACCGGCCCTGGTCCCCGATCCCCGGTCCCCGATCCCCGGTCTCTGATCCCTACCGATCTCTGGTCCACGATCCCCGGTCCCCGGTCCCTGGTCTGGTCCCTGATCAATAATTCGCGGCGGAGGATTTGTCATGCGCTCGCACCTGTTGACCGCCGCGCTCCTGGCGATGCCCTGCGCGACGATGCTCGCGCAAACCGGCCCGCCTTCGCTCGCTGAACATTCAATCGAGCTTCCGCCGTCGCCAAGGCTCCGGCCCACCGCCGAAGCTTCAGCGGAGGCTGGTCGGCGCGGTCGCGCCGTAGCGGCCTTCGGCCGTGTAGGCGGACAGTCCGGTCCCACTGTCGCGCCGCAGAGGCCCGTGCCCGATGTCACGACGCTCGTGTCACGGTTGGACCTCGAGAAGTACAAGGCCACGATCAAAGGGCTGACGCAGTTTGGCGATCGACGGCAGGGGACTGAGCGCAATCGCCAGGCCGTCGATTGGATCGAGTCACAGCTGAAGAGCTACGGCTGCTCGACTGAGCGCATCAAGTACGTGTACAACCCCCCTCCGCCGAATCCGCAGGCCGGTGGTGGCGGTCGCGGAGGTGGGCAAGGCGGCGCCCAGGCCGCCAGCGGCGGCATCCCGCGCGCGCAGGGTGGCGGCCGCCTCCGGGGCAACCGCGCACCCACCGGCGTCAACAACGACCCGATGAAACAGCCAGACGAAACACTCCGCGCGCTGAACATGGAGCCGACCTCACCTGGTGCTCGCGACGAGGTCTACTGCACGAAGGTCGGATCGACGATCCCGAACGAGATGTACATCATCGGCGCGCACATGGACGGCCATGGGTGGGGCGAAGCGGCCAACGACAACGGGTCGGGCGCCGCGCTCGTGATGGAGCTCGCTCGCGTGTTCAGCATGCCGGACGTGGTGACGGAGCGCACGATTCGCTTTGCGCTGTGGAACAACGAGGAGACAGGACTGAACGGCGCGCGCGCGTACGTCGAGCAGCGGCAGGCGTTACAAGGGAAGGAAGATCCTCCCGGGTCGGGCCGTTATCCGGAGCCGAAGTGGTTGGCGATGATCCAGCACGACATGATGATGTGGGATCACGGCATGCCGCGTGCCGACGGGACGCTCAATCCGGAGCAGCGGCCCGAGGCCGATGTGAACATCGAGTTTCAATCCACCGCGAAGCTGGCCGACGCGGCGATGAAGCTCGCGTTCGTCTTCCATGGCGCCAACGAACGGTACGCCACTGACTATCCCGCGCAAGTCGGACCGCACATGACCAACACCGATTCCACGCCGTTCATGGACATCGTTCCGGCGATCAGCTTGCGAGAGAACGAACGCGGCGTGCACACCGGCAGCGGCTGGAACTCGACGTGGCACCAGCCAATCGACGTCTTCGCCACCTTCACCGATAAGGATTTCCGGCTGGGCCTGAACGCGGCGCAGACGACGCTGGGCGCGGTGGCGGAGCTGGTGGGCGCGCGATTGAAGTAGGGGCGGCACCTATTCCTTCTTCTCTTCGTCGGGTGGGAGATCGTCAATCCACGGGTTGGCTTGGGGACCGGGGACGATGCCGGCAATGTCCGGATCGACGCCGGCGTCAGGCGGAGGCGCTTGGTCGCGCCGCAGCTTAGCCTCGCTGCGGCGAGCCGTTTTCTGCTTCCGCCGTTCGTCGCGCGCCCGCTCCCTCTCTCGCTTGCCCTTTCCTAGAGGTCCTCGGGTGGCCACAGTTGTCAGCCCACCGAGTTACCAGCGCGGCTCGCGACGGCCGCCGCCACCGCCGCCGCCTCGGCTCCCACCAAAGCCCCCGCCGCCGCCGCTGCGCGGTTCTTTCGGACGCGCTTCGTTCACGGTCAACGTCCGGCCGCCGAGCTGCGACTCGTGCAGTTCGTTGATGGCCTTCTGAGCGCCTTCGTCGGTCGCCATCTCCACGAATCCGAAGCCCCGCGCGCGCCCGGTGGCCATATCACGCATCACGGTCACCGACTCCACTTGTCCGGCTCGCTCGAACAAGTCCCGAAGATCCTGCTCCGCCGTTGTGTAGGGAAGGTTCCCGACGTACAACTTCCGACCCATCGTGTACTCCTCGCCTCGCTACGCGAGAGCGGCTGCCACAGCCTTCGATGAAAGCTGCCCGCCGCAGGCAGTGATCCGGCGTCCCTTATGGACAACGGCGCGGCGCCTACTGAAGGCTGTCGTGTAACCGAGACAAGAGAGGACAGAACCCAACACCGGCCCTGACACAATGGGGGTCGCGTCCAGCGACCCCCCCTACAGCACCGGGTAGTCTAGCAGAAATCTTTACAGCGTTTGGGCGGGGAGCATGCTACGTGGTCGACGCCTGTCGATCCAGCCAGGATGCCAGATCGCCAAGCCGCCGAACTCTGGGGCAGTCCGCGTCGGGATACAGGTCAGCGACGTCGTACAACACGGCATCGCCGAGCGCCGCGCGTCGGGCGCCCACGATGTCGACCTGGTAGAGGTCGCCGACATGCACCGTCGTCGACCTGGCGGCCCCCGATTGTTCAAGGGCGAGCTGAAAGAGCCTGGGGTCGGGCTTCTCGACACCCCAGTCATGGGAATCGAGCATGTGGTCAAACCACTTCGCCAGTCCCACCCGCGCGAAGAGGTGTTTCAACGTGCCGTTGGCGTTGGAGACCACCACCAGTCTCAGAGCTCGCCGTCGAAACTCCTCGAGCGCTGGAATCACATCGGGCTCGACGTGCTCCCACAGGTTCTCGCGCCGGTGATAGTCGCGCAGGTCGGCCAGCGCGGCATCGGTTGCGTTTGAGAGCGTCAGCCCCGCGTGTCGCAGGACCAGATCGAAATAGAGCCAGCCGCGCGCACGATCGTCGGTCGATCCGATGAGCGTCGCCTCGTCCAGCTCTCTCATGGCGTACGGCTCGGCCCTCGCGAGCGTGGCCGCCGCCACGTCCACTCCGTGCCGGCTCAACGCTTCGCTCACTCGCGTCCAGGCTGGGTGGACCAGCACGCCGCCCGCATCGAGGAACACCGTCTCGATGGCGCTCACTGAGGCGGTGGCCCGGAGTCGTCGATGATGAGATTGACGTCGGCTTTGAGCAAGGCGAGGTCCAACGGCGGTTGATGCGCCGGGACCCACGCGTACTCGACCAGAGGTCGATCGTCGGTGAGCAGCGGGCCATCGCCGACAAACGCCCGCATCTCGTCGGGGCCCGCGGTGTAGAGCCGAGACAGCGTCTCGAAGTCACTCAATCGGACTTCATCAAGCGCGGCGCGCGTGGTGGGGTGCGCGCGATGGCGCGCGAAGGCCGATCGGCTGATCCGTAACGGCCGGCGCGTGCCGACCATCAACGCTCCGTCGTGCCAGAGCGTCGCGTCTGGGAAGACGTCGAGAAAGGTCCGCATGATCAATTTGTACTCGGCCGGCGGCCGTTGCCCGATCCATTGGAGGGCGACGCCATCCTCACGAAGGGCACGACGAACGAGCGCAAAGTACTCGCGTGAGTAGACATGACCCGCGCCCGCATGGCCGGGCTGAATGATGTCGGCCGTGATCACATCGAACTGCCGGCGCGTGGTCAGAAGAAAGTTTCTTCCATCGTCGATTCGCAAGTGAACGTTGTCACGCGTCAGGACGTCGTAGTTGATGTGCGCGAAGAGCGCCGCGGCTCGCCTGACGCTTTCTGAGAGCTCGACCACTTCCACGCGCGTGTTCGCGTGTTGGCTGATCGCGCCGGAGGTCGCACCGCCGCCGAGACCGATCACGAGCGCTTCCGCCGGCGCAGCGTGCAACACCATTGGCAGATGCGCGATCATGCGATGGAGCTGGACCATTCCGGGTTGATCGTTCGCCTGGTGGAGTCCATCGAGATAGAGCACGCGCTGGAAGGTGTTTGCATGCACGCTGGCGGTGGTCTGCACGCCTTCGTCGCGCCACATTTCGGACACCGTCGTGCCGTATCGGCGCTCGAGGCCGATGCGGAAGGGATCTGGCATGCGTTGAGTGGAAACAACAAGCGTCGCGATCGCGACGACAAGGGCGGCGCTCGTCACCAGCCGTCGTCTCGCGAGCCACATCAGCCACACGCCGGTCGACACGTACAAGGCCGACAGCGCAATGAGCGAAGCGGTGCTGCCGAGGACCGGCAGCAGCACAAACCCTGTCACCAGCGAGCCGGCGATCGCGCCGGCCATGTTGCCGGCGTAGAGTTTGCCGATTCGAGATCCGTCCGCCTTCGCCGAGGCCTCCGCCTGCGCCAAGGCTCCGGCGGACCGCCGTAGCTTCAGCGAAGGCTGGTCGGCGGACGGCCGTCGCTTTAGCGGAGGCTGGTCCGCGGCGCCTTCATTGTCGTCTGCGATTCCGCTCGAGTCGCCACGCCGCTGGATGGCGATGCCGATCGCCAGCGGGAATCCGATCCCCATGAGGAGTGCGGCCGGCAGAATCGCAAGGATCGCGACATGCCAGATGCCAGTGGTGCGCCATCCGTGCGCATGCGTCCACATCAGCGCGTTCAACGACAAGACAGCGGCGACGCCTCCAGCCGCTTGCGATGAGGCCAACCACCCGAACCAATCGCGATCGCGGGCGAGAATCCAGGCCGCCAGTAAGCCGCCAATTGCAAGGCCCGCTAACACCGTGGCGAGCATGGCGGTGAATGCGTGCGTCGTCGTCGTCACAAACTGCAGCATCAGGCGGAACCAGACGACTTCAAGTCCGAGCGACGCGAACCCAGACACGATCACGAAAGCCCAAATCGCTGGAAGTCGAGCGGTCGAGGCTACAGGCTCGCGCGTCGAAGCCGGACGCTCGCTCTGAGCGGGCTGGCTTCGGGCGGCACGAGACGAGAGCCACAGCGCCGTGCCGCCCACGAGAAAATTCAAACTCGCCGCCACAAGAAACGACACTCGAATGCCGACGGCAGGAATCAAGGACAAGCCGGCGATCGCTCCGACGACCGCTCCGCCGGTGTTGACGGCGTAAAGCCAGCTCACGCGAGGGCCTGCGTCGCGCCCAGAGGCGGTGGTCGCCGCTGCCAATAGCGGCAGCGTCAGACCCATCATGGCGGTGGGCAGCAGCAGAACCGCGGAAGCGTACAGAAACCGCGAGTAGGTTTGAACGGCGAACGACGAGGTCTCGGCGCTGTGAAATGCGAGGTAGATCCGTAACATCCCATCGAGGAGCCACGGCGAGGCAAGGGCCGTCAGGCCGACGAGCAGCTCGGCGACGCCGAACGCCGCGAGCGGACGGAGCCGGGGCCGCCGCAGCAATCGATTGGCCAGCAACCCGCCGATGGCCAGCCCTGCCATGAAGGCCGCGAGCACCGTGCTGGCTGCATAAACGGTGACGCCAAAAATGATCGAGAGCCGACGCAGCCAGAGCACCTGATAGATGAGGCCGGAGATGCCCGAGAGGAAGAACAACGCCAGGATGGACGCCGTGTGAAACGCTGGCGCCTTGGGGCCAGAGAGTGGCACCTTCGGGCCAACAACCGGCACCTTCGAGCTACGCACTGGCCCGTTATATCTCAGTCGGCAGCCGCTATAATCCACGCCTATGTCAGCTGTACTCTTGCGTCCTCGCGGGTCACATCTGGAGACCGTCTTTGGTCCTCTAGAGATCCGCGTGCTCGAGGCCCTCTGGGCGTACGCGGGCCCCGCCGCTGTACGCGACCTTCAACCGTCGTTTCCGGGAGTGGCGTACACCACGCTCATGACTACCCTGGATCGACTGTTTCGTAAGGGTGTGCTCGCCCGGCAAAAAGTTGGGCGCGCCTTCCACTACCAGCCCCATCTCTCGCGAGAGCAACTGCAATCGCGCCTCGCCACGTCCGTGCTCGTGACGCTGCTGCCAGGAGAAGGCATTGACGCGCGCCCGCTGCTCTCGATGTTTGTAGACGCCGTCAGCCAACGAAACGGAGGCTTGCTCGACGAACTCGAGGCGCTGGTCCGATCGCGCCGCGAGACCCTTCGGAAGGGCGCATGATTCTCAGCCGTGCGGTCCTCCTCGTCACGGCGATCGTGGCGAGCTACGTGGCATTGAGCGCCCTGGCGTCGACGATCGTGGCGCTGTTGTGGAAAGCCGGCTGGCTCAACTGGACGAAGCTGCCGGCTCGGGCTCGTGCGGGCCGGCTGGCCACACTGCGACTGCTCCCGGCGACCGTCATGGCTCTGGTCACGATCACGTTCGTCTTCCCGCTGTTCCTGGCGATGGAGCCACGTCATGAATTCGAGGAGGTCGGTCCAGCGCTGCTGATTGTCGGACTGGTCGGCGTTGGCCTGGTCGTGCGAGCGGTGGTCACGGCCGCGCGCACTGTGGCAGCCACGAGACGCATCAGGCGACGGTTCCTCCAGAACGCAACACCGCTGACGCTCACCGGCGTCTCCGGCATCACGTCGTACACAATCGAGTCGACGCAGCCGATCGTGGCGCTGGTCGGCATCTGGCGTCCGGCGTTCGTGGCCGCGCGCATCGTGGTGGAGGCCTGTACCGAGGGCGAGCTGGCCAATATGGTCCGCCACGAACGAACCCACTTCATCGCACGCGACAATCTGAAACGGCTCTTGATGGCGTGCGTGCCCGATCTGCTCGCCTTCACTCCGTACCATCGCGCCATCGGCACGGCGTGGCACGATGCGGCAGAAGATGCGGCAGACGATGCCGTGACCCAGAGCGAGCCGCGCGCGCGATTGGAGCTCGCTCAGTTGCTGCTGAAGGTGGCCAACCTTGCGCCCTCACCGTCTTACGTAAGCGCCACCGTCAGCCCCTTCATCGATGCACACGGCCTGGAGCGGCGCGTTCGACGGCTGGTCACAGATCAGTCAGAGCCATTGGCGAAACCGTCGGATCATCTGGCCGGCGCTGTACTGATCGGCATCGCCCTGCTCGTCAGCACCCTCCTCTTCAGCAGCAACGCACGCAGCATCGTCCACAGCGCGGTCGAGGCGGTCGTCGCCGCCGGCGCGCAAGGACGATAAGCTCGTTCCATCGCTCGTCTCACGGCTCGAGCTTCCGCCCCACCGGCGATCCCCTGTCAAACCGTCGTTCGGTCATAATCTCGGAAGGCCCTGTGACGTCCTTCTCGCTCGCACAAATCTGATTCATGCGGTTCACCCGCCTCGTACTCCTCGCGGTTGCTCTACTCGGCCTTCCGGTTTCAGCTCTCGCTTTCAAGGGACGGGTCGTCGACGAGCAAGGCCGCGCGGTCGCCAACGCCACCGTGTCAATCCTCGGCCGGCCAGGGGAAGCGATCACCGATTCCGACGGGACCTTCGAGTGGCAGCCCGACCCGCTGCCGCCGTTCGAGATCCTGGTGATTCAACCGGGCGGGATCTACATGAAGCCGGTCCTGATCCAGTCGCTCGAGCCGAACGGAGAGCTGTTGGTGAGGGTGGGTCCGCTCGTGAGCGAGTCGGTCACGGTGTCCGGATCCGCACCAAGCATCGAATCAACGCCCGGCTCCGCGACGACGACGATCAGCGGCGCGGACGTCGGGGTACGGCAGCCCTCGAACCTGATGCAGGCGCTCGAAAACGTCGCGGGCGTGAATCAGGTCTCCGAAGGCCAGGCGGCGGTGCCAGCCATCCGCGGCCTGGCGCGCGGACGGACGTTGATTCTGGTGGATGGCGCGCGGGTGAGTTCCGAGCGGCGAGCGGGTCCGAGCGCCACATATCTCGATCCCACGATCGTCGAGGGCGTGGACGTCGCGCGCGGTCCCGGGTCGGTCGCCTACGGATCGGACGCCTTCGGCGGCGTGATCTCGGTACGAACCCGCCGCGTGACACCAGGATCGCCGTGGGGATTCCAGTTCAGCGGCGAGCTTGGCGCCGGCGTTCCCGAACGCCGCGGCGCGGTCGAGGTCTCAAAGGGTTGGTCCGAGGGTGGCGTGTTGATCGCCGCGCACACGCGCGACGCCGACGATTGGAGAAGTCCTGCCGGCGACGTCTTCAACTCCGGCTACAGCGACCATGGCGTGATGCTTCGGGCCGAACACCCGTTGGGACCCGGCGAGTTCAGCGCCGCGTGGCACAGCGATTTCGGGCGCGACATCGAGCGGCCGCGCAACAATTCGAGGACGGTCCGATTCTTCTATCCGACCGAGGATTCACATCGGTTGACGACAGGCTACGAAATGCGCCACGTCGGAGGCCTCCAGCGCGTCGGGCTGACCGGGTTCATCGGCAGCTCTGCGCAAGTCACCGATCAGGATCGGTTCGCCACGACCGCAGCGGGCCGCAGCATCGAGCGCGCCGACGTCTCGGCCAGCGACTTCCACGTGCGCGGGTTCGGGGAGCGGCTGTTCGGCCGGTCGCGGTTCGAATTTGGCGTCGACGTCAATGGTCGGTTCGGCCTTCACGCCGTCGATGACCTCATTCAGTTCAACCTCTCGGGCGACGTCACCAGCACGCGGCCCAACATTTCGATCGACGAGGCCAAGAGGACCGATACCGGCGTCTACGCCTCGATCGACACCGCCGTCGCGCGACAGCTCGTTCTGGGTGCGGGGATCCGCGGCGACTACGTCACAACGAGGAATATCGGCGGGTTCTTTGGCGATCGCTCGACACGTAACGGGGACGTCGCCGGCTTCGCGTCGCTCACCGCAGGCAGCTTCCGCGGACTCACGACGACCTTCCAGGTCGCACGCGGCTTTCGCGATCCGGCTCTCTCCGACCGCTACTATCGCGGGCCGACCGGTCGCGGCTTCATCACAGGCAATCCCGACCTCGGACCGGAAACCAGCCTCCAGTTCGACGCAGCACTCCGTTACACCGCATCGCGGTATCGGGTGGCGGCGTTCTATTACCAGTACCGGATCAACGATCTCATCGAGCGCTATTCAACCGCGACCGATTTCTTCTTCTTCCGCAACCGCGGGCGCGCTCGCGTGCGCGGGTTCGAGGTTGAGGCGCAGGCCACGCTCGGCGCCAACACGACGCTGGAGATTGCGACGCAGGTCGGTGAAGGGCGCGCGCTCGACGACCACGCGTATCTCGACGATATCTCCCCGATCAACCTGACCGCGGTGTTGCGCAAGCAGTTCACCGATCGCGTGTTCGCTCAGATGCGCGTGGCTCACTTCTCAGACGACAACCACTTCGGTCCGACCGAACGCGCGGTGCCGGGGTATACGCTGCTCGACCTCGCAGGCGGCGTCCGAGTGGCGAAGCCGCTCGAGGTGCGAATCATCGGGAGGAACCTGCTCAATCAGGAGTACTTCGCGAGCCAGGACGTCCGAACCGTGTTCGCGCCCGGCCGTTCAGCCGCCGTCGCAGCGACAGTGAAGTTTTAGATATCCACGCTCTTCTCGATGACGAAGATGTTGTCCTCGGTCTCCTGGATCAAGACCTCGATCGCATAGCGGATTTGTCGTCCTGCGTACTTCGCCTTAATCAGATCGACGACGTGGTCGAATACGTACTCGGTGACGTTCTCGACGCTCGGACCCTTCCCCTTGAGCAGCACCACGCCTTCGGGCTCGAAGAGCGCGGGATCCAGAAACGTGGTGTCCTGCTCGGTGATCAACATCTTGTGATCGAACGAGCGCATGATGTTCTTGATGTCGCCGAAGTCGAGCGACATGTCGAGCTCGTCGCGGGGAAAGGCTTCTGCCGAGACAGTGACGGTGCCGCGCCACGTGTGGCCGTGAACGAACTTGCACTTCCCGGGATAGCCGAGTTGGCGATGCCCGGTGTGGAACTTGGCGTGAACGATGATCTTTTCCATCGATAGGGACAGTATAGGGCTCGGAGCTTCCGCCGTAGCGGAGGCTGGTCGGTCCTCGCGGGAGTCGATCGATAGGCTCGCTCCTGGGCTCGGCCGCTCACGCGGCTTCGAGGGGTCGCTATGATCACGATTCGACCGGCTAGCTCTGCCGACGCAGAGGCCATCTGGCAGATCTTCAAGGCGGTCGTCGTAGGCGGCGACACGTACGTCTTTGCGCCCGATACGCCTCGCGACGAGGCATTGGACTACTTTCTGGGCCCGAACATGAAGTCATGGGTCGCCGAGCTCGACGGTCAAGTCGTCGGAATGTACAAGCTCATTCCCAATCGCCGCGATCTCGGTTCACATGTCGCCAACGCGTCGTTCATGGTCGACCCCGCGGCGCACGGCCGAGGCATCGGGCGCGCGATGGGCGAGCAGTGTCTTCGCGAGGCGAAGCACGCCGGGTATCTCGCCATGCAGTTCAACTTCGTCGTGAGCACGAACACCGGCGCGGTGCACCTCTGGCAGGATCTCGGCTTCACGATCCTCGCGACGTTGCCCAAGGCGTTCAATCATCTGAGCCTGGGCTACGTCGATGCGTTCGTGATGCATCGGTTTCTCTAGAGCTAAGCTAGGGCTCGCCTATTGCTTGGTCTTCTCCGTCGTGACCACTTTGAACTGTCTGAAGTGGCTGTAGACCGCCCGGCCTTGGATGCTGACTATTGGCCGCGGGAGCATGTAACTCTCTTTCATCTCCGCGGGCACCAACAAGTCGAGCCCCGGTTCCGACTTGTAGGTGACCGTGATCTGCGCCCGCACCGCCGCGTCGCCGCTTCTGAGCTCGGTCTTCAGCACGCGTCCACTCGAGCTGTCGACCCAGAGCCGGCCGTTCGACTTCAGGTCCCGGCCTGATTCGCCGCGAATGACCGTTCGCGGCGCCGTTTCTCGATAGTCGATCGCCCAGATGTCGCTCTCGCGAGCCTGTCCGGCGAAGTCTCGAAGATCGCCCGGCTCCGCGCGCTTGTGACTGAAGCGCGGCAGGTTGGGCGTCTCGAAGAAGACCAGGGCCAGAATCGGCACGTTGACCGTTCGCAGGAGGGGGCCGATATTGTAGCGCGAGCCTTCGTTGGAAATCAGCTCGGCCTGGAGCCGCGATCCACTGTTGGGTTCGATGAAGAGTTTGAACAAGCGCTCATCACGATCGCGAACCGGCTTCCTGTCGACCTCAAAGACGTCTCGGAACTGAACCCAGCGATCTTCGCCCTCGAGTCGGACGAGCAGCAGATCCGATTTCAGCTCACGGTGCTGCGGCGCCGCTGTCACGCGTTCTCCAGCCCGCGGGAAGATGCGCACGACACTCTGGCTGTACTGCTCCTCGGCGACGATGCCCGCGAGCTTCACTTGATACTCGGCGACATACGTCGCCGTGCGCTTCAAGACGACTGTCAAGGTGGGGGGCGGCGGAGCGGATTGGCCCGCGACCGATCCCACGGCGCACGCCAGAAAGACGCCAAGCCAGACCCTCGACATCGCGACAGTATGCAGCAAGCAGCCCGACCCTACGAGGCTGCGTGAGCGCCCGAGCCCTATCGAGCGAGCGCAGCGAGCGAGCCTACTCGTATCTCAACGCATTCATCGGATCGATGCGTGACGCGCGCAGCGCCGGGATGAAGCCGGCGCCGAGTGCCACCAGGCCAAGCGCCACTGCAGACAGCGCGAGCACGGCAGGGTCATAGCCCTTCAGTTCAAACAGGATGGATTGCGCGAGCTGACCGACGGCGATTGCCATCGCGAGACCGACGAGACCGCCGATCGCCGACATCCATACCACCTGTTTCATCACGATGCCGCGAACCTTCCTGCCATCGGCGCCGAGCGCCATGCGAAGGCCGAACTCGCGGGTGCGCTGGGCCACCGTGTAGGCCAGAACGCCGTACAGACCAACCGCGGCCAGCAGCGTCGCCAGCAGGGCAAATGACGCCGACAGCGTGCTGATGAATCGATCCAGAAAGACGTTTTCGCGAATCTGCATTTCCATCGTCTTCAGGTTCTCGACCGGGAGATTGGAGTCGAGCTTCTTCATCATCGCCGGAATGGACGTCAGCAACTGCTCCGGCGGAAGCGCCGTGCGCACGTAGAAGTAGCCGTAGCCCAGTCGTCCTTCCTGGCGATACGGCAGGAAGTACTGTGGCGGCACCACTCGCTTCACGTCGCTGTACTTGGCGTCCTGGGCCACGCCGACGATCTCGATGTCGGGTTTTGCGTTTGGGCGGCCCACCGCAATACGTCGCCCCAGTGGGTTGTCACCCAGGTTGAACTTCTTCACGAAGGCCTGGTTCACGATCGCGACCTTCGGCGCCACGGCGGTATCGGCTCGCGTGAAGTCCCGGCCGGCCACGAGTGGAATGCCGACGGTCTTCAAGAACCCAGGCCCGACTCCGTTGAAGGAAGCCGACGTATTGGTGTCCGGGGCGGCCTGGAATCCCTCGACCACCATGCTGTTGTTCCAGTTGTTGCCAGCAATGAGCGGCACGATCGTCGCGACGACGCTCGTCACCCCAGGTGATGACGACAGCTCGTCCTCGATGCGCTCGAACAAGGCGCGCGTGCGTTCGGTGGAATAGGAAATGAGCTCGGGCGCGATGCCAAAGACCACGAGATGATCGATTCTGAGGCCCAGCTCGACCCGGCTGACGTTCATCAGACTCTTTGCGAACAGACCGGCAGGCACGAGCAACGCCATCGACATCGCGATCTGCACGGTTGCGAGAGTGGTTCGGAAGCGCCTGGCGGCTTTCGCGCCGCCGCTTTGACCGGCCTGGTTCTTGATGGTGCTCACCAGATCCGGCTTGGTGCTGTGGAGCGCGGGGAACAGACCGAACGCAATCCCGGTCGCGATCGCTGACGCGGCCCCGAACAGCAGCATCATCGGATCCATCCGGAATCGCACGAGATCCGCGGCATCTGGCGGGACCATCGTGCCGATGAGATCGAGCGTCCATTTTGCGACGAGCAAGCCGCCGATGGCTCCGAACAGAGCCAGCAGACAGGACTCCGTCAGCAACTGTGCGATCAGTTGCCGGCGGCTCGCGCCGATCGACAGACGCACCGCCATCTCTGCCGCTCGTCCGGCTCCGCGAACCAGCAGCAGGTTCGCGATGTTCGCGCAGGCGATGAGCAGCACCGTGCCGGTGACGGCGAAGAGAATGGTGAGCGGCGTGCTCGCCTCTCGGTCAACGTCACTTTGCCCACGCTGGCCGTCGGCCATCGTGACCTGACGCGCCTTGAAGCGCGTCATGGTCTGTTCGCTCGCGCCCTTCTGGAGCGGCGCCTCCACGTCGTTGATGATCGCGTGATAAGGCCCGTTGATCGCTGTCGTGGCCTGCTCGATCGACACGCCCGGTTTGAGACGAGCGAAGAGATACGCCCAATACTGCCGGCGATTCTCAAAGCCATTGAATCCAGGCTGCATCAACCCGCGCATGGTGAGCGGCACGAAGACGTCGTAGCGCGAGCCGAGCGTCGTGCCTTGGAATCCCGCCGGCGCGACACCAACAATGGTCATGGCCTGACCGTTGACGATGAGCGTCTGGTTCAGGATCGCCGGGTTGAGCTCGAATCGCGTGCGCCAGTAATCGTGGCTGAGCACGACGACAAACTGCGAACCCACCGTCTTGTCGTCGTCTCGCGGGAAGAGCCGGCCATGTGCCGGCGTGAGCTCGAGCACCGCAAAGTAACTGCCCGACACGAGCAGGCCATCCCCGGTGAGCGTTGTTCCCTCGTAGCCGATGGTCGCTCCGAAATCGCGATGTGAGGCAATGCCGGTGAAGCTCGTCTGTACGTGTTCGAGGTCGCGATACATCGGGTAACTGAACACGTCGTCACAACTGCCGATGTCGCTGCACGAGTTCGAGCCCGGCTTGGGCCCTGGCGCGCCCAGATTCACCAGCTCGTACG
>JBOGIV010000274.1:0-7362 GCA_050747925.1 Vicinamibacterales bacterium
TGGTTGATCCTTCTCGTGGTTGATCGCTCGCGTGGGTTAGATCTTCCTCGTGGTCAATCTTCCTCGTGGTTAATCTTCCTCGTGGTTAATCTTCCTCGTGGTCAATCTTCCTCGTGGTCAATCTTCCTCGTGGTCAATCTTCCTCGTGGTTGATCCTTCTCGCGGTTGATCGCTCTCGTAGTTGATCGCTCTCGTAGTTGATCGCTCTCGTGGTTGATCCTTCTCGTGGTTGATCGCTCTCGCGGTTGATCGCTCTCTTCGTTCGATATCTTGTGTGAATCTCTCGTGGTCATGTCTCGCCGTCCTTCAGCCGGCTCAGCACGAACCGGTCGAACTCCCACAGCTGCGTCTCACGATTCGAGTACGGCCCCGGCGTGTAGCCGCGCGATCGAATGCCGCGGTACGACTGCTCGGACACACTCCAGTCCTCGCGGTTCGTGCGATCCCAGAACTCCACGGCGTCCTCAAACACGAAGCCGGGCTTGGCGATCTCATCCGGATGGAAGTGCCACTCGCCGACCAGGCGCGTGCGATCGACCGCCTCGGGCCAGATCGTGATCGTCATCATGTAGTCGGGATGGAGGGTCAGCAGCAGATTCGGATAGATCGCAAAGTAGTTCACGAGCTGGCGTTCTCGCTCGCCCAACCCGGGCAGCACGGCTCGGCGACGCTTCCCATCGGTGCTGAGCGTCTCCACGCCCGACTTGAATCCCATCGCGCCGCCCGAATAGCTCTCGGTGGTCGGCACGTTCGCGGCGCCGAGATAGTGATGCATCCGGTTGAGGAGTGGATGGATCACGGGACAGTGCAGGCACTCGTTGTAGTTCTGAACGATGAGCTTCCAGTTCGCGGCCACCGTGTACTCGGTACGCTGGACCATCCTCAGGTCGCGCATGCCCCATGGCGCAAAGCGCGCCGGCAGATCGCGAAGCTGGGTCGCGAGCGGCGCCGCGCCGGCGTCGAGGTTGATGAAGACGTGTCCGTCCCATTCTTCGCATCCGACTGCGCGCAGTGGATAGTCCGCTTTCTCGAACCCCTCAACATCGTCCATCAGCGGCGCGGCAAGGAGACGGCCGTCGAGTCCATAGGTCCACGCGTGGTAGGGGCACTGAATGCGTCCCGCAAACGTCCCTCGCTCATCGTTGCAGAGCCGCGTGCCCCGATGGCGGCAGACGTTGTGAGCCGCGTGCAGCTTGTCGCGCTCGTCGCACACAATCAGCACGCTGGCGTTGGCGACGTCGCGTCGCAGAAACTTCCCCGGCGAGGCCAGGTCGTCGGCACGGCCGGCAGCAAGCCACAGGCCTGCGAAGATGTGCTCCATTTCGGCGTCGAACCAGGCGGGATCGACGTAAGCACGGGCTGGGAGAGTCGTTCGCACGATGTTGATACAGGCAACCCTAAAGGGTTGCGCGATTATCAGGCGACCCTAACCAGCCTACGCCAAGGCTACGGCGGTCCGCCGAAGCGCTTCGCGCGAACGCGGAAGGGTCGCTTCTACAGATCCCGTACGCTGGCGCGAGCTGACATCCAGCGTAGCGACATATACGCGAAAGCGGACTTGTCCGCCGAAGCACGGACAAAAATACAACGTGCGAAGGCGGAAACTCATGATACAACCCACCGCGCGTGACCACTTCGCTGCGCCGAGAGCTCGGCCGATGGGATCTCACTGCCCTTGGCGTCAATCAAGTGATCGGCGCCGCGATCTTTCTGCTGCCCTCCGACGTGGCCCGGCTCGTCGGCTCGTGGGCGCCGCTCGCGTTCCTGATGGTCGGCGTGCTCTCGCTGTTGATCGCGCTCTGCTTCGCCGAAGTTGGAAGCCGCTTCGATCGCACGGGCGGCCCGATCCTCCCTGCGCGGGCGGCGTTTGGACGGTTCGTCGGCTTTGAGGTTGGCTGGATGATGTGGTTCGCCCGCGTGACGAGCCACGCCTCGGTGGCCAATGGCCTGGCGCTCGCATTGGCGTTCTACTGGCCCGTGCTGTCCACGGGCTTTCCGCGCATGGCGGTGATCACGCTGGTGACGGTCGTGCTCACCTGGATCAGCATCGTCGGCATCAAGCAGTCGTCGTGGGTGGTCAACCTGCTCACCGTGGCCAAGCTCGCGCCGTTGGCGCTCTTCATCCTGGCGGGCATCTGGTTCATCGACCCCGCGCGCTTCACCGATCCTCCGTCCGTGACCACTGACCAGGTTGGTGCGGCGCTGCTGTTGTTGATCTTTGCCTACGGCGGCTACGAAGTGACGGGTGTGCTGGCGGGCGAGGCGTCAAACCCCCGCCGCGATGTGCCGTTTGCGTTCGTGATGACGCTGATCGTCGTGGCGACCGTGATGACGTTGGCCTCGGTCGTGGCCACGGGCTTGTTACCAGGGATCGCCGCCAGTCGAACACCGTTGGCCGACGGCGCGGGATTGGTGCTGGGCGTGACCGGCGCGTTCATCGTGAGCGTTGGGTCGGCGATCTCGATGACCGGCAACAATATGGGCCAGATCTTGAACGCGTCACGTACGATCTTTGCGCTTGCCGAGAACGCGGACCTGCCACGCTGGTTCGCACGAGTGCATCCGCGTTACCAGACGCCCTCGAACGCCATTGTGTTCTCGGTCGGGATTGCCCTCGCGCTGGCGCTCACTGGATCGTTCGTGACCCTTGCCGCGGTCAGCGCCATCGCGCGGCTCGTTCTCTATTTGGCGGTCTGCGCCGCCACGCTCGTGCTTCGCCGGCGCAAGCCGGAGGGTGACATGTCCGAGGCGCAGTTCACCGCCCCGCTGGGCCCGGTCGTGCCCGTTGTGGCCTCCGTTGTCGCCTTGGGGATTCTCGGGGGGGCCACGAGGGAGCAGCTGACTGCCGGCGCCCTGGCTCTAGTTGCGGGCGCGGTGCTCTATTTGATTGCGCCCAAAGCCCAGGATTTCATTCCTCGTTGAGTAAGTGCGGCCTTTTCGACGTGTCCCTCGACGCGACCAGCGGCTCGTTGAGAAACCGCACCAGCGGCGCCAGCGTCTGCATCGTCTTCACGAGCTGATTGTAGAAGCCCGATGAAGCCGCAAAGGTCGCCGCCTCTTCGCGGAAACCGAGGAACTGTTTCTGTTGCAGATAGGCGGCCGCCTGGTGATCCTTCGCGAATCCACGCGGCACACGCGAGACCCTATCGCCCTTCAGGCCGCCCAGTTTCTTGAACCGCGGCGAGGCCACGATGGCTTCGAGCTGACGATAGTGATCCGCGATATGCTCACGGACCGACTGCAGTTGCGACGCGTCTGGCGCGTACATCCCGCCGCCGATCCACACCCACGACGGCCCCACCTCAAAGTACAGTCCCGCGCCGTTCATCCGTCCGAGCGTCCGATTGGGGAAGACGGCGGCGATGTTGGTCTTGAGCGGGGTCTTGTCTTCGCTGAACCTCGTGTCGCGCCACTGCCTGAACATCGACACCTTCGGATCCGCCACCAGCTCCGGCGCAAACGATCGGAAGTCGCCGGCCAGCTGATCGACGATCGCGAGCATCGGGCCGCGGACGTGAGTTTCGTACTCGTCACGATGCGCATGGAACCACTCGCGATCGTTATGGCGCTTGAGCGCGCGCAGGAAGGAAAGCGTCTTGGCCGAGAAGGAAGGTGCCATGGCGGTCTCCGCGAGGGACGGGGAAGCGCTCAGCTTATCATTTGAGAATCAACCCTTCGACTCGTCGCGCGCACGGGCCCGACTCGCTCAGGGCAAGCGCCAGACGCGTGGCGTTCGCGCTGCTGGTGACGATGCTTGCTGCCTGCTCCAGCGTCCGCGAAAGCCGGCCGCCTTCGACGAACATCCTGCTGGTGACGATCGACACGATGCGCGCGGATCGGCTCGGACGTGGTTTCACTCCGACACTCGATCGGCTCTCGACTCACGGTGTCCGCTTCACCCAAGCACGCACGGTCGTCCCACTCACGCTTCCGGCGCACGTGTCCATCATGACGGGACAATTGCCCGCCACCCACGGCATCCGTCTCAACGGCGGCGTCAACCCTCACGGCGTGATGCTGGCGTCACGATTGAAGACGGCCGGCTACCAGACGCGCGCCGTCGTCGGCGCCTTCGTTCTCGATCGCCGCTTTGGATTGAACGCAGGCTTTGACGAGTACGACGACCGTATCGCACGCGATCCCGAAGCGACCGATCGCCTGCAGGCCGAGCGGCCGGCAAAAGACGTCGTCGATCGCGCGGTGTCGCTTCTGGCCAACACAGCGGTCGATCGTCCGTGGTTCCTGTGGGTGCACTTCTACGATCCGCATGCGCCGTACGATCCGCCGGCCGATGCGCGAACGCGGGCTGGCGGCGATGCCTACAACGGCGAGATCGCGCATGTGGACGCAGAGCTGGCGCGGCTCCTGTCCGCGGTTGACGCGCGCCCCGACGGGTCGCGGACCGCGATCCTGGCGCTCAGCGATCATGGCGAGAGCCTTGGCGAGCACGGAGAGCCGACACACGGCATGCTGCTCTTCGAGCCCGCGATTCGCATTCCGCTGATCGTGGCCGGTCCCGGCGTCGTTCCCGCCGAGCGACACGACCCCGCCAGCGTCGTGGATGTTCTGCCCACTGTGCTGGCGCTCGCTGGAGTGGAAACCACACCGCAACCCGGCCGCAATCTACTGCAAGGCCCATTACCGGCTCCCGAGAGTTACGCGGAAACCGAGTACCCGACCGTTGCGGATTGGACGCCGCTCAAGGCGCTGGTCCAGGATCGATGGAAGCTGATCGAGGCCGATCGGCCATTTCTGTTCGACCTTCAGTCCGACGCTGGTGAACAGGAGAACCTCGCGCGCGTTCGGGCGCCGATCGTGCCGGCAATGTCGGCGAGGCTTGCGGAGTTAGACAAACCTAAAGGTTTGTCTCCACAAGAATCAGTCGTGGTCGGTGGCGACAAACCTTCAGGTTTGTCGAGGGAGACGGCCGAGCGGTTGCGATCGCTTGGGTATGTGGCGCCCTCGGCGGCCGCTGTCCCAGGAGCCGGGGGGAAGAATCCAGCGGAGATGATGCAGGCGTGGGCAGGGTTTGAGGCCGCGCTCACCTTGATCAATGGTGGGCGAGTGGCCGATGCGCTGCCGGCGCTCGCGAAACTTTCGAGTGCGCATCCCTCTTCGTCGATCTTCCAGTCCACGTATGCGCGTGCGCTCGCGTCAAGCGGACGTCGCCAGGAAGCGCTGACGCGTTTCCGCGCCGCCGTGAGGCAGTGGCCAGCCGACGCGACTCTCTACCACGAGCTGGCAGTCGTGGCTCGTGACCTGGGCCTGGCTGAGGAAGCCGCGCGAGCCGAAGAGGCCGCGCTCGCCCTCAACGTGAGCGACCCGTCGGCGCACAATGGAAAGGGGCTGTTGCTGGCCGATGCTGGCCGTCCCGCGGACGCCGCGAAGGCGTTTGAAGAAGCCGTTCGGCTCGATCCCACCAACGCCCTGTATCACTCGAACCTCGGCAACGCCCGGCGAGCGGTCGGCGACCTGGCAGGCGCAGCGGCTGCCTATCGAAAAGCGCTCGATCTGTCACCGCAACTCGGCGACGCGGCGAATGGTCTCGGTGTGGTGCTGGTTCAACAGAAGCAGCCGGCCGAGGCGGTCCGCTGGCTCGAGCAAGCGGCGCGAGACACGGCCTTCATTGAAGCCCAATTGAATCTGGGCATCGCGCTCCAGGAATCAGGCGACACAGAACGCGCGAAAGCGCAATACCGGAAAGTCCTGACGTCGAAAGGCACCCAACTCCGAGAACGAGAAGCCGCCCGCATGCTGCTCGCAGGACTGGAGCAGCGATGAGGGTGTCCCTTTCTTGTTTCTGGCTTCTTGCTTCTGTCTTTCTCATCGCGTGCGGCGATCGACCGGAGGCCGTCATCGATCGAGCGGACAGCGTCCTCTTGATCACCATCGACACGATCCGCGCCGACCGAGTGGGCGCGTACGGCTTGACCACCGCCCGCACGCCGTCGCTCGACTCACTCGCGCGCGACGGTGCTCGCTTCGACCGCGCGTGGGCGCCTGCGCCGATCACGCTGACCTCCCATGCCAGCCTGCTCACGGGGCGGTATCCACCTGGTCACGGTGCGCGCCACAACGGCATCGCCGTCAGCAACACGGCGCCGATGCTGGCGGCCACCCTCAAGGCCGCTGGCTTCCAGACCGCAGCGTTCGTGTCGGCGTTTCCGCTCGATCGCCGCTTCGGATTGACGCGAGGGTTCGACGTCTACGACGACGAAATGCCCCGCGCCTCGGCCGGCCGCCTTCAGAACGAACGACCCGGCGCCGAGACGACGTCGCGTGCGATCGCGTGGCTGCAACGCCAGAGGTCTGCGGCGCGGATCTTTCTCTGGGTCCATCTGTTCGAACCGCACGCGCCGTACGGCAATCCGCGTCAGTCGGCCGACCGATCGGCGCTGTCGAGATACGACGAGGAGATCGCAGTGGCCGACCGCGAAGTCGGCCGTCTGCTCACCGCGTTTGGAGATCGGGCCGCTTCGACGCTGATCGTTGCAGCTGGCGATCACGGTGAAGCGTTTGGCGAGCACGGTGAAATCGGTCACAGCGTCTTCGTCTACGACACCACGCTTCGCGTCCCGCTCATCTTCAAGGGACCGCGAGTGACGGCTGGAGTAATCAATGCAGACAATGTGTCGTTGGTGGATGTGGCGCCGACGATCTTGTCGATTCTCGATGTCTCGCCGATGGACGCCGATGGCCGGTCGCTGTCGGTGGCCCTCGGCGGCGGCCGTGTCGACGCGCGCATGATCTACGCAGAATCGTTCGCGCCGCTCTTCGACTTCGGTTGGTCAAGCCTCAGAGCCGTGCGCGACGGCGCGTGGAAGTACATCGCCGCCCCCAAGCCGGAGTTGTACGACCTGGCGAGCGATGCCGGCGAAACTGCCAATCGGCTTGCTGACGATCCTCAGCGCGCAGCGCGTCTGGAATCACAAACCGCCCGCTGGAGTGGCGCGGAGCTCGTCGTCCAGCCGAGCGCGGCAAGCGCGGAAACCACGGCGAGACTGCGAGCACTGGGCTATGTCGGCGGCGGGCCCAAGACCGGAAGCGGTGGCCCTCGTCCCGATCCGAAGGACCGCATCGCGGTGGCCGCACGAATGGCCACGGTCACTTCGGGCGAGGTTCAGGGCGACGCGCTGGTCGCGACGCTCGAGGCCATTCTCAACGACGATCCTCAGAACGCTCAGGCCCATCTGCGCCTCGGCTACGCCGAGCTCGAGCGCAATCAATGCCGGCGCGCCGAGCCGCACTTTCGCGCCGCCATCGCCGCGGCGCTGCCGTCGGCAGACGCGGGTCTTGGTCTGGCCAACTGTCGCGGTCGAGTCGGCGATGTGTCCGGGGCGAGGCAGGCGCTCGAGGCAGCCC
>JBOGIV010000275.1:0-33145 GCA_050747925.1 Vicinamibacterales bacterium
GCGCAGGATTCGTCGAGGCACGTTTCACAGCGTCGAGGAGCTTGAGCACGCCATCTATCAGTGGCTGGCGACCTGGAACGAGCAACCCAAACCGTTCGTCTGGAGAGCCACAGCGGACGTCATTCTCGACAAGGTACGTCGTTGCAAAGAATTAGCTGGGACACCACACTAGCGAGGCTTCGCCAGAAGAACACTGAAGGCTCCAGCCTGCGGTAGTCTTTCGTCGATGGCCAAGCCGCCAACCACCGCCATGCTCGTCTGGCAGGGCGATCTGCGCTTTGCCGCCAGCAGCGGCTCGACCGACCTGATTCTCGACAGCGATGGGATTGCCGGACCTTCGCCAGCGCAGGCGCTCGCGATGGCGCTCGCCGGCTGCATGGCCATCGACGTCGCTGACATCGTCAAGAAGGGGCGACATCCGTTTCACGAGCTCACGGCGTCGCTGGTCGGACATCGCCTCGACGACCCACCGACCCGCTTCACGAGCTTCAACCTGCACTTTGCGATGAAGGGTGAGGTGCCTTCGGTCGCGGTTGAACGCGCCATCCAACTCTCGCGCGAGAAGTACTGTTCCGTCTGGCACTCGTTGCGGGCGGATATCCAACTCGACACGACGTTCGAGGTCCGACGCTGAGCGAGCGCAAGGCCTACCTCGACTGGCTGCGCGGAATCGCTGTGCTCATCATGGTCGAGGCACACGTTGTTGGCGCCTGGACCCGCGATGGCGATCGTCCAGGCGCTCCGTTTGCGATCGCCGTCTTTGTCGGTGGCATCGGCGCGCCTCTGTTCTTGTTCCTGGCTGGCGTGGCCCTCCCGATAGCGGGCTCGCGCCGGGTCACCGCGATGGGCCATCGGGCGGCTGCCGCCGCAGCCCGCCTCAGGGGCTGGCAGATCTTCGCGCTGGCGTTTGTCTTCAGGCTGCAGGCGCAACTGGTTGGTTGGGGCCCGCTCATCAACTTCCTGAAAGTGGACATCTTGAATGTGATGGGGCTTGCGCTCGTGATCGCGAGCACGTTGTGGGGATTCTCGACTTCTCGGACATTGCGGATTCTTTTGTTCGGTCTCGCCACAATGCTGTTCGCTCTGTGCACTCCCTTGATCTACGAAGCGAGGTGGCTTGGCGCGATTCCCGATCCGATTGAGTGGTATTTCCGGCCCTCGGCGGGACATACCAACTTCGTACTGTTTCCCTGGGCTGGCTTTCTGTTTGCGGGAGCCGTCATTGGTGAGCTCGTCGACGCGGCTCGAACGGCTCACGCCGATCGCCGGTTACAGCTCCTTCTCGCGTGCGGCGGCGGAGCGGCGATTGTCGGCGGCTATTGGGCTTCTCTCCAACCGTCGCTTTATCCGGTCGCCAACTTCTGGACCAGCTCGCCGACGTTTTTCTTCATCCGTCTTGGCATCGCGGTGGCAATAGTACCGGTCACGTGGCTCCTCGAGCGAACGATCGCGTCGCTGCGCTTTCTCGACACCTTCGGTCGATCCTCACTCTTCGTCTACTGGATTCACGTCGAGATGGTCTACGGAGTCATCGCTCGACCCTTGTGGGGACTCCTGCCCATCGAGGGCTCCCTTCTCGCCACGCTGGTGCTCTGCGCGATCCTATTGGCGATCGTGTGGTGGAAGAATCACATGATCCGCGCCGTGCAACTGACTGGACCGTTCAGGATTCTCGCGCCCGTGCTGCGATAGTTCGCCGGCGGTGCGTCTCAGAACGCGAGCAAATACGTCATCTTGGCAATGACGGCCCGGCTGATCAGCGCGCCCGATCGCGAATCGTGACGCTCGTTGTAGACCAGATAGATATCGCTGAGCGGACGATGGATGATGTCCAGCCGGGCGTTGGAGCTCCACTGTCGGGTATCGGTGTTGTACTGAACCAGGGCGTTCATGAACACTTTGGTGCTGAAGTAATAGTTGATCCGTGCGGTGACAAGATTCGTGACAAACGATCCGGTTGAGAGGTGGATATCGTTGATTGAATCGCTCAACGAGAAATTCAGGTGCTCGTTCAACCGCAGCCCACCGACGCTGTAGCTACGTTTGTACCCATCGTAGAAGTCGCCAGAACCGTGGCGCAGGTTGAACGACAACGGCGCGCCCGAGTTGGTGTTGGCGAGCGCGAAGTATTCGTTGAACTCGTACCGGCCGGTCGGAACCGTGACAGCGCGACGGCTGTTGATGACAAATGGCTGATCGATCACCTCGACGTTGGGGTTGACGCCGACTTCGATGAACGTGCTGTTTTGCAGCGTGATCGGCCAGTGCCAATCCATGTAGCGCGATTGGAGCCCACGGCCGTTTCGCCCGGAGAAGTTTTCGAGCTGGAAATGCGGGAACGTCTCGCGTAGCCACGACCGGAACCGTTTCGGTCGAATGTGGGTCCCGATGTAGAACTCGCCGTTGTTGACCCCGGTTCGGGGCACAAACCCCATCTCGTCGTTCAAGCGCGCGCCGAATGTCTGAAACGCGCCTCGAGTCTCCCAAAAGTTGTCGCGGTATCCGAAGCTGCTCTTGGAGTACCAGTCGTCGCCGGATCCCGGAATCTTTGAAGCAGGCGAGCCGGTCTTGGCGAGCGCGAGGTTGAACGTCAGATCGCGGAAGAACCGGAAATTGGCGTCGGCGCCGAGAGCCCGATTGTACGCAGACCCGGAGGCGTCCTTGTTGAGAAACATGACGCCGACATCAGAAGTCGCCAGAATATTTCGCCGGAGTCGAAGGGCGGTGAAGTTAATCGACGGACTCGAGTCTTTCTTTTGTTGCTGAATGTTGAGAGCACCGATCGAGTACGCGCCCGTTCGTCCGGTCAACCGACTGCCGGCCAGAATCGGGATCGCATCCCCGGACTCAGACAAGCCGATCTGGCGGCTAAAGAAAAACACCATGTCCTGCGACACGTTCTGTCTGCCGCCGCCACCGCCTCCGCCGCCGCCACCACCACCCCCCCCGCCCCCGCCGCCCCCGCCACGGTCGGTCCCCGACCCGAATTGAAAGACCCCCGAGTTCTCGAGGAAGAAGTCGCGCTTTTCGGGGAAGAACAAGCTGAATCGTGTCAGGTTGACTTGTTGCTCGTCGGCCTCGACCTGCGAGAAGTCCGTGTTGACGGTGAAGTCCCACGTGAGACCTGTGGTGACGCCGTACTTCACGTCAACGCCGCCGTCGTAGTCGTTGGCCGTTGCCGTCGTTGCGATCTTGTTGAAATTGCCAAGCACGTAGGGCTTCACGCGGACATTGGCGCCCGGCCGCAGTCCCTGCAGCCCTTCCACCGTGCCGGCCATCGAGACGCGCGTCAGCTGATGGATTCGACGCAGCGGCGCCCAGTAGCTGTTCTCGTTCTTGCGACGCAGGCGTCGCTGAAAGTTGATGCCCCATGTCTGCAGCGCCTCGGGGCCGAACTTCAGCGTCTTGAACGGGATCTCGATTTCCGCGGACCAACCGGTTCACTGATTCGGGCCGCGACATCCCAAATACCATCCCAGTTCGCATTCGAATCCCGGCCCTCGTTCGACATCTGAGCGTCCTATTTGGCGCCACCAGGGTTGATCGCGAACTGATAGCCGTTGCGCTCATCATGAAAGGAATCGATGACGACGCTGAAGCCGTCGGCACTCCCGGTGTTGAAGTCTTTGCGCAGCTCGTTGACGATGATCTCGCTTGGCTGATCGTCTTTTGCGAACACGCCGATATAGAGCGCGCGATCGTCGTACAGAAGACGTACTTCCGTATCGAACGTAGCCGGCGCCCCTTCCTGTGGATCGTTCTGCAGGAAGCCTTTCGCCATCGGCGCCCCCGTCCAAGACGGCTCGTCGAACCGTCCATCGAGCGTGATGGGCCCGTCTGCGTGCCTGGCGGGCAGCCGTCTTTCGCGGCGCGCCGTGTCGTAGTCGATCGGCTCGGACTGGGCCGAGGCGAGAACCGGTGACAGAAGAAGCGTGACGCCCGCCAAGGCGGGACAGAGAACCTTTCGTAGATGAGCCATGTAGTCAGCGTGCGAGCGGCTGTCGGTGGACCAGCCAGCAATTTTGATGCAAGACGACGGATCAAATGCCACGAGATGTAAACGCCAGCCTCGCCATCCGGCAGAAACCTGCGCGAAACTGTAAGCGCCTTACTCGCTGTACAGATAGCCTCCGACGGCCGACGCGATGATCATCTCGACCAGCCCCCAAACCACGCCAAGGACGACGAGCCCCATCGAGGTGACGCCGAGGACGCCGAAGGCGATGCCGGCGTACAGGTAACAGAGCGCCCAGACGACGACGCCCGACAGGATGGCGGTCTTGGGTCCCGGACCGAACCGGGGCCGCATCGCTGCATAGAGCCACACCGTTACGATCCCAATGACAAACATCTCGAAAACAAACAGCGCAATCGCGGCACCACCGACCGGTGGAAGGTTTCGTGCCGCGAGCTCTGCCTCCATTTGCGCGCCGGCAACCGGAACGTTGAGGATGGTCTGGCTAATGTTCATGATCAGCCCCGCCGCCAGTCCACCCTTCACGACGCCGCCGACGTTGATCTGTCCCATACATCCTCCCTTGGCGGCCGGAAGTCTAAATCAAAGTCGACTAAGATCGCGAGTCCGCCATGACATATAAGTTTGGCGCGTTCGAGTTCGACGCGACCGCAAATCTGCTGCGGAAGAACGGGCGGACCCAACCGCTCGAGCCGCAACCGGGACGCGCGCTTGCCCTGCTGCTCGAGCGTGCCGACGAGGTTGTCAGCAAAGAAGATCTGCGCCGGGCCCTGTGGGGTGACGACACGCACGTCGATTTCGATCGTGGTCTTGCGTACTGCCTCTCGCAGGTCCGCGCTGCTCTTGGCGACAGCGGCGACAACCCTCGTTTCGTGCAGACGTTGCCGCGTCGCGGATATCGCTTCGTCGCACCCGTTCACCGACTCGCGGAGGCGCCCGCTTCCGACGTCGAACCAAGCTTCGACGCTCGGCTCGAGTCTTGGCGCAAGCGGCTGGCGTCGCCAAGGATTCTTGTGCTGATCACGGCCATCGAGCTGATCGCTGGCGCAGCCGTATTCTGGTGGTTCACGCGCCCTGACAGCCACGAGACGCCGCGTCATATCGTTGCCGTTTCGATCTTCGACAACGAGACAGGGTCTGCGGAATACGACCCTCTCGTCTCAGGTCTGTCCGATCTGGTGGTGACGCGGCTGACGGCCCTCGATCCGATTCGCCTGGGTGTTGTGGGTAATGCGGCAGTGCTCCGCCAGCCGAGGAACATCCGGAACCTCAAAGCGGTCGCCGAGGGAGTGAAAGCCGACTACGTCGTCCTGGGCCAGCTTCAGCTCGCCGACAACGGCCTCCGATTCATCACGCACCTCATTCGGCTCGGCGACGAGACGCATCTCAGGGCTAATCGCATCCAACTCCCCGGCGGGAATGTGTCAGGCCTCGAGGCCGCGGTCGTGGCAGAGTTCGAGCGCGCGGCGAGGGAGCACGTGTTGCGCTGATCATTGCGTTTGCCCGCGTCGGCGGGAAGATCACCCAACTCACCCTGGCCGACCCCGCGGTCCTCGTCACCGCGAGACGAGAGTGACGACATAATGCGAGCCGGATGTTCGAGACGCTGCTGTGGTGGCTGACGGTTGCCTTCGTCGGCGTCTCTGTCATCGGCATCGCGGGCTTTTTTGTCGTTCGCTGGGCCTTCTTGCGTGTGGCCACACGCATGTCGCTGGCGATCGAGCGGCGTGTTGGTGGCGTCGCGACTCAAGCGTTTACGAGAATCGGACGTTATGCCCGCGCCACGGGCATCGACCTGGCCGAAGCCAACCGGCGATTTGGCACACAGGTCGACGGCTTGGCCAGGCTCATGGACAGCGCGGTCACGCTCCCTCTGGTGGGTCCGATTGGTCTCGACGCGGTTCTTGGCCTCGTGCCCGTCGCCGGGGATGTCGTCGGAGCAGTTGTCTCGCTGGTACTCGTCGCGAGAAGCCTGGAGTACGGTCCGTCCACGGCCCTGATCTCGCGGATGCTGGCGAACGTTCTGACCGACTTCATCCTGGGCGCCATTCCGTTCGTTGGGGTCCTGGCTGACATTTGGTTCAGGGCCAACGATCGGAACGCCCAGCTCCTACGTGAGTTTCTTGAATCCCGCCCATCGGGCGCCACTTCAGGCATTTGACCAAGTCCAACGAACAAAACAGGGCTCACCTCGACTGCGTTGAGCAACTCACTTGAAACAAAAGACTTACATTGGCTTGCACGATTTGACACACTCGTTTTGCCCCGAAAATAGGGCAAAAACCATTGAGCCCGGTGACGGCGCTTCGATAGAATCCGACTCTTTGGACAGACTCTTATGATTAACGTTGCCGCAATCCGGATGCAGCAATTCGGTGTGCAGTTCTATCAGGCTTCATTAACGGCGAGTGACATCGACAACCTCGTTCGATTCGAGGTCTTGAGCTACGCCGAACAAGGCCAGGCGGGCGTCCGCGGGAAGAAAAAGCCTGTCCAGTCGAAAATCAACTGGGACCTGCTGGAGCGCCGAATCGCCTCGAACGAGAAAGCCTATCAGCGCGCGATCATTCGCAAGAAGATCGAGGAGCTGGTTCAGTACTACGAGCAGTGCCGACAGGCGCGCGACCTCCCGTCGATCCCCGGCGCCGTCATCATTTCGTGCGACGAGAAATTGTCGTTCGAGCCCGTCGAGCCCGGCTCATGGGTCGGGCGTTTGAGAGTCCCCGAACGTGAAGGCATCTTGCGGGCCATCGACGGACAGCATCGCCTGCTGGCGTTGCACGCCGATATCGATCGGTTTGGCGATGAGGCATTCACCGTGCCGGCGATCATCTTCGACCGCGTTCCAGAAGATCACATCGTCCAGATGTTCGTGACGATCAACGCGAAGCACACGCGGTTGAATGCGTCACATCTGGTCTCGCTCTCGGGCCGGCAGCTCTATCGCGATGAAGCGCTGGCCACGGCACACGACATCGTCCGTGCGCTCAACGAACGCGAGGAATCCCCGCTCCGCGGCGAGATCAAGCTGCTTGGCGTTGGCAGGGGCCGCGTCGGTCAGGCGCCGCTGGCGCAGGAGCTCAAGAAGCTCTTCGCCAATCCAGAGGCATTCGGCGGCACACGGAAGACGGCAGAGTTCTACGAAGAGTCCAAGCGATTCTTCGTGAACTACTTCAAGCAAATCTCGAACATTTTCGAGTCGGCGTGGAACGGCCGCAAGTACAGCGTCAAGTCGGCGACGGCGCTTCGTGCGTTCATTCGCATCGCGCCTGATGTGATTCAGAAGATCGACCAGCAGCACGGAGATCGAACCGACTTCCGAGCGATTGGTCGGGTGATCTCACCATGGGGCCGACGCATCGGCGCTCTCCGGTTCGAAACCGATGGCGCCTGGAAACGGCAGGGAACGACGGTCGACAACCTGGCGAAGGAGCTGAGGCTCGCCCTGCAGTATCCCGAAGGGGCCGCGGGCTAGCTGGAAAAGACTATGGGCGGCGGCCCCTTATCTCGGAAGCCGCCGCCCAAGAGTTGTCGCCAACCTGGCTCCCCCAGCAATTACGGCAACATGCCGTTTCAGACTGGCGACTCCCACTCGTATAACAAGCCCTGTGCCCGTATCGCTTCGCGCCTGTTTTTCCAAATTTTTCTCACGTCGACGCGTTGCGCCAGTGACGGCGTCGTGATCGAAATCACACATTTGAAAGCGCCAATCGGCCAGCACGTTGGCCGTGTGCCAGTGTCTTGGCCGCTCACCGGACGGGTCGGTGCAGTGCGTAGACTCGGCCATCGCCCTCCTGATGGACAAGCGTCAGCCACGCGTGGAACTGCGGAAGCACACGGTCCACATCGGCCCATTGGCGCGAATCGAAACCATCGGCGTGGACGACCACGTAATTGACGCCCAGGCTGGCGAGGTGTTGCAGGCTTCGCTCGTCTGGAAAGAACTTGAGTTCCTCGAACAGGCGGTCATGGACCGGCGCCTGCACGCCGCTGTACCCCTGGACGGTCTTCTGCCAGTGCGCCATCGAATGGAGCATGTAGGTCGTTTGAAATCGTGATTTGAGACCGACCGGGATTTCAGCGATGACAAATGGCTTCGGCTGAGTGTCAAGCCATCGGTCAACCGCCGGAGGATCGACGCGGAACGGCGCCAACTGGAGCGGGATGCCTGAACATTCCAGCAACAAGAGTGCGCTCGCAAATACAGCGAACGCTCGCCCGCGTCCGGTCGAAAGCCCGCGAGTGACCCGCTCAAGCCCCAGGCCGGCGAGGACCGACAGGCCCAGGACCGCGAGGATCATGAAGCGCGAGGGAACGCGCACGAGACTCAGACCCGGAAACCCACTCACCCATGACCAGAGTTTGAGCGGCGTACCGACTGACAACCATACACAGAGCATCGTGAGGAGCGCGTAGTAGAAGAGAGTCCTGTTCCACCGCTCTGGTCGAGTCGAGACGATGGCCAGTCCAGCGAAGAACAACGGTACGTATCCAGGAAACAGAAATCCGTTTGCCGCCTCGTTCACCGGCCTTCCGGGGAGCAGCGACAAGATGAAGCTGTGAACCGACGTGGGAGAAGCGAGAAAGCTCACCGGTACGGGGTCGAAGTTCTCGAGCGATCGCTGCAGCCCCAGCTCGCGTTCGACAGCGAGATAAGGCAGGAGCACCAGCACAGCAGGACTCAGAAGCACGAGCCCTGGAATGCCGATGTCGCGGCATCGAGCGGCGATGTCGTGTCTATCGCCTGAGGCGAATCGAAAGACGACCAGCCCCGCGACGGCCAGCGTCGCGAACACGGCTCCGTGTCCCGATGTGAGGGCCTGCAATGAGAAGAAGGCGATCGCGAGGCGGACATCTCTAGCCCGGCCGCCGTCCAGATATGCGTGCAAGTACGCGAGTGTGAACGGTATCCACTGCACTGTTGCGAGATGGACTTGCGTAATCCGAAAGAAGCGGCCGGGTGAGAACGCGAACACCAGTCCGCACAGAATCGCGCTGGCTATGCCGAGTCCGAGCCGGCGGGCCAACACATACGTGCCCAGTCCACACAACGTGCAAGACAGCAGCGTGACGACGTTCAGCGCCAGCACTGAGTTGCCCGTCAGCCACAGGACTGGCGCGGCCAAGAACGCGCTGCCGATCAGATTTTCCGAGTAAGCCAGCGTGAGACGCTGCGGGTAGTAGATATTCGCGTCAAAGATCGAGAACGGCTGAGTCGTCAGCGCGTGAACGTCCCAACCCAGTGTCCAAAGGAAAAGGTGGGTGTCGGGATTGTCGTTGAGAACGGCCGAGGCCATCTGCAACGGCAGTGGATAAGTGAGGACAAGAGTCAGGGCGGCGTAGAGCAGGGCGACGAGCCACAGCCAGGCGCGCGTGTCGACTTGATCGTGCCGTCCGCTCATCGACTCGAGTCGAGCGATTGCACACGAACTCCCGCGTGTTCCAGTCCGCGTCGAATCTCGCCAGCCAGTCGAGCAGCGCCTTGCGTATCGCCGTGGACGCAAATCGTGTCGGGCTCGAGGCGGATCGTGGATCCATCGACAGCCACGACTTCGTGTTCCTTGACCATCCTCACCACACGAGCGACCACAACCTCTGGATCGTGAATCACGGTGCCCGCTTGTCGTCTGGACGCCAACGATCCATCCGGTTCGTACGCGCGATCGGCGAACGCCTCGGCCGCCACACGAAGTCCGGCCGCCTCTCCGGCCCTCAGCAGCTCGGAGTTGGGAAGGCCGAATACGATCAGCTCACGATCGAATGCGGCGACCGCCCGAGCGATGGCGTCGGCAAGAGACCGATCGACGCACGCCATGTTGTACAGAGCGCCGTGGGCCTTGACATGCTGGAGGCGAACGCCTTGCGCCGCGGCGATTCCCGCCAACGCCGACACCTGATACAGCACAAAATCCTCGACCTCGGCCGCCGACGCCTTCATCTCGCGCCGGCCGAATCCCACCAAATCGGGGAAGCCGGGATGCGCGCCGACGGCGACTCTGTGTCGTCTGGCCAGCGCGATCGTGACGCGCATGGCCGACGGATCGCCGGCGTGGAATCCGCACGCAACGTTGGCCGATGTCAAGCTCGGCATCAGCTCCTGGTCTTGCCCCATGAGCCATGGCCCAAACGACTCACCAAGGTCGGAGTTCAGATCGACTGTCATATTTCTGTAAGGTCGCATTTTAGCCACCAAACCGGTTCATGATCGACGGATGGTTTCTGCGTCGCAGAGAGCGCCCCGGTGCTTCAGCCCAATTGTCTGTGGACTCGTCCTCGGCGTCGCCTCATTCGCCTTTGCGCAGTCCGTCAAACCTGGCGTCTTATTGCTCGCTCACGGAGGCGCGGAAGAGTGGAACGCCCGGGTGCTTGACGTGGCGAAGACCGTTGATGGTGTGCGGCCGACGGAGGTGGCGTTCGGAATGGCATCGCGCCGGTCCATTCAGGGCGCGATCGACCGACTGGCCGCTCGCGGCGTGACCGAAATCGTGGCGGTGCCCTTATTCGTGTCCTCGTGGAGCTCGGTCATCACCGCGACCGAGTACCTGCTCGGCGTCAGAGCTGAAGCGCCAGCTGAGCTGGCCATCTTCGCCAAGATGAACCACGGCGCCCTCAGTTCGGCCGACGTGCAGGATCACTCGTCGCAGGACCGCGGAAACAGCCTGGCGCGAGTCACCACGACCTTCCCGATCCGTATGACCGAGGCGTTCAATCACCACCCACTCATCGGCGGCGTTGTGATCGATCGCGCGCGTTCGCTGAGTCGGTCGCCCCGCAAGGAGGCCGTCATTCTCGTCGCGCACGGTCCCGTTCCAGACGAGGACAATCAGCGCTGGCTGGCGGACCTGCACCTGTTGGCGAAGCAGGTCGAAGACGCCATCCCGTTCGCCGCGGTTGAGGGCATCACCCTGCGTGACGATGCGGGTCCTCGCTTGAGAGAGGCCGTCACTCAGGAGCTTCGTACCCTGGTTCAACGACACGTCGTGGCAGGGCGCCGCGTGCTCATCGTGCCCCACTTGCTCTCGTTTGGCGGAATCGAAGCGGGCCTCCGCAAGCGCCTCGAAGGATTGGATTATCACATGGCGACTCAGGGTCTCATTCCCGATCCGCGCATCGCCCAATGGGTGCTCCTGAAGCTGCAATAGGCGGGCGTCTCTACAGCGCGGGTGTGTCCGCGAGCATTTGAACCAAGAGCGCCTTTTGTGCGTGCAATCGGTTCTCCGCTTGATCGAAGACGACTGACACCTTCGATTCGATCACTTCGTCACTCACTTCCTCTCCTCGGTGAGCCGGCAGGCAATGCATGAAGAGCGCGCCCGGCTTCGCGAGTGCCATCATGGCCTCGTTCACCTGGTAGCGCCGGAACGTCTTCTTGCGGTCGGCGTATTCGACTTCCTGGCCCATTGAGGTCCAGACATCGGTGTAGACCGCATCGACGTCGCGGACTGCCGCCTTCGGATCCGTGAACTCCGTCAAGCCCGCGCCCTTCTGCGACGCGGCCGCAGCCTGCTCGACCACCTCGTCAGGCAGCTCATAGCCCTTCGGTGTCGCAACGTGCATACCGATGCCCAGCATCATCGCGGCGTGGACGAGCGAAGCGCAGACGTTGTTGCCGTCGCCGACGAAAGCGATGCGGCGGTTTTCGAATGTGCCCCATTGCTCGACCAGCGTCTGCATGTCGGCCAGCGCTTGACACGGATGCTCCTCGTTGGTGAGCGCGTTGATCACGTGAACGCGCGGCGTCACGTCGGCAATGTGAACCAGCCGCTCCTGCGCAAAAGTCCGGATGACCACCGCGTCCACCCAGCGCTCGAGGTTGCGAGCCACGTCGTGAATCGGTTCGCGATCCGCGTGCATCACGTCCGCCGGAATCTCGACGATGTCACCGCCCAGCTCGCGGACGCCGATGGTGAAGGTCACGCGTGTGCGCAGCGAAGGCTTCTCGAAGAGGAGACCGACATGACGCCCGTTGAGCGCGCGTGCCGTCGGCGCCAGTCGGCCATGGATGCGATCGCGCTTCAGCAAGGCCGCGAGCTCGAGGACTCGAGCCAGCTCGTCGGGATCGAGATCGAGGACGGAGAGGAAGTTCTGCACGCTACGTCCGATACTCGGCGTTGATCTTCACGTAGTCTGCGGAGAGATCGCAGGTCCACACGGTCGCCGAATGGGACCCACCGGCGCCGAGACCGACTTCGATTTCGAGATCGGTGCCCGTCAGATACGTCGCCGCTTGCGGCGCCAGGTCGTCGAACGGCCGCCCGTGATCGAAAAGAACAAGCGAACCGATGCGGACGCTTGCGCCGTCGAGAGTAAAAGCGGCGCCCGACCGACCCGCTGCGGCCACCAGACGCCCCCAGTTTGGATCGCCGCCGTGAATGGCCGTCTTCACCAACAACGAGTTGGCGATCGCGCGAGCCGCTAGCCACGCATCGGCCTCTGATCTCGCTCCGCTTGCCGTGATGGCCACCAGTTTGGTGGCGCCCTCACCGCCGCGCACGATTCCCAATGCCAGCTCTTTCGCGACCGCTCGGAGTCCCTGAAGGAGGACAAGGTAGAGCGGCTCGTCGATCGCGACGCGGCTGGCGCCGGTGGCGAGTACAAAGACGCAATCGTTGGTCGACGGTTCCCCGTCAACCGTGATCGCGTTGAAGGTGTCACGACTGGCTTCGACCAGTGCGCGCTTCAACACCGCAGGGGCGACGGCGGCATCCGTCGTGAGGTAGCCCAGCATCGTCGCCATCCGAGGCTCAATCATGCCCGAGCCCTTCGCCATGCCACCCACGCGGAAGCTCCCCGCCTGGGTCGTGACTTCTACGGCCGCATCCTTTGGAAAGGGGTCGGTCGTCATGATCGCGCGAGCCGCACTGGCTCCACCAGTCGTCGACAAGGAAGAGACGGCTGCGGGTATTCCTCGCCGGATCGCGTCCATCTTGAGGTTCACGCCGATGACGCCGGTGGAAGCGACGAGCACCAGATCGGAGTCGCACCCGAGCGAAGAGGCGGTCAGCGCAATCATTTCGCGCGCATCGGCCAGTCCTTGAGGGCCGGTACACGCGTTGGCGCAGCCACTGTTGGTGATGATGGCTTGCGCGCGTCCATCGCTGGCGGCCAGCTGGCGCTCGGTGACGATCACTGGCGCCGCCTTCGCGAGGCTTGTCGTGAACACACCCGCCGCGCTCGACGGAGCGTCGCATGCGATCAAGGCGAGGTCGGGTTTTCCCGATGCCTTGATCCCGCACGCGAGGCCGGAGGCGCGAAGCCCGCGCGGAGCAGTGAGGCCCCCGTCGATGTGCCGAATGTCAGACACGATGCCCGAGGGTGGGTCTCACAGAGGACCCGTTCGCCGCCGCACGAGCGTTCAGCGCGACGCTTCCCGACAGCTCCAGCAGCATCGCGTACTGGCCGCAGGAGCGGAAGAGCGGGCAGCTCGCGCAGTCGCGCGCGATCTTTTCGGGCACCCACGTGTGCGGCACGATCGAGAAGCCGAGGCCTACGAAGAATCGCGGGTCGTGCGCGAACGCGCAGAGACGCACGAACCCTTCGCGCCGAGCGCGGCGTCCGAGCTCGTCCACCATACGCCGGCCCAGGCCGGCACCCCGTGCGTCGCGCCCGACGACGAGCGATCGCACCTCGGCGACGGATGCCGACAGCGGCGCGAGCTCCGCACAGCCGACAATCCGCTCCGTACCCTTCGACGTGCTCACAGCCGCGACGAAGCGGGACGCGTGCACGGTCAGCTCGTCGAGCCGGCGCGGCAGCAGGTGCCCTTCTTCGAGATGCGACGAGATGAGCGCATGAAGAGAAGCCGCATCGGCAGAGGTCGCACTACGCAGCGACACCGACGGCGCGGCGCGCTTCAATCGTCGAGCCGGCGGCGTCGCGCGCGCCTGCCGCGGTCCATTGTCAACGACGACTCTCATGCTCACGCCTTCACCTCGACTCCGGGCGAAGCTTGTGACACCTGGGTCAGCACTTCGTCCAGAATCCGAACCGCCCGCTCGATGTCGGCCGGCGTGACCGTAAATGGCGGCAGCATTCGCACGACCCGCTCAGCGGTTCGGTTCACCAACAGTCCTGCCTTGAGCGCCCCATCAATCACTGGCTGGGCGTCTGCGGTCAACTCGAGACCGCGCATGACGCCGACCCCTCGCACCTCGCGAATCAGCGAATGCTTCCGCTGCAAGGCGAGGAGCTGCTGCTCGAAAAACGTCCCAACCTCGCGCACGTGCTGCATGAGGCCGCCTTCGATCTGATCGAGGACGAAGATCGCTGCTCGTGTGGCCAGGAGGTTGCCGCCATATGTGCTGCCGTGATCGCCTGCGAAAATCTGCCGGGCGATCGTTTCGGACACCAGCGCCGCGCCGACCGGAATCCCCGAGCCGATGGCCTTGCCAACCGTGACGAGATCCGGCGACCAGCTGAGTGCTTGAAAGTGAAAGGGCCAACCCGTACGCCCGAGGCCGCACTGGATCTCATCGGCGATGAGGAGCGTGCCCGTCGACTTCGCGACTCCGGCAATCGCCGCGGCAAACGCCGGCGACAGGGGACGAATCCCACCTTCACCTTGGATGGGCTCGGCGACGATCGCGGCGGTCTCGTCGGTCACCGCCGCCTCGAGCGCGTCAACGTCGTTCGGCGCGATGAACGTGACGCCGGGGATCAGTGGCTCGAACGGCTCGCGGTAGTGATGATTCGACGTCACCGACAGGGCGCCCATCGACCGACCGGAGAAACCGTGCTCGAGCGCCACGAACCTCGTGCGGTTTTTGATGCCCTTCGAGAACCAGTAACGTCTCGCGAACTTGAGACAGGCCTCTACGGCCTCAGTGCCGCTATTGCAGAAAAAGGATCGCTGCAGTCCCGACAGCCGCGCGAGTCGGGCGGCCAGCTGGCCCTGCAAAGGGTGGTAGTAAAGATTCGACGTGTGAATCAGCGTCTTCGCCTGATCCGCCACCACCGCCGCGAGTCCCGGATGGGCGTGCCCGAGGACGGCAACGCCGATTCCGGAGATGAAGTCGAGATAGTCGCGGCCCGATTCGTCGTACAGATGTGTGCCCTCGCCGCGGACAAAGACCACGGGCAGGCGCTTGTAGGTTTGAAGCACGTGCTCGGCTTCAAGGGCTTTGACGTACTCTGCGCTCGTAGTCATTGCGTGAATCGCTTACTCCTATTTCGTGATCGTCGTCGACGCGTCGGTCCGAGCTCCGGCGACCGCGCGCACTAATCGTTCGGGAGCACGCCCATCGACGATGGCGACACTCTTGACGCCGCCTTTGAGCGCCGATCGGCAGGCCGAAAGCTTCGCGACCATGCCCGCGCTCGCGGTGCCCGACGCGACCATTCCCGCGATTCCTTTGCCATTCAGCGTCCGAACGGTTTGTCCCTGCGCATCGAGCACTCCGGCGGTTGCACCCGCCACGACGAGTCGCGCCGCCTTGATACGAGCCGAAAGGCTGCCGGCAAGCGTGTCGGCGTTCACGTTGAACAGTTGACCGTCTTTCGCCGCACCGATAGAAGCGACGACCGGCACGTACCCTGCCCGGCAGAGATCGGATACCAGCGCGGGCTTCGACGAATTGGTCGGCTGGCCCACCAGACCCAGGTCGACCAGGCCGCCGCCTGTCGACGCGTGGAGTGCCGCTCGCTTGACCGGCGCGACACCCGCATCAGCCCCCGTCAGCCCGACCGCCCGGCCTCCCGCCGCGTTGATCGCGGCAACAAACTTCGTGTTGACCGATCCCGCAAGCACCGCCACGACGACCTCGAGCGTGGCGGCATCGGTCACCCGCAGGCCGTCGACCTGTCGTTTCGGAATGCCGGCCTGCTGGAGAGCGGCATCGATGTCCCGGCCGCCACCGTGCACCACCACCAGCGGCGTCTGCTTTGCCGCGCGAGCGACGGCCTTGCCAATGACCTTGAGCTGCTCGTCGTTCTCGATGAGCTCGCCGCCGAGTTTGAGAACAGAGGTTCGCGCGATGGTCCGAACCTTCGCCCGAACCCTTGTCTGAACCCTCGTCACAACAGCCCTGCCGTTTCGTGAAGGCCAAACATCACGTTGAAGTTCTGGATGGCCTGGCCGGCGGCGCCCTTCACCAGGTTGTCGATGACGCTCACGACGAACAGACGTCCCGACCCCTCGTCCACCTTCCATCCGAGGTCGCAAAAGTTCGTGTAGGCGACGTGCTTGATCTCTGGCAGCACCTCTCCAGTGAGCCGGACGAATGGAGCAGACGAGTACGCACGTTCGAATGCTTCTGAAACCTCCGCGACCGTCGTCCCGGGCTGCAGGCGCGTGTAGATGCTCGACAGGATGCCGCGATCGAGCGGCACCAGGTGCGGGACGAACGTCACCGTGCGGCCAAGGGCCTGCTCCATCTCGGGTGTGTGGCGATGGCCGAACACGTTGTACGCGGCGACGCTCCCGTGATTCTCAGAGAAGTGGGTTCGCTCGCTGGGTGCTTTCCCGGCGCCAGAGATGCCCGACTTCGCATCGATCACGATCTCAGTGTCCGGGTGCAGCAACCCAGCCCGTTGGAGCGGCAAGAGAGCCAACAACGACGCGGTGGGGTAGCAGCCCGGGTTCGACAACAGCCGCGCGCCACGGATGTGGCTCAGCTCGAACTCGGTCAGCCCATACACGACGCCGTTGGGCCAGGAGGTGGTTGCCGCATACCAGCGCGCCCGCGCGGCCACATCGCGGAGTCGGAACGCCCCCGACAAATCGATCACCCGGATGCCGGCGTCGACCAGCATCGGCGCGATCTCGGCAGAGGCGGCTTCGGGCAGCGCGAGAAACACCGCGTCGGTCTTGCCCACGAGCGCAACGGGATTGAGGGGAACGACGGTCCCATCCCAGATGCGCGCGAGCGCCGGCAGCGATCGGGGCGTGCTCGTTGCCTGAGAGGCGGTGGCGGCGGTGATCGTGACCGCGGGGTGACGAGCGAGCAGCCGGACGAGCTCCTGTCCTGCAAACCCGGTGGCGCCGGCGATGGCCACCCGGATGGGTTGGGTCGAGCTCGGCTGGTCTACTTCCGTGTGGTCGGCGATCTGAGTCTTCATGGCCCTATGGGCTGCAACAATATGCGCCAAAAAGAATATTTATACAGAGGCTTCAGAGGAGTGTCAACCAGAAATATGTATGGGCCGCTCGCATTCCCGTCAGATGCATGTATACTGATTCACTCGAACGCATAATTATGAAGTTCCGACGCCAGTCGGCCATTCGTGAGGTCGTCCACCAGGAGGCCGTCCGCAGCCAGGAACAGCTCCGCCACCGCCTGGCCGCGCGAGGATTCCGGGTGACGCAGGCGACGTTGTCGCGCGACATCAAAGACCTCGGGTTGGTCAAGCGGTCGGCTGACGGCGCCTACCAACCAGCCGCAGACGAGTCGCCCACACCGGCAGCCGCGCTAGGGGCGCTGGCGAAGGCGTTCACGGAATACCTGGTGAGCGTGGAGGCAGCGCAGCAACTGGTCGTTGTGCGGACAGGTCCAGGACAAGCGCAGCTGCTGGGGCTGGCGATCGATCGCTCGCGGTTGCCCGACGTCGTTGGGACGGTGGCTGGAGACGACACGGTCCTCGTGATCGGTCGGACGCGGAAGGGCGCGAGGGCGATCGTGAAGCAGTTGAACGAATTGGCGAGACGGTAAGTGATGCGCGTCGTACTGGCTTACTCGGGTGGCCTCAAGGCGTCGGTCGCGATTCCGTGGCTGATCGAGACCTTTGACGCTCAGGTCGTGGCGGTCGCGTTGGATCTTGGTCAGGGCGACGACCTGGTCGACGTCCGTCAGCGAGCCCTCGCCGCGGGCGCGGTCCGCTGCCACGTCATCGATGCGCGTGAAGAGTTTGCCCGCGACTTCGTCCTCCCGAGCGTGAAAGCCGGCGCCCTCTTCGAGGGTCGGTATCCAATCCCGACAGCCCTTGGCCGCCCGCTGATCGCGAAGACGCTGGTGGCGATCGCGCGAGTGGAAGAGGCGGCCGCCGTCGCGCACGCCGGCTCGGGGCGCGACCATCTGCGATTGACTGCCGCCATGCAGGACCTCGATCCTGCGCTCCGCGTGATCGCGTGCGCCGAGGCGTGGTCCTTCACCACGACCGAGCTCGAGGATTTCGCCGAGCGTCACAACATCGCGGCGGCCGGCCCGACGCGCACCGACCAGAACCTGTGGGGCCGGACGGTCGGGCGATGGGCCGATGCCGCGTCGAGTGCACTGGCCGACGGAGTGGTTTCCCTCACCCGGCCTCCTGAAGGCAGTCCGGAAGACGCAGCGGTGCTCGAGATCGAGTTCAGCTACGGCGTGCCGAAGGCCCTGAACGGCGTTCCCATGGCGCCGGTCGAATTGATCGACAGCCTCACGACGATTGGCGCCGAGCACGGCATCGGCCGGCTCACGCGCGTGAAGGCCCGCGCCGTTGACCGCGTGTCGTATGCCATCTACGAAGCGCCCGCGGCCGTCCTGCTCCATGCTGCGCACGCTGAGCTCCAACGGCAGGCCGCGCCAGGGCCGGTTCAGCGCATCGTGCCGGCCATCGCCTCGAGCTATAGCGACGTGATCGATCGCGGCGAGTGGTTTTCAAATCTTCGACCAGCGCTTGACGCGGTTGTGAATCACGTTCAGGAGCACGTTACGGGGGTCGTTCAACTGAAGCTGCACAACGGCAGCGTAACCACGGCAACCAGCATCCCTTCGGCGTCGCTCACGGCGGGCCGGCAGACGGCAGACGTATGAGCCACCTTTGGTCAGGAAGATTCGACTCAGCACCGGACCCCGCGGCGTTCGACTTCGGTGTCTCATTCCCATTCGATCGACGGCTCTTCGAAGACGATGTGATGGGGAGCCTCGCATGGGCCGACGCCCTCGGCCGGGCCGGAGTGATCGACGAGGCCGATGCCCGCTCGATCACCGAAGGCCTCATCGCGATTCTCGAGCACGGCCGCCGCGATCCCGCCTGGGTGAGTGGACCGGACGAGGATGTCCACAGCTTTGTGGAGCGACAGCTCGTCGCGCGCATCGGAGACGCCGGGCGCCGCCTTCATACCGGTCGCTCTCGCAACGACCAGGTATCGGTCGACATGCGCCTCTATTTACGCCGCCGCATTCCATTGCTGCAGCAAAAGCTCCGCTCCACCATCGCCGCCTTTGCGGATCAGGCCGAGCGCGCCGGCGACGCGCTGATGCCGTCCTACACGCACATGCGCCGCGCGATGCCGGTGCTCGTGTCTCACTTTCTGTTGAGCCATGCCGCGCCGTTGCGCCGGGATCACGCGCGCTTGTCATCAGCGCGAGATGAAGCCGACGCGCTGCCGCTTGGATCGGCCGCAGTGGCGGGGTCCGGTTATGCGGTCGACACGGTCGCGCTGGCGGCCGCCCTTGGCTTCTCGCGGGTCGTCACCAACAGCATGGACGCCGTTTCCGATCGCGATTTCGGCGCGAGCTTTCTGCATGCCGTCGCGCTCGCAATGGTCCATCTGTCGCGCATTGCTGAGGACTTCATCCTGCTCACCGGCGAAGAGTTTGGCTTCTTCGAGCTCGCTGACTCATCGGCGACCGGCAGCAGCATCATGCCGCAGAAGAAAAACCCGGATCCGCTCGAGCTGGTGCGCGGAAAAGCTGGCCGTGCGATTGGCCATCTGACCGGGTTCCTTGCAACGATGAAGGGGCTGCCGACCGGGTACAACAAGGACCTGCAGGAAGACAAAGAGCCGCTCTTCGATGCCGAAGATACGCTGGCCGTCTCGCTCGATGCGGTGGCTGCCGTGGTGTCAAAACTCACGCTTCGCCGCGAACGGACCGCTCAAGCGGCGTCTGGCCTGCTGCTGGCCACCGACGTCGCCGACTATCTGGTTGCCAAGGGGATGTCGTTCCGTCAAGCCCACGAGGTCGTGGGCGCCCTGGTTCGCCAGCTTCTGGCAGAAGGCCGAGACTTCGATTCACTGTCCCTGGACGAGTGGCGACAGGCGAGCGACCTCTTTCAAGCAGACGTGTTCGAGCGAATCACGGCCTCGGCGTCGGTTCGGGCCCGTCGCACGCCCCAGTCGACCCATCCCGAGGCGGTCGGTGCCGCGCTAGCCGACACCCGGGCGTGGCTTGCCCGGTCCGGGGGCGTTTGATACACTCAATCAGCCTTTCTTCGCGGTAATTCGACCGCAAGGCTCGACCAGATTCCAAGGTCGAGTCGGCTGCTGAAGTGGCGCGGCCGCTGGAGCATCGCTGGGGTTGATCCTGGCTGGACATGAACTAACTAAATTGGTCCATTAGGGCTGCAACAGCCTGAAGTAGCTGTTTGTGTGTCCTGCGCCCGCGGGTCGCTTTTGTCGGGGGATCGCATGCCAGAACGCCGGTTTCGGCCTGGTGACGTGCTGGATGATTACTGTCCACACGAGCGCCGCATTACCGACCACGCCATCGTGGCGATGATCGACGACGAAATACGACGAACACGTTGTGTCGTCTGCGATTCCGAGCACCAGTACAAGGCTGCAAAGGTGCCGACCAGACGCAAGACCGCGCCCGTCGCGCTCTTCACACAAGTGCTCGACGGGCTCCAAGGCCCAACCGGTCGCCCGCCTTCATCCTCCCCCTCGCAAACACTCGAACCCATACCTGCGATTGCCGCCGCGCCAGAACCCCCGAGCGCGGATGAGGTACCCGCCGTCATCGCGGACGCTCCAGCGGAGTCGGTTGCCGACCCAATCCTCACGGCCATACCCGATCGAGAAGATGGGCCGGTCCGCCGTTCGTTGATCCGCGCCCAGTTCCCTCGCACCGAGGGGCAGCCGCCGGCTCCCCGATCGATGCCAGAGTTCACCGTGCATTCGCTTCACAATCGCGGCGGTCGCAACGGCAATCACTCGCACCGTGGCGGCGGCTCGTCGTTTCGAGGTCCCATGCGCTTTGGGCGCGACAACGGACAGCCTGATACCTCGGGACGTCCTCACGGTCAGCGCCACCGCCGTCGCCGCGGCGGCAAAAAGCACCAGTGACAACCGACCTCACTGGGAAGGTCGGCCTCATCGTCGGCGTCGCCAACCATCGATCGCTGTCCTGGGCGATCGCGCAGTCCACCGCGGCTGCCGGCGCGACGCTGGTTCTCACCTATCAAGGGCGGTTCGCAGAGCATGTCGGCGAGTTGGCGGACACGCTGACGCCGCGGCCGTTGCTGCTGCCACTTGACGTTCAGCAAGACGATCAGACGGCCGCTGTCTTCGCGCGCATCGAGCAGGAGTACGGTGGGCTCGATTTTTTGGTGCACGGCGCCGCGTTTGCGGTGCGAGAAGATCTCGCTGGTGCGTTCTCAGACACGTCGCGTGAAGGGTTTCGAACCGCGCTCGACATCAGCGCGTACTCACTGGTCGCGCTGGCTCGAGGCGCCAAGCCCTTAATGATTGCGAGGGGCGGCGGCAGCATCCTCACGCTCACGTTTCTTGGCGCCGATCGCGTCTTCCCGAACTACAACGTCATGGGGGTGGCGAAAGCGGCTCTCGAATGCTCGGTCCGGTATCTCGCCAGCGATCTCGGTCCGCAGAATATCCGCGTCAACGCGATCTCGGCTGGCCCGGTGAAAACCCTCGCTGCCTCCGGCATCGGCGGCTTCTCCACAATCATCGGCGTCGTGCGGGAGAAGGCGCCTCTGCGCCGCGCGATCGAATCGTCCGAGGTCGGCGACGCGGCTGCGTTTCTTCTCAGCGCAGCCGGCCGTGGGATCACCGGCGAAGTCCTGATGGTGGACGCGGGGTATCACGTGATCGGCATGTAGGTTCCAGAGTTCCAAGGTTCCAGGGTTCCACGGTTCTCAAAGGTTCCAGGGTTCGCATTGGCTCTCCGTACTGTCCGAGTTCGCAGCATTCGCGGAGCGACGCCGCGTACCCGGATCATCAGCCTCGACCTCAATGGTGTGAGCTTCCCGTTTCAGGCGGGGCAGGCTGTGATGGTCGGTCTGCACCAGTCGCCGCTTCGCAAGCCGTACTCGATTGCATCGGCTCCGATCGAAGTCGCCGAGTCCGGCGCGATTGACTTGCTGGTTCAACTGGAAGACAGCGGTGGGCTCGATCCGCATCTCGAGCTCGCCGCGACGGGCACGCTGCTCGACGTTGAAGGGCCGTTCGGATCGTTTGGCCTGCCAGATCGCTTCAGTGGAAGCGACCTGCTCTTCGTCGCCGGCGGAACGGGAATCGCGCCCCTGCGATCGATCCTCGTCGAGCGACTGGCCTCGACACCTCCGCCAACGGCGTCGGTCGTCTATAGCGCGCGATCGGCGGACGAGCTCGTCTATCGAATGGAGATTGAGTCGCTGGCGCGTGCGGCACGCATCCGCGCCTGTCTCACCGTGACCCGCGACGAGTCGAAGGCCTGGTCTGGCCGGCGTGGCCGCATCGATCGCCACCTTCTTGTAGAAGCGCTTCCTTCGAACGAGGCCTTCTGCCTTCTCTGCGGCCCGCCGCAGCTTCTGTCCGAGACGCGCGTGTGGTTGCGAGAGCTGGGCGTTCGGGACGATCTGATTCTGACTGAGACTTTTTAGGAGGCTTGAAAACCTTCGCTAGAGCACGCCGAACCCCGCGCGCTGAATATCGATCTCGCTGATCTCGTCCGGAAAGGGCAACGGCACCGAGCCGGCGCCTTTGGCCAAGGCCGTGCGTCGTACTCTGCCGCGCTGCTTGCGCCGCGTCTTGTCGCGATACATGCGGCTGTCGGCCGTTGAGAGCAGCTCTTCGTAAGTCCGTCCGTCGCGCGGGAAGATGGCCGCCCCGATGCTGACGGCGAGCGACACTCGCCGCCCAGGTCTGGCTTCGAACACCACTTCGTCCACCGCCCGCTGCATCTCGACGCGCTTGCGCTCGGCCTCGTCCTGTCCGCAGCCTGAGAGGACCACGATGAACTCGTCGCCCGCATAGCGGATGCAGATGTCGTACGGACGAATGGCCGATTTCAGGACCTCTGCGATCTGGCGCAGCGCGCGGTCCCCGACGTGGTGCCCGTGCGTGTCGTTGATTTCCTTGAAGCCGTCGAGGTCCATCACCAGAAGCGCCACCTCGGCCTTCAACCGTTCGGCACGTGCGAGCTCTCGAGTCAGGTGCGTGAACATGAAGCGCGTGTTTGGGAGAAGGGTCAGCGGATCGGTGAGGGAATCCTGCTGTGTCTTCTCGAAGACCATCGAGTTGTTGATCACGGCGGCCACTTGCTCGCAGACGTGATCCACCAGCCGCCGATGGTTGTCGGTGTAGAAATCGGCGTCGACTTGATACACAGCCAGCGTGCCGATCAAACGGTCGCCAAACACGAGCGGCGCGATCAGCGCCGACTGCAGCTTCGTGGTCTCCTCGAGCCCAGCGGCTTCGAACTCCAGGCTGGGCTTGGCGTTCACCAGCGGCCGGCGATTGCGCGCCACCCAACCGCTGAGGCCGTGGCCGCCCGTGACGGTCAGACCGTTGAGCTTCTCGTCATCCACGCCGGTGGCGAACCCGCACGCCAACGAATCGGTCTTCTCGGCGTAGAGGAACAACGCACAGGCTGAGAACGGCACGAGGTTGCTCAGCTTCGACGCGATGAGCGCCATCGTGTCGGCCACGCCGAGGCTGGTGCCCATGGTTTGCGCCAGCTCGTAGAGCGCGTAGATCTCGCGGTGCGCCAGCGCGATATCTTCGAAGACCGAGCTCTTCGCGATTTCGGACTCAAAACCCAGCGCGGGACTGCCAAGGTTGCCGTTCGACTCGTAGTCCGCTCGAGCCAGGTTGGGTGGCAGGGCGTCAGCCGCTTCGGCCATTTGCGGAATCATCGCCACGAACATCTGCACGACCGATGGGTCCAGGGCCCGCCCGGCTTCCTGTTGCAAGAGCGCCAGCGCGCCTTCATGGGTCATCGCCTTGTGATATGGGCGCTCGGATGTCAGCGCATCGTAGTAGTCCACAACCGTAAGAATCCGGGCGCCGAGGGGAACGTCGGTGCCTTTGAGTCCTTGCGGGTAGCCCTTCCCATCCCAGCGTTCGTGGTGGCTCAAAATCAATGGTGCGACCGGGTAGGGGAAAGGTACGGCGCTGATGATCTCGGCGCCGACCTGCGGGTGAACGCGAACCTTATGAAACTCTTCCTGTGTGAGTGGACCCGGCTTCGAGAGGATGTGCTCGGGGACTGCAAGCTTGCCGATGTCGTGGAGCAGGGCGGCCGTCTTGACGCCTTGGATCTCGTTGTCGGTCATGCCGAAGCCCTGAGCGAGCCCGGCCGCGTACGCCTGCACGCGCCGAATGTGCGACTGTCCGGTTTGATCCTTCGCGTCGATGGCACGTGCGAGCGCTTCGATTGTGGCCAGATGCAGATCGGCCAGCTCTTGCCCGTGACGCTGACCCTCGGCGATGCGGCCGAGGTAGATCTTGTAGCTGCGATAGGTGAGATAGAGCGGCGCCGCCGTCAACACTCCGATCCACATACCAGCCTTCATGACCGCCCAGGCCGCGACGGCCGCGGCGCCGGCGCCGACGAAATAGCTTGGAGCGCTCCAAAGATAGTTCTGCTGCCAGAGCGTGACGAACGACTGTCGCGTGGTGAGCGCCACGGCAATGGCGATCTGACCCGTGTTGAAGAGGAAGTAGACGGTGGCGGCGGCCACCAGTGGCTTGGCGATGTCGGTGGCGCTGCCGCCGAACGTCCCGGCCACGCCACCCATGCTCCGGAATGCGAGCCCAGCGGCCTGCACGGTAATCGCCAGGCACGCCATGCTGAAGAGCGTTCGATACAGCGGATTGCGCACCTTCATGCGGAACGTGCACTGCGTCCACGCGCTGACCACCGACACGATCATCGTTTCGTTGGCGCCCAACAGCAGGAGCGTCGCGAAATCGACCGCATACGAGACCGACATCGTGGATCCGCTCTTGACAATCGGCAAGCTGACTTTGACAGCGGACGTGGCGGCCGACGTAACCAGCAGCAGAAGGAACAGCCAGGGTTGCTCGAACCTGGACTGCGCGCCGAAGAAGGCCAGCAGGAGGGCGCCGAGAGCGATCGAGAAAGCGAGGTAAAGGCGCGCGGCAAGCGAAAGGCTTCGCATCAGCTCGTGGCTGCCCGCCGTCCTTTGCGGCGTCCCGCCCCGGCCGACGGCTCGAGACCGTACTCGTCAATCTTTCGATACAGCGTCCCACGCCCGATATCGAGCACACGGGCGGCTTCGAGCTTGTTCCACGACGTGTGCTCGAGGACGCGAATGATGTGGGCGCGCTCGGAATCTCTGAGCGAGGGCAGCCGCGTCGTCTCTTCTTCGAGACGCGGCCCGGTGTGGGCGTGAAGGAACTCGATGTCCGAGCCGCCGATCGCTCGACCGGGCGCAGAGAGCGCCGCGCGCGCCACGGTGCTCTCCAGCTCGCGGATGTTGCCCGGCCAGTGATAGGTCGTGAGCCGATCCAGCGCTTCGGGCGTGAATTGCTTGGCGTCGAGAGAGAGGCCGTTGGCCGCACAATATCGGCCGAGGAAGCGGTTCGCCAAAACGGGTATGTCCACCGCCCGCTCGCGGAGCGAGGGCAAGCGGATGGCGAAGGCGTTGATCCGGTAGTACAGATCCTCGCGGAAGCGGCTATCGCGCACGAACGAGTCGAGAGGACGGTTCGTCGCCGAAATCAGTCGGAAGTCCACGTGAATCGCCCGGTTGCCGCCAAGCCGTTCGAATCGCCGCTCCTCGAGCACGCGCAACAATTTGGCCTGCGCCACGAGCGACAGGTCGCCGATTTCATCGAGGAAGAGCGTGCCGCCGTTGGCCATTTCCAGCCGGCCCTGCTTGCGATCGTAGGCGCCGGTAAAGGCGCCTTTCTCGTAGCCGAAGATCTCCGACTCGAAGAGTGTGTCCGGTAGCGCCGAGCAGTTGATCGCCTGAAAATTCTCGGGCCCCCGGCGCGACAGCTCGTGGATCATGCGAGCGACGAGCTCTTTGCCCGCCCCCGTTGGCCCGAGAATCAGCACCGAAATGTCCGATTTGGCCGCCGTCCGAATCCACTCGAAGATGGCGAGCATTTTCTCGTCGCGCCCGATCATTTCGCGAAATCGTTGAACCGACGGCGACGAGTCTTCAACCCCGAGGTTGGGGCGCCGCTCGAGGAACGTGTCCAGCAGCCGTGCCCCATGCTCCGACGCGGGCCGCGAGGCCATGTACGTGGGTGGATCCGCGATCACCCTGCGGGCGACGCCAAACTCGACGAGCTCGTGGATGCAGTTTTCCACGTCGTGCCGCATGCGCCCGAAGGCCTGCATGATGGTATCGATGTCGAAGGCTTCGCCCTGTCGAGCGCTCAGGAAACGGAGAATCCCCGCGCGCAGCGGCGACTGCACGAGGCTCTTGAAGCGAGCGTCGAGGTCCTCCGGCCGCGCAGCGGCTGCGCTGGCTCGTCGGGCGGCGAAGGTCACATCATCCACTGCTGCCTCCGGGGGCAGGCGACTGCGCAACCTGCCCTGAGGAGTGCCGGTAATACTGCGTCTGATGCTGCTCGATCAGCTGCTTCATCCGCACCGCATCCCGTTTGCGATGACCGTGGCACAGCACCGGGCTGGTCCCCCCGCTCGTCTCGATCTTGACGTTCGAGAAGAACAGGTTGGTGTCGATGCTGACCGACGAGACATGCGCCATGTGGATCGAATGTTCTTTTCGGCCCACCAGCTCGGGAGTGTAGTGTACGACGGATGTGGGGGTGATGAGAACTTGGGTCGGGAAGACGCGATTGCCTTGGGACAATCGGCTGGCCCGAAAGACATCGCCTGCCGCGAATGGGCGTCCTTTCCACCAGATGAAGAGGAGGGCCAGGACGAAGGCAGCGGCCAGTCCAGCCGCGACCGAAAGCCACAGGCCCTCGAGCACGGGGGAGAGAATAGCATTACGCTAGTTCCCGATGCCCTATCGTTCCCCCGGTAGTCCTCGAAAGAACGCTCGATCGTTTCTGACCGGAAAACCCATTCGCTACTATCGCCCTCGAGGTAGCGCCGCGGTCAGAACGCTGATCGACGAGGGATTCCAGGCGTTCAACGCGGCTCGACTGGGAGAGGCATGCCGGATTTTTGGCGACAAGATGCTCGCCAAGACCCACGACACGACCATCGCACTGACGATGGCGGGGGCGCTGACGCCGGCGGGCCTCGGCGGATGCGTGATTGCCCTGATGGAGCGCGGGCTCATCGATTTCATCGTCAGCACGGGCGCTAATCTGTATCACGACTTGCACTACGCGCTGAATTACACTCTGCGCCGCGGCTCGCCATTCCTGGACGATCGCATCCTCTATGAAGAAGGCGTCATCCGTATCTACGACGTGCTGTTTCCCGCCCAGGTCCTCCTCGATACGGACCGGTTCATCCGTGATTTTCTCGTGGCCAGCAGGCTCGACCGGCCGGTCTCTTCGGCCGGGCTCCACGAAGCGCTCGGGAACCACCTGCTCCAGGCTCGGCCGGGCTGCGCGACGTACTCGTTTGTCGCCAGCGCCGCCAAGTTTGGCGTGCCCATTTACACGTCCTCACCGGGCGACAGCTCAATCGGCATGAACGTCGCTTATCACGAGCTCATTAATCAGAGCCAACTGCAGGTCGACCCGAACAAGGATGTGAACGAGATCTGCGCCATCATCCGGGCGGCTGAGAGGAACGGCTGCGTCATTCTCGGCGGCGGCTCTCCGAAGAACTTCTACTTGCAAGGTCAACCCACGCTTTGGGAGGTCTATGGCATCCCTAAAGGCGGGAATGACTACTTCATCCAGATCACGACCGATTCGGTGGTGTGGGGTGGTTTGTCAGGCGCGACGCCATCCGAAGCTGTGAGCTGGGGTAAGGTGAATCCGACCGTCCTTCCCGACACGGCCGTCGCGTACTGCGACTCGACTATCGCGTTCCCGCTTTTCTGCGAATATGCCGTGGGCCACAAAAACGGGCGGCGGAAGAGGAAGGGGTTGCTCAAAAAGCGTGGTGAACTCGTCGCCGCGCTCGAAAAGGAAGCCCGTCGCAGAATAAGAGCGAGCGGCGGCTAGGCCGCAGATGACGCAGATGACACAGACACGCAGCTAGCCACGACAGGAATGGCTGATCTCTCCACGTCACTTGGTCCCGTCGCCGAAGCGCTGACGGATCGTCCTCGCGTCTACGCCGACGCCAACGTCCCAGCCGGCATCGTCGCGCAGATGCGCGACACGCTTCAGTGGGACGTGCTCTTCGTCCTGGAGCATCCCGATTTGCGGAGAGCGCGAGACGAAGAACACTTTCGACTGGCTCGGCAACTGCGACGAACGCTCGTGACGCTCGATCGCGACTACCTCGACGATCGGGCCTTCCCGGCGACCCTTACCGCCGGTGTTCTCGTGATCACGGCGCCAGACGAGCGCGGGCTTGCGAAGATCCTCACGCGCGTTGACACAGAACTCTTCGCGACCGCGGAATCACGCCTGCCACTCGATGGTCGTAAGCTGCATGCGCACTCGGATTGGAAGCTGTAGTGAAACCTGAGGCCCGCGCCGCCCTTGGGCTCGACCTGTCGGACCGCGTTGGTCGCGTTGTGGTCGTCGATGCCAAGGGCCGTGTGCTGGCGCGGGGAGAGTTCGTCCGCGGCAGCTCGAGCCTCGTTCGCGAAGTGCGCGAGGCGATCAAGCGCGCGACCACAGCCGCCGGCGGGCCAGCTCGGGTCATGGGTCTTGCGGTGCCGCTGCCGGGCGATCAAGGACAGCCCGATGTCGTCGCCGCCATGGTAGAGCTCGCGCCGGGCGCGGGTCTGCCTGCCGTGATCGCCGCCGGACCGGCCGCGGCCCTTGCGGAGCATTGGTGCGGCGCCGCCGTCGACGCACGTACGGTTGTCGCCTTCTCGCTTGGTGAGCACGTCACCACGGGGTTCCTCGTGAACGGCGAACCATGGCACGGCGCATCGAACCTGGCGGGATCGATCGGATGGCTGGCCGTCAACCCCGTAGAGCGAGAGGACTATCGCCGGTTGGGCGGACTGGAGTCTGAAGTCGCTGCGGCCAGCATTGTCAGACGGCTGGTCTGGCGGGTGAAGTCCGGCGACTACTCGACGCTCACCGATCAGACCGAAGGTGACGCGTCGCGCATGTCGGCGGCCGATGTGCTCGAAGAGGCACGCAAGGGCGATGGTGTGTGCATCTCGGTGGTCCGGGACACCGCCAAGTACTCAGGCATGGCCGTCGCCAACCTGATCACGATGCTCGATCCCGAAGTCGTGGTCTTGGGCGGGATGATCGTGAGCGCGGGCGACATACTGTTCGAGCCAATCCGATCAGAGTGCGCGCGGCGCGTGAGTCCCCGCCCCTCCGATCGCCTGCGCATCCTCCTCTCGCCGCTCGGTGACGATGCGGTCGCGATCGGCGCGGCGCGCGCGGCGCTGCGTCAGCGCGCATGATCGTTCTCGCCGGCGCCGACCTCGTACTGCCGGACCGTATCGTGCGCGGCGGCAGTCTCGTCATCGACGGCGATCGCATCGCCGCGGTCGAGCCGCGAGACATCGATGGTCCAGGCGGCGCCCGGCGCATCGACCTGCGTGGCCACTATGTCGTTCCCGGGTTCATCGATGTCCACGTCCACGGTATCGAGGGGATCGACGTTCTCCACGGCCCCACCGCGGTGAGTGATGTGGCGTCTCGTCTGCCGCGCTACGGGGTTACCGCGTTTTGTCCGACGTCGGTCGCGTGCGCTCCTGCTGAGTTGACGACGATGCTGGCCAGCGTCGCCGCCGCGCAGTCGCTTCCCTCACCGCGCTCGGCGCGAGTGCTTCGCGCGCACCTGGAAAGCAACTTCATCAATGTGGACTGGGCGGGCGCTCAGCCATTGTCGTGCCTTCGGCTGCCGAAGCCAGACGAACGAAGACAGAAGACAGAAAGAGAGTTTTCGGGCGCCGAGATCCTCGATGTCATCGAGGCGCATCGGCGAGCAGTGGGGATCGTCACGCTCGCACCCGAGCTGCCTGGCGGGTTGGAGCTGGTCCGCGATCTTGTCAGTGCCGGTCATCGCGTTTCGGTCGGACATAGCGGCGCGACCTACGACGAAACCCGCGCCGCGATTGAGGCGGGCGTCCGGCACGCCACACACCTCTACAACCGGATGTCACCGCTCACTGCCCGCGCGCCGGGGGTTGTCGGCGCCGTGCTCGAATCCGATGAAGTGGCGGTTGAGGTGATCTGTGATGGCTTTCACGTCCACCCCACTGCCATCGGCATCGCCGTTCGCACGAAATCGGTGGACCGCGTCATGGCCATCACCGACGGCACCGCGGGATCAGGATTGCCGGCTGGCTCACGCACACGGCTGGGTTCTCACTCCATCGTAGTCACCGCCACATCGGCCGTTCTCGAGGACGGGACCCTCGCGGGAAGCGTGCTGACCATGGATGCGGCCTTCCGATCGCTCGTCGAGAAGGTTGGCCTTGGTCCCGTTGAAGCGGCCCGAATGTGCTCGACGACGCCGGCTACGGAGTTGAGACTCGCCAAGATGGGCCGGATTGCTGAAGGTTTTCTCGCCGACCTCGCGGTTCTCGGACCGGACCTGCGCGTCCGTCAAACCTACCTGGGTGGGGTCCCTTGTTGGAACACTGCTTCCGACGGGCTCGTCTAGTGGCTTGAGGGCTTATGGGACTTGAGGTCCGTCCGGCGTTCGGAATGTGCGCGCTCGTCGCCGCGACCTTTGCGGCTGCCTGCGAAGTGAACCTGAACTCCGAGGGTCTCACGACGCGAGAGACGCGAAACTTCAAGATCACCGGCCAGCCCGAAGTCGTCCTCGACACCTTCGACGGCTCCATCGAGATTCACTCTTGGGATCGCGACGAAGTGGAGGTCGAAATCGAAAAGCGCGCGATGGAGCAGTCCGTGATCGATGCGATCAAGGTCCACGCCGAACAGCGCGGCAACCGCGTCGAGGTGCGCGTCACCGGCCCGGCGCGCGAGTTCCATATGACCATCGGACGGAATATGTCGCCGTCCGCTCGGTTGCGCGTGGCGCTTCCGCGAGCCAGCCGAATCCAGGCCAGCAGCTCCGATGGAACGATTCGCGTGGCCGACGTCGATGGCACCATCACTCTTCGAACGGCTGATGGAAGCGTCGCCGCCACTCGTGTGTCTGGTGAAATCTCCATTCATACCGACGATGGATCGATACGGGTGGAGCGGGCGGCGGGCAAGCTCGACCTCGAGACCGGCGATGGGAGCATCGTCCTCGACGCGAAGCCGTCGACGTTGCGCCTCAAGACCGGCGACGGCACGATTCGAGCGCAAATCGACTCCGACTCCGAGATGGCCGCCGACTGGGATCTGAGTACCGAAGACGGCAGCGTGATTCTGACCTTGCCCTCGTCATTCAACGGTGAGCTCGACGCCGAAACGCGCGACGGTACGGTGCGGGCGACTCATCCATTGCTCCGCGGCGCGGATCTCGATCGCGGGGGAGACGACCGCGACGATCGTCGTGAGCGTCGGCGCTCGCTCCGAACGCGCATGGGCGAGGGCGGGAAGTCGCTCCGTGTGCGGACCGGGGACGGATCGATACGAATTGAGAGTTAGTTTAGGCCGGGTGGGCCGGGTGGGCCTGGTAGGCCTGGTGCGACGGGTGAGTTGGGTGAGTCGGGTGAGTCGGGCGAGTCGGGCGAGTCGGGTGGAGGAACTGCTACCGTGGCGAGGCGTGTGCGTATGTTGTCGGGTCTTCGATGCCCGCAGCCTCGAAGGCATCCCGCCTCTCACGACACTTGCTGCATAGCCCGCAGTGAGCTGGAAGGTGCTCACCAGAATCTGATTGACTATCCTCGACGTTACTACCCGCGCCACCCGCTTCACCTGTCCTACCAGGCCTACCCGACCCACCCGGCCCACCAGGCCTAATGAAGGGATTCATGCAGCTCAGCGTCAGGTTCATCGGAACGCCGAGCTCGACGCCTCGGCGAATGACTTCCTCCTTCTCCCACATCAGAAAGGGCGTCGCAATCTCGATCGTGTGATCCAGGCCAAGTGAAATCGCCTGCGCCATGGCGCGAAAGAACGCGGGGCGTGCGTCGGGAAACGGGTTGCCGGCGAGGAGCCCCAGCGCGATTCGTCTCGCGTTCTTCTGCAACGCGACGACGCCCGCCTTGGTGAGCAGGACGAGATTGCGTCCCGTCAGATAGACATCTTCGTCGGGCGTGTCGTAGTCAGGCGGCGTTCCACGAATCGCCCAATGCGTCGGCGCGTAGACGTCACGCATAGTGAACTCAACCTTGACGAGCGGCGCGAGCCGTCCCGCGAAGATCGGCGCTTGCAACAACCGATCGAGCATCGCATGTTCCGCGGGCTCCCACGCCAAGCCGACACTGACGTACACGGGAACCACATGATCGGTTCCTTGAGCCTCATGTCGTGCAGATCCTTCGTGCCCTGCGTGTTGAGCTTCGTGCGCCAGGAGGATAGCGCTATCGAGACCACCTGAGATCAGAACGACGGTTCGCATCGACCCATACAAGTATCATTCTCAGCGTGCTGATCGTGTTCGATTTGGATGGAACGCTCATCGACTCGGCCCGCGACCTGGCTGATGCCGCCAGCGAGTTGGTGCAGTCCTACGGCGCAGCCCCGCTGCAGGTGTCGCAAGTCGTGGGGATGGTCGGCGATGGCGCGTCCATGCTGGTGCGGCGGGCGCTGGAGAAATCCTCACTCGATCCGGCGACAGCCGGCGCGCTTTCACGCTTTCTCGAGATGTACGACCGGCGGCTGCTCGATCACACGGTGGCGTATCCCGGTCTGGGCGAGAGTCTCTCAGTGGCCGTGCAGCACGGTCCCTTGGCCGTGCTGACCAACAAACCTCTTGTGCCTTCGGTGCGGATACTCGAGGCGCTTGGTCTTCGGGGATTCTTCTGGAAGATCGTTGGCGGTGACAGTGCGTACCCACGCAAGCCGGATCCCGCAGGACTACTCGCGATGATGGCTGAGGCACCGGGCCAGCGGTCGATCATGGTTGGCGATTCGCCGGCCGACTCGAAGACCGCTGACGCGGCGGGTTGCGCATTTGCGTTTGCGCGATATGGGTTCGGGGCAGGGAAGTTCGGCGACGATCCACCGAGGACATCGTATGTCCTCGATCACGGCCGCGAGCTGCCGCGCATGCTGGATCGGTTCGCGCGAGATCAGCGCTGAGCCCGCATCGGCCACTCTACGCGCTCTTAGGCACCCCTGGCACCTCTGGCACCCTTGGC
>JBOGIV010000276.1:0-5846 GCA_050747925.1 Vicinamibacterales bacterium
CCTGGAAGCCACCAGACTCGAGGAGACGCCGGAGTCCTTCGCGGAACATCGGGTGATCGTCCGCGATCAAGATTCGAATGGGGGCGGCGGTATCAGCCATAGGCCTCTTGGGGCACCAGCACCTTGAGCCGGGTACCCCGGTTCGGCATCGATTCGAGCGTGAGCTGTCCGCCAATGGCGCGGACGCGGTCCTTGATCACGATGGGGCCCTTGCGTCCTTCGTCGAGTTGATCGAGCGACATCGTCCCGGCAAACGGAAATCCGTGACCGTTATCGTCGATCTCGAGCACCCATTGTCCCTCCGCGCGACCAAAGCGCACGACGACGCTGGTGGCGCCGCTGTGCTTGCGGATGTTGACCAGTCCCTCTTGCACGATCCGCACGAGCTCGAAGCAGACCTGGCGCGACAGCGCCACCTGTTTCAAGTCCGAGGAGAATCGCGCGGTGATCCCGCTGTCGCGTCCGAAGCGATCGACGAGCTGCGCCAGGTAATCGAGCATCTCATCGGGATCGAGCTCGGGCGATCGCATCTGCGTCATCAGGTCCCGGAGGTTCAGCACCTCTTCGCGCACCATGCGCTGGAGCCGTTGGAGCTCCTCCGCGGCCGCTGGGATCGACAGAACAGGCTGGTGGCGCAACGCCTCGAGTCGCATCTCGACACCAACAAGCGATTGGATCACTCCGTCGTGGAGCTCGCGGGCGACGCGCGCGCGCTCGATTGCGCCGGCACGGCTGCGCAGTTCGCCCAACAGGTAAACGCTCAGCACGGCGGGCGCGACCTGGCGGACCAGCTTCTGCAGGAATTCTGCGAGCGCCACGAGTCGGACGTTGAGGTTGGGGTCGAAGACAAAGATGCGACCGCTCCACTCGTCGCTGAAGGTGACCGGCACCGAGATCATCCGCCGATAGGGGTACGCCGCAATGAAGGAGGCAGGAAGCAACACGTCGCCGACATCTGCCCGTCGGCCGCTCGGGTCGAGAGCGGTGATGTGATAAGCCGACGGCCCGATGCGGCGCCACCACTTCCGGAGGATGGCGAACGATTCGTGTGGCGAGCCGAACAGAAATCGATGCTCGTCGACGTTGCGGGAGGCTGCCGGCATGATCGCCCGCGCGACGCTCCATCCGGTGGTCGAGTCCCAGCGGAAGGCGCGACCATTCGCCTGGTTCTCCACCGCCACCATCAAGCTCGACGCGTTGAAGAGCGTCTGCAATTCGGACGCGATGTCGGTCATCACACGCATGGCGCCCGCCTCGGCGCGAACGCGGCCCAGCATTCCGGCGATGGCCGCGGTCTCTGCGCGAACGACGCGGCCTTCGTCAGCGAGGTAACCGAGAAACAGCCCAATCATCGACAGGTACGCGGCGCGTAGCAGAACGCGGTCGAGCTCATAGGGGTTGCCAAAGTTGGCCAGAGGCCACGACGCGAGACCCGCATGAACAAACACGAGCGCGAGCACCACGAGGTTGGTCGCGAGGGTTTCGCGCAGACCCCATCGAAACGCGGCGGCGGCCAGCACGAACAGGAAGAACACGAAAAAGGGACTCGGCGGCGCCGCGACGGGAAGCGTGACCACGGCAGCCAGGACGTCGACGCCGTGGGTCGTGAGGGTGAACGGTAACGTCGTTCGCTGACGCCTGCGAAGGACCCACAAAGCCGCGATACCGTGCGCGGCGAACACGACCAGAAACGCTTCGGCTTGCAAGACGTAAGCGGGCGGAAAGAGGGAGGGCCGATCGACCTGGACCAGAGCAACTATCGTCAATAGCAGACGCGCCGCGGCGATAACCCGCTCAATCCTGAGAGCCTCGCCGGGCACGGGTGGGACGCTGAGCCTCGGACGCAACCAAGGCAGCGGGCTGGAGCGCACGGGCGGCCGGGAAGTCATGGTTTCCGCTGGTGCATATCGATTGTCAGTTCTTCACACGCTTGGCGACTACCCGACGTCGGGGGATTTGCCGAGATCATAAACGGTGAGTGCGAGCTCAATCGGCTCCCATCGCCGGGCGTCGACCCGCTCATGCGGGGATGGAGTGGGGGACTCTCTCGACGCTTGTGAATGTCTAACATGAATCTCAGCTTTTTGACCCGATGACCGGCTCGGAGGTTCCATCGGCCGTCGGTCCATCCCCTGTGGGCGCTTGCGTCTGTTCGGTGGATGGAGGTACCGTTTTCTACTCCCTGCTTTCGCAGGATGGACCAATGGATAGAGGCCGAGGCTTTATGGATGTATCGGCGGCAGAACTAGTACGGCGTCCCCCCCGGTTTTGCGATGTCCGGCGGAATGAAACCGGCCAAATCCTTTTGATGAGCGCGCTGATGCTGCCGGTCCTGCTCGGCTTTACGGCGTTGGCCATCGACTCGGGGTACGCGTTTGAAGCGCGGAAGCGCGTGCAAGCTGCCGCCGACGCCGGAGCGCTGGCCGGCGCCCACGCCATCGACCACGATCCGTCAGTCAGCACGGCGACGATCACGGCGATCGTGCGCGCCGACGCCGGCGGGAACGGTTTCGTTGATGGCGTCGACGGCGTCACCGTTACCGTAATCAAGTCACCATCGACCACTGACGGCTTCACGTTTGACTGGAGCCTAGACCCGACAGCGGTCGGCGTGATCATCACGCAACCGAAGAGCACATTCTTCACGCAAGTGATCAGCTCGATGACGTCCATGACGCTCCGCGGACAAGCCGTCGCCAGCTCGGGAGAGGATAGCGACACCAACATCGTGATCCTGGCCACAGGTGGGCCGGGCAGCAATTGTTCTCCATCGACCGGAGACGCCTTGTTCGACGTAGGCGGCGGAACGATTCAGGTGGGAGGTAGCGTCTACGTGAACTCGACAAACCCGACGTGTGCGGCCTACACCCAAGGCGTCTCAGCCTCGGTCACCGCGGGGTCGGGGGTGTTTGTTGTTGGCGGCGCCGATCAAAGCGGCGGCCCCATTAGCCCTCTCTTCACCGGCGTGGCGCCAATTGACGATCCATTTGAAGATCTCGTGGAGCCGTCAGCACCGGCAGTAGTCGATGACGGCACGCCTGCGTTACAGGGTTGCACAGGCGGCGTTTGCGTCCCAGGGACCTACCTCGTCGGCCTCAAGCCGAACAATCAGACGTTGCTGCCAGGCCTGTATTACGCCTATTCCGATGGCAGCGTTCAGGAAGTCGCGGTCGACTTTCAGGGGACGGTGACCGGCACCGGCGTCACCATCTTCATCAAGACCGGCGGTTGGCGAACCAAGAACGCCGGCGACAGCGTTAACCTGTCGGCGCCGACCAATACGGCGCTTCCCAGCTCTCCGGGTGCAGCGGAAGCCATCTATGGAGTCGTGATCTTCCAGGCTCGCGACAACCCGATCGACGCTGAGGTCTGGGCGAATTCGACCGTCTCGTTCACTGGCGCCGTCTATATGCACAACCTCGGGTGCGCCGATCCCCATCTCAATTGCGCCATGCTCAGGTTTTTTGCGAACGCGGGCCAGCCGACCGGCTCGCCGTACTCCATCTATGTCGTGGATGCGCTCGAACTGCATGGCGGTGGGCTCGTGATCAATAACGACTTTTCCGGGGCTCCTGGTGGATCGCCGCTGAGCAGGGTGTCGCTTGGCGAGTAGGCCGCATCGCTCGCAGTGGGGGGGCGCGCTCGTGGAAGCCGCGTTCGCGTTGCCGATCTTCGCGCTGGTGTTGGTCGGCACCATCGACTTCGGCCGGCTCTTCTACAAGACGATGGCCGTCACGCACGCCGCCCGCGCCGGCGTCCAATACGGGACGTACATCCCAGGCCTTGCGAACGATGATCCTGGGATGGAAAGCGCGGCACTGGGCGCCGGAAGCATCGACATTCCCTCGGGTCTGACCGCGGCGGCGAATCACGAATGCTTCTGCTACACCGGCGGCGCTGAAACCAGCATGATCTGTACGGCGGCGTGCGGGGGCCAGACCCGCGTCTATGTCACTGTGACAGCCAGCGCCACATTCACCACCGTCATGAACTATCCAGGCATCCCGAACAGCGTGGCGATCGTTCGCGCGGCGCGGATGCGGGCGAAGTAGCGATGGTCGGGTCGAGGGTGGTCCAGCAATCGGGCGCAAGGCATCGCGAACGCGGCGCCGCACTCGTGGAGTTCGCGATCGTGTCAATCGTGTTCTTCACGTTCGTGTTCGGTATCACCGAGTTTGGCCGGATGATTTTCGATTACAACCTCGTCTCGACGGCGACCCGAGATGGGGCGAGATGGGCCTCCGTGCGCGGCAACACCGGCCGACAGACGGCAACCGCAACCGACGTGCAGAGCTACGTCGTGGGTCGAGCACTGGGCAGGCTGACGACCAGCAACGTCACGGTCACGTGGGTTGGCACCGGCGGGAACAAGCCAGGCAATCGGGTTGTCGTTACCTCGCAGCTTAATTTCTCTTCCATCGTCAGCAACATCATCCCGTTCACGAATATTCCTCTTTACAGCACGACGGAGATGAAAATCTCTCGCTAGCGTCCGAGCCGCGCTCGATTCCTTCGCATACACTCAGCGATCCCAAGCCCTCCTGGCGACAGGTGTTGAATTTCTTCGCACAGCCGGAGTGCTTCGGCTGAATTGCCAGCGATGTCTTCTTCGAGCACGGCCAGCCATTGGCGCGCCAGCACGCTTCGGGCGTCGCGAGCGATGGCATCGTGAAATAGGCTCCTCGCCTCGTCGGGATGACCCGACATCATCGCGACAATGCCAAAACCAGCCAATGCTGTCGCCGATCGCGGCTTGATCGCGCGGAGTTGCTCAAACGTGGCTGTCGCCTCGTCGAAGCGGCGCAACTCTGCCAGGCAATAGCCGAGCTTCAGATAGATCGACTCCTCCGACGGCCGCAGCGCAAGCGCCGCCCGATGAGCGGCAACGGCCTCGTCATGACGTCCCGCCTCATGCAGTGATTCGCCGAGAACGGTGCGGGGAAGCCAATGGCCGGGGGCCTGCTCCACCGCTTCACTCCAGATCGCCACGGGACTCGACCACATCGCATTGCGAAGCAACGTCCGGCCGGCAAGCGGGAGCACGACGGCCAGGAGCAAGCCAGCCGCAATCCACCAGAGAGATGCGCCCTGCGGCTGTGGACGCGATGAGAGCCAGCCGACCAACGCGCCCCCCATCAGGAAGGGCCCCCCGCAAGCGAGATACAAACGATGCTCCGCCATGTCGCCGATCGGCCCGAGGACCATCAGACCGGACGAGGGCAGCAAGAGCAGGAGAAACCACACCACCCCCAAGCTGGCAATCGGCCAACGGCGCCGGGCGCGCCACGCCATGAGCAGCATCAGCGCGACGCCGGCCACGCTCAGGAGCGCGCGCGGCTCGAATACGCTTGCGACCGGAACGACCTCGTGAAAGATGGACTGACCGGTCGGAAGCAGCAGGAGCCACACAGATCGCCAGAGAACGATCGCGGCGTCGAGGACGGCACGCCACTGGATGGCCAATCCATCCGCTTGCTCCAGATTGACGAACACCGCCACGCGTGCTGCCGTCCCGAGCGCCGCGACCACGAGCAGCGGCATGTGGAGTCTGAGCCAACGGCGGCGACGATCGTCCGTCGCGGCGTCGAACATCAGCCGATCGATCACCAATAAGACAAGCGGGAGCATCACGCCTGTCTCCTTGGTCAGGAGTGAAGCGATCCAGAACAGGCACGTCGATAGCCACCATACGGCGCCACCAGTCAGCAGCCATCTGCGACCCGTTAGCAGCGCTCCGAAGAAAAACGACGCGCAGAGCACTTCCGACCGGCCGCTGACGTAGCCCACGGCTTGCGTCATCACCGGATGGACGGCAAAGAGCGCGGCCGCCGTGAAGGCGGCGGCTT
>JBOGIV010000277.1:0-48603 GCA_050747925.1 Vicinamibacterales bacterium
GCACGTACTCATGCGCGTAGAAGAAGATCTTGTTCGAGCCGCCCGGTCTTCCGATGGGACCACCGATCGAATAGCCCAGATCCTTTTCATGGATCACGGTCTTCGCATCGCCGTTGAGGATGTTGACTTGACTGTTCGAGTTCCAATTGGAATTGCGGAACACTCCGTAGCTCGAACCGCGGAACCGGTTCGTACCACTCTTGGTGACCGCGCTGATTTGGAGTCCACTCGATCGCCCGTACTCGGCCTGTTACCCCGAAGTCAGGATCTTGACCTCCTCGATCGACTCCACGTTCATCTGCAACAACACGGCGTTACTCCCCGTGTCCATCGTCGAGATGCCGTCCATCATGACGTTGTTCGCGCCGCCGCCGCCGATGCGCGCGGGATTGTTGCCGGTTCCGGCGACACCCGGGGCGATGGTGGCGAGTTGGACGAAGCTGCGGTTGGAGATCGGGAGGTTCTGCACCGACTCGGTCGACACGGTGAATGAGCGTTCGCCACTTCCGGCCTGAACCAGACTGGCGCGAGCCATCACCGTGATGGTTTCCGTGAGCTGACCGACATCGAGCGTGAACGCCGGAATCGCGGCGCGATCGCCGGCACTCACGGTGATCCCCGAACGGCGCAGCGTTTTGAAGCCATCGAGGGTCACTTGAATCGTGTAGGTGTCGGGCGTCACGTTCGGCACGACATAATCGCCGTTGGAATTGGTGATCACGTCAGCTAATCGCGTCCCGCGGGTGTCGCTGATCACCGTGACCGCTGCCCCCGGTTAGGCACTCCCCGTGGTATCGCGGACCGTACCCGAGATGGTTGCCGTGATGATCTGGGCCGTGACTGGAATGGTGCCGGCTGCAATGGCCGCCACGACAAAAACGCCGCGCCGAAGTCCAATGCCGAACATAGTCAGCTCCTCCCAACCGTAACCGGGTTACACAAACGACCGTCGGCGGTCGAGGGTCAAGACATCACGAAAATCTAGGATCGATACGGTTCCCGTCCCCATCCCTGAATCGGAATCCCCTGCGCCGGCAGCACGTCGCGCTGCAGCGCCTACATGCAGGCGGCCGCGAACCTGTGCTGCGTCACCGCGGGTAGCCACGCCAGCGCGAGCTTCCCAAATCGTGCGGCGTATCCTCTCCTTGGCGTACAGGATGCGCCCTAAAAGAAATCGGCACGAAGCGTTTGACGATGCGTGACACAGCGCGATCCGAAGTCGGCTGCCAGTGTCCTGCGGCAACATTGCTTCGCGACGCTCTCCACCGTACCGTGGTCGATTGATCGGAGGATCGCAGAATATGCAAGCCCTGACCGTTGCCGCGCTCGCGTTCGTGTCGTCGGCGATCGTCGTGACCTCGATCGCCGCGCATCAAACGCCCGTGTCACTGTCCGCAGTCGCCGCACAAGCGCCCGCGCCGCCACAACCAGGCGTTCGCGGCGGACGAGCGCAGCCCGAGGCGCTCGACTTCAGCGACCACTAAGGCTGGACCCGGATCTTCGACGGCACATCGATGACCAATTGGGATTGCGACCCTGAATTCTGGTCGGTGACCAACGGCGCCTTGTTCGCGAAGTCGACCGCAGAAAAACCCGCCGGGAGCCCACAGGCCGCTCCGGGAGGAGGCGTCGCGCGTGCCGCGAATCCGCGGAACGTGGGCGGCTATCAGTACGACTTCAACGCCGCGGGCCAATACCCTGGACAGCTCTACGAAAACGGCGGCGACGTCGCGGCGGGATGAACCGCGGCATCATTACGTACAAGGGACAGGTCGTTCAGTTAATCCAAGGCCGGCGTGCGCGTGTGATTGGTTGTGTCGGCGATGGCTATGCGCTTCGCGGCGTCATGAATCCCAACGACTGGAACCAGGTCCATATCATCGCGCGCGGAGGCGTGCTGATTCACATGCTGAATGGGCACGTGATGACGATTTCGCTCGACGAGGACCCGACGATTCGGAAAGACAAGGGACTGATTGCGGTGCAGATTGAAGGCAATCCAAGTGAGGGACCCCTGACGGCGAGCTTCCGAAACATCTGGCTTCGAACCTGGTAAGCGTTCCGTCGACGAAATCTGGACGGGCTGACTGCGACCTCGCACGCAGACAGCCTGACCCGATCCACTCAACCCGATCGATCCGCGTCGATGTAGGCGTCTCTAGAACTGCAACCTCGCTCCCAGTTGAATGATCCGATTCGACCCGTTGCGCGATGCCGTGACGTGGCCGAGGTTTGGATTCAGCTGAGCGCCCGTGTTGAAGTCGAAACGCGCGGCCCTGTCGACCGTTCCGAACTGTGTGGAGTTGAACACGTTGTAGAGCTCCACGCGGAATTGGAGTCTACGGGTGCCGCCGAGAGGCACGTTCTTGAAGAACGACAGGTCGTGGTTCATGTAGCCAAGACCGATGTACTCGTCGTTGACGGCATTGCCCAGATAGTAGATGTCCTGGGCAGTGCCTCTCGGTCCGGGCGGGCCAATACACTCGGTCTTGAATTGCCGATCGGCGGTGCGCTCGCCACGCGGGAGGTTCGGATCGCAGAGCAGCGTCACGCGTGACGTGATGTTGTTGCCGGTATTCCCGATACCCGTCATGTCGGTCAGCGGCGCGCCCGTAAAGGTCACCGTGAACCCCTGATGCGGCCCACTTTGGAACACGCTCACACCCGAGAGCTGCCAGTTATCGAGGAGCGCTTTCGTCAGGAGGTTGTTCCAGCGCTTGCTCAGGCTCGGCACGGAGTAGTTGTAGGAGATCACGAGGTTGTGCGGCCGGCTGTCCATTCCATAGTTGCGTACCTTGTTCTCCTCAGCCGAGAGGTTGGCGTCGAAGGTCGTGAGACTGCTTCGGATGGCGCCCGTGTAGGCGGCGCTCCAACCAAACCCGTTCGAGAAGCGCCGATTCAAGGACACCTGGATCGAGTGGTAGTTGTTGTAGCCGTTCCAGGTGCGAGCGGTGATGGTGCTGAATCCGCGGTAACGACGCAGGTAGTCGAGCGGCTTCGGCTGGGTGTTGTTCTGCGAAGGGTCCGCGTTCTGCGGATTCAAGTCGACGCGCTGGGTCCCGTAGGGAACGCTGTTCAACGTCGTCGTCGTCGCCGTGTGCCGACCGGCATTGCCCACATAGGCGATGTCGCTGGCGAGTTTCCATGGCAGTTCGCGCTGCACGCCGATGCTCCAGTTGTAAACGGTCGGCGGCCTGAACTTGTCGTTGAACGCGAACATCGTCGGATTGGTGCCGGCCACCAATTGTGAGCTCAGGAGCTGCGGCAGCGTCGTGTACGACGTGGTGCGCGTATCCATGAGCGGCGGCCCTTCGATCAACTGCAGAATCACGTCATCGGAGTACCGATCGTAAAACACGCCCGCGCCACCGCGGATCGAGGTCTTGCTGCTGCCGGTCGGATCCCAGGCGAAGCCGATGCGCGGCGCCGGCAAGAACGCGCCACCAAGGGCGGTTGAATCCTTGACGACAAGCCCGTTGTTGGGATTCCCGGTACCCGGGACGATCTTGCCGATGAACGTGTTGTTCAGCAGTTCACCGGTGAGCGGATTGCGCGCCCGGCGATTGGTGCCGGTGCAGGTCGCCGCATTGTTCGCGCACGCCAGTTCGTACTGCAGGGGCGCTTTCGTGGGATCGTACTGTGTCGGATCGAAGATCGCGACCTGCTGTCCAGACACGTACGTCGGACCGATGTAATAGAAACGCATGCCGTAGTCCAGCGTGACGCGATCGGCCAGGCGCCAGTTGTCCTGCGCAAAGAACTCCACTTGGTTGTATCGCCCCTGCGCGTACGGATGCTGGTTGGCTTCGGTGTAGGTCTGCACCGATCCGATGAGCGCGTTGGCGAAGCCGAAGTTCGTGTCGAATGGGTTCGAGACGTCCCCGTCGAAGGCGATCGTGCCGTTGAAGGCAGACGACCGCGATGCGGGCCGGTTCGTGTGTTCCACGAAGATGCCGACCTTCATGATGTGCGGGCCGGCCACTTTCGTCAGGTTCGTCGAGATGTTGAAGATATCGTCGCGGGCCGTGAACGGGAACCGCTGTTCGATGTTGAAGCTGGCGCGATTGGGCAGGGCGTTGGTGCCCGCGAACGACATGTTCGGAATCAGATTCAACGGGTTCGATTCCGGGAAGAACTGCCTCAGCCCCGGCAGCACGTTCGCGCGCTGGTTTTGCGCCAGCGACTGCTCATCCACGATCAGCGTCGACTGCTTCGCCCAGTTCACGCCCGCCGTGACTTCCATGACCGTTGTCGTGCTGAACGAATGCAACAGCGTGTTCACGAGACCCACCGTGTTGTTCTCACGCGAGGTGTGGAACTGCGGCCAGCCGCCGTTGTTGCTGCTGCCCAGCGACGCCGAGAGCCCACGCTGAACGATTTCATGGCCGAACTGAAGCCGCGAATAGAATGTCGTGCCTTGCGCCACGTTGGAATCAATGCGCAGGACCTGGTCGTTACGGGGCCGCTCCAGCACGTTCTGATAGCGGTAGTTGAACTGCCGGAGGCCCGACGGATCCGGCGAGTTTGGGAGCGGCAACAGGGTGAGAATCTTCTGACCGAGCGGATCGATCCGCTCGGCCGGGATCCGATTCCCGGCAAAGCAACCGGCGCCGCCAGTCACCACATTGCACAGCTGGCCGGAGAGAGGATCGCGGATGTAGATCAGCCGGCCTTGCGTGTCAAACGTCTGCGAGAAATCGCCGTTGCGCTCGAGCGCCGTCGGCATCGTGACTTGAGTCAGCGTGTTGGGATCGGTCTTCGGCAGCAGGTCCTGCGACCAGAAGAAGAACAGCTTGTTGCGGCGCTCGTTGAAATGGCCCAGGCGACCGGGCAATAGCACCGGCCCTCCCAGTGTGTAGGTCGTGTTGTTGTAATCGTACGGTGGCTTGTTGCAACTGCTCAACTGGCCGGCGGCACATTGCGTGATGCGCTCCCAGCTGTTGGCGTTGAACTTATCGTCGCGACGGAAATAGGCGAGGCTGCCGTGAAAATCGCGACTGCCACTCTTGGTCACCGCGACAATAGTCGCGCCGGAACTGCGCCCGTACTCCGCCTGGAAATTTGACGTCTGCACTTTGATCTCGGCGATCGAGTCGAGTGCCGGCGCCGCAAAGTTGTTGCTGTTCGATCCGGTGTCCTTGCTGGTGACGCCGTCGTACGAAAAGTGCACCGAGGTCTGACCGTTGATCGACAGACCGCCGACATTGCCCGCGGCGGGGGCGTCACGATTACGCGTGTCGATGACACCGGGCAGCACATTCAGCGTCCCGAACGGATCTCGTCCCTTGAGACCGCGATCCTCGAGCTGCTGAATGGTGATCACGGCCGACCGCTCGCCACTTTGCGTTTGGATCATCGGTGATTCGGCAATCACGGAGACCAGCTCGCTGAGTCCGCCAACTTCGAGCGTGATCGGCGGCATCGACAGGCGCTCGGTCGCCGTCAGCACGAGCCCGGGGCGCCGATACAATTTGAACCCATCCAACGACACCGTCAGCTCGTACGGGCCGGCCAGCAAGTTCGTAATCACGAACGCACCATTGCCGTCGGTCGTGACGCTCGCGGTTGCAGACGTATTCTGGTTGGTAACGGTGACCGTCGCTCCCGGCAACACGCCCTTCGAATCGTCGACGATCGTGCCGCCGATTTGTCCGGTCAGACCTTGTGCACCAAGGAGGCCTCCAAAAGCCATCAGGACACCGACCACGCACCACAAGGGGACTACGCGCCGTAGACCAATGCCCACCATGAGCCCTCCCGTTGCAAAACTACTTTTCGATGTCGAACCCAAAGGCGTACAAGGTGCCGTCGCTTCCCGGGACATAGACGCTGCCCTGGCCGCCCGCGAGCCCACCGCGCACCGTCGTGGTGATAGTCGTTCCGCTGTTCCAGAGCGGCTTGCCCGTCGCAGCCTCGAGTGCATTCAGCACCGAAGGTGCCTGGCGAGTGCCGGCAGACGCTGCGAACATCACGGTGTTGATGACGAGCGGTGAAAGCGGTGAAGGGATCGGTGGCGATGTCCACCCAGCCTGAAACATCGGCTTGCCGTCTTGTTCGATGAGCTTGAACGTGGTAATGCCGCGCGAGGTCGGCGCGGCAACCCATCTCGTGCCCTGAAGGTCGATCCAACTAGCCAGCGCACCTGCCTCGAACTCGATGCCGCCGAGTACAGGACTCACCGCCAGTGGTGCGGCGAACGACGCTGACTCAAAGAGGTAGACCCTTCCTCCTCCGGCAACGAGCACGGCATCCTTGTCCTTCCACGTGAACACGAGTGGCGTCGACGTGAAATTCCCATTCGGGACTTTCGCAGCCGCCTTGAGCTTGAGCGTCTTCGGCGTGAGGGAAAACAACGTGTTCGAGAGTGCGGATGTGCCAGCCGCCGTCGCGATGTAGACGGTGCCGTCGTGGCCGATTGCCGGGCCCGCGCTGCCAACGATTGTGGCGCCGAGGACGCTGAACGCCGTGACGGTCTTCTGTGGACTGGCGAGATCCATCGCCCAGACCGCATCCGATTGGCTGCCACAGCCACGCGTCGTTGCCACGTACGCAACGGCGCCTTCGTCGGTCGTCGCGACGATCAGACCGACGGCGCGCGTATTTGCCGGAAGATACAGCGCCGGTGTCATGTTGTCCCAGCCGTTCTGGATGTTGAGGGCATGGAGATAGCCGTCGGTGCCGACGACGTACGCCGCATCCGCGCCAGGCCTAAAAGGTCCACCGCCGCCACCGCCGCCACCCAGTGCGACCGCATTGCCCGGCAGTCCGCCCGGCTGATTACCCGCGGCAGCCGCCGCGGATCCTGGAACGGCGCCCCCTGGACCCACCGCTGGCGCCGCGGGGGGAGGACCCGGAGGCCCACCGGGGCCACCTTTACCCGCGAGCGCGATCGTCGTCGCGCCCTTTCCCGGTTCACCAACACCGCCGCCAGAGCGACCGCCTCGACCACCGCCGCCGCGCCCGCCCTGGGCTGAGTCGACGATCGCCGTCGGACGTGAGGGCGCCGCCGTCATTCCGATCGGGCACTCAGGTGTGCCGACGACGAGTGGTGGCGGACTCGCTGTGTAGTTGATGTGGTACTTCCACAGCGGTGTGCCAAAGTCGTAGTCGATCGCATGAATGGTTTGCGATGCGGTGGCGACGTACACGATCGCTTTGAATCCGCGAAATCCGACGACGTTGGTCAGCAACACCGGTTGCGTCAATGCCGTCGGGGCCTTTGGATCGTGTTCGAGCTTCAACTTCCAGAGGAACTTGAACGGCCCGAACGCCCCGGGCTTCAGCATCGTTGCCACCGAGATTCTCGGATCGGCGCGCATCCATCCCGATCGCTGCGCATCGGAGCCGCTGGTCGTCCACTCAGGCCCACCCCGCTGGGCCTGGACCAGCGCCACGCCACCGGCGCCGACAAGGGCAGCGATCGAACCGGCCACAACTCGTTGAATCATTGGCCTGCTCCCTGCGAAGACGTGGTTCGCGCCGCGAGACTCGATGCGCCAAAGCAATACAGAACGCCGTCGAATGTGCCGATGTAGATCCGCCCGTTCGCGACCGTGAGACCGCTGAAGTGATTCCAGGAAGTGATCTGATCGCCGCTGTTCCAGAGCTCATCACCGGTCTGCGCGTCGATCGCATAGAGAACGGCGTGGGTGGATTCCTGGATGCGACCTTGAGCGCCGCCGACGTGACCGGGCTCTGCCCACCGCTGCGTGGTGCTCTCGCCGCTGCCGTACGCGAACACGATCCCATTGGCGACGACGGGCGGGTCGGCCATGTACATGTCGCGCGAAATCCAGGCTGGCGCCAGGATGGGCTTACCGAGCCGGTCTTCCACTTTGAAGGCCGCGACCGCGCCGTACACGATCTGGCCGTGCTCGTTCGGTGCTTCGAATTTCGAGTGCTTGGGCCCCCAGAAAGGCGTCGCGATCCACCGTGTGCCTTTGGCGTCTTCCCAGGTCGCCATCGCGCCCCACACACCCATCGTGAAATTCACTTCTTCGTTGCAGATGAGAGGGGTCCGGAAGACCGGCGTCCGATGGTCATCACCGCCAAGCGATGAGGTGTCCATCAACCAGATGCGACACTCTTTGCTCGACGAAACGATGTATTCCTTGCCCTTGTAGTCGAAGATCGGCGACGAGGTGTTGAAGTCGAGATCCCGCTTGCGCAGCCAGAACGCGTTGGACGGCGCATACCAATCCTTCAGCTCGAGCGCCTTTGTCGTCGGGTTCTGTCTGACTCCGATGAACGCCTGTCCGTAGATCTGCTGCTCGGGCAGATAGTCACCATCGCCGCTGCCGGCGTAAACCGTGCCGTCCTTCCCCACCGAGGGGCCGGTTCGTGGCCACAGCCCGCCACTGCCCGGAGCCCAGTTGCCAACTTTCTTGGTCGCCAGATCGTACGAGTAGAAGTTGTTCGGATTGCCGCCACAGCCCTGCGCGGTCGACGTGTAAATCACACCATTGGCGAGATTCAACGCGTACGGTTTGCCGTTCGGCGGCAGAAACAGCTCCGGCGGTTCAACGTCTTTGCCGGTTGCCACATCGAGTTTCCAGAGCCTGCCGTCCCACCCGACCGCATACGCGATGTACCGCCCCGGTCCCTGCTTCTCGAGTACCGGCGTTGCGGTAAGGCCGCCAGGACAGAGCACGCCGCCGGGACGGTTCCCGGGCGGTGGAGTGTAGGTGCTCTCGAGATGACGGGTCCACAGCAACCGTCCACTCGCGACGTCGATGCCAAAGAGATTGTCGGAGACACCGGCAACCAGCGCGATTTCCTTCTCGCCTGCCACCGTCGTCACGCTGCCGGCGATGAGCGGCGGAAACAGGTTGTGCATCTGCCGCGGTTCGTTGTCCAACTTGATCGTCCACAGCAGTCTTGTGCCTCTGACGGTCTCTTTCGTCAGGATCGTTTCGTTCGGCTGAAACGCGGTGCGCCGAGAGTCACCGCCATCGGTCAACCAATCCGCCTGTTGTTGCGGCTGCGCCACGAGCGCTGCGGTCCACATCGCCACGGCACTAACCGAGGCGAGGACGATGAACTGTCGATGGTTCATGCCTGGGCACTCCTATCGGATGGGTTGTAACAGACCGCGCGAGAGACCCGTCACCGAATCCCGCGAAGGCGCGGCGTTGCGGGTTACGAAATGGAGTTCTGCGGAATAAGGGCGGAAAATGACGGGATTCGAGTAGCCGGGAGCCACGCGCGATCAGTCATCGTTTCTCAGAGCGAAACGCGATCGCGAAACGAGTGGCATGAGCCGCGCCAGCGGCTCTACTCCCTCACTGCCGCGAGATCGATCGCCCGGCGTCTACTCCGAAGCAGTACAGCATCCCGTCGTAGGTTCCCAGGTAGACACGCCCGTTGGCGACGGTGAGGCCGGAGAAGTGGTTCCACATCCGAATCTGATCTTCGCTCGACCAGAGCGTGCGCCCATTTTGCGCATCGAGCGCGTAGATCGTGGCGTTGGTGCCCATCTCGGCGCGAATCATCGAGTCGAATTGCAACCCGATGTCGGGCCAGGCCTGCTTGGTTTCTTCGCCGCTGCCGTAGCCGAAGATCATGCCGTTGACGATGAGCACCGGCTCGCCGCGCTTCAGGTCGCGCGAGACCCACGCCGGGCTGGCCTGAACCTTGCCCGCCACGACATCGATCTTGAATGCGGCCACGCCGCCGTCCTTCGCGGGCGGCGTGTTTTCGATCGGGAACTTCATCTGCGAATGTTTGGGGCCCCAGAATGGCGCGAGCACCCAGCGCACACCGTTCTCGTCTTCCCACGTCGACAACGCGCCCCAACTCCCCATGTCTTGAAAGTCAACTTCTTCGTTGCAGAACAGCGGCGTCCTGTAGAGCGGGGTCTGATGATTGGCGCCACCGGCATTCTTCGGATCGAGCAGGAAGAGACGGCACTCCTTTCCTGACGCCGCGATCAACTCTCGGCCTTTGAACGTGAAGATTGTGGGTGTGTTGTTGGGATCCAAGTCGCGCTTCCGCAACCATTCCCAGTTCGTCGGCGTGTAATAGTCCTTGAGCCTCAGCTCATTGCCCACGACGCTCGCGCCGATCACGCTGTTGCCGTACCGCGGTGGAATGCTCGTCGGATCGTAAATGCCATCGCCCGTCGTCGTCCATGCGGTGCCGGTTGAATCGAGCGCAACGCCGCGACGTCCCCATGCACCGCCGCTGCCGGAGTTCACGGTCATGACCGTGTGCGCAGGATCATCGAGACGAACGGCCGCGATCGAAATGCCCGCGTACGTACTCTGCATCCACAGCAGATTGCCCTCGAGGCTGAGCGACCAGCCTTTGCCCGGGTGAAACATGTACGACATCTCGAGCTCTTCGCCGGTGGCCGCGTCGACGATGTGCAGCATGCCATCGCCGGTGACGAAATAGACCTTGCGACGGCCTTGTCCGTCAGCAGGCCCGATCACCGGTGTCGCGCTGCTGCCGCCAGGTCGAAGAAAGTTGTTGCGGCGAGGATCGACGTTACCGCCCGGATTGACGTTTTGCCCCTCGTAGGTCCAGTGACGCGTCCAGATGATCTTGCCGGCCTCGACGTCGAAGCCGTAGAGGTTGTCGGAAATGCCGTTGACGATGCCGATCTGTTTCGGTCCGCTCGCGGTATTGAGCTGTCCGATGATCAGAACGGGCATGAGGGCGTGCAGAGCCCTCGGCGTATTGTCGGTCTGAATCTTCCACTGAAGTCGAAGCGTTCTGACGTTGTCCTTCGTCAGGATCTTCTCGTTCTTGATCCACCCGGTGCGCTGGTTGTCGGCGCCATCGGTCAGGTAATCGATCAATTGCGTCGATGGTGCGGCACGTTGTGCATCGACACGATCGATGATCAAACCGGCACACAGGAGGACGGCGACGGATATGACGCGCTTCATCTCAGCGCTCCTGCGGTAGCCCAAAGGCGTACAGCGTTCCGTCATGGGTGACGACGTAGACCTGGCTGTCTCCTGCGGAGGGTGCGATCCCCGGAGAGAAAGACGTGATCGTTTTTCCGCTCGTCCACAGCTCCTTGCCCGTGCGAGCGTCGAGCGCAACCAGTACTGCACCGGTCGCGCCTCTCAGGCGATCGTTCACGGGTGTTTTCGAGTCGGCTGATGGAAGGCCGCTCACCAGCGAGAACACGATGTCATTGAGGATCGTCGAGACGACCGGCGATGAGAATTCGAGCGACCTCCATCCTGGTTCGAGCGCGAAGCTGCCGTTCGACTCGACGAGCTTGAAGGCGACGACCCCAGTCGATGACGGAGCGAGCACCCACCGCGTGCCACTCGGATCGTCCCACGTCGCCAGCGCTTGTCGCGACTCGGTTGCAGCGCCATATTCCGGTGACCGACCCGCCGGCACGAGCCCGCCACTCTTCGACTCGAGCAGATGGACGCGCCCATCACTGTTGCCGACCGCGAGAAAGTCGCGGTCCTTGAACTGGAATGCGACGGGCGCAGTGGTCAACGCCGCCGGGAACCTGGCCTCGGTACGGCGTTTCAGCGTTTTCGGCTCGAGTACCGCCACCGAGGTTCCGGCCGCAACGTAGATCGTGCCATCGAATCCGAACGTGGGGCCGGTCACGCCGACCACCGTGCCACTGTCCGATTGCCAACTCGAAATCGTCTTGGCCTCGCTGCCGAGATCCATCGCCCACATGCCGTTCGGTGCGCCGCCGCATCCATCAGACGTCGCCACATAGAGTACCGAGTCGATCGAGATCAGTCCGATGGCCTTTGCATTGGCCGGCAGAAAGCGAACTGGTGGCTGGATGTCCGTCCCGGTGTGTGGATTCAAGAAATGAAGCATCCCGCCGCCGGAGATCGCGTACACCGCGTTGTTGATCGGCAGGTTGTTCATGTTGAGACCGCGTGGGTTCAGGGCCGGCGCCTGACCGCCACCGGGCGCGGGACCTCGACCGCCTGGACCACCGCCACCAACGGGACCGCCACCACCAGGACCTCCGCCCGGACCTCCGCGTGCGCCTGGAAGCCCCGGCGGGGTCACGGTCGTTGCACGAGTGATCGACGTCAGTCCGCCTGGACATAGCGCGGTGGCGTTCCGCGCACGAGTGGCGGTGCTCAAGCGCTGTTTCCAGTACACGCGATTCAAGTCGTAATCGATCGCGTACACGACGTCAGCGCTGCCGCCGACAAACGCGAGCGCCTTGAATCCTTTATGCGAAATGATGTTCTGCAGCAGCAAAGGCTGCGTGAGCGCGTTCAGCTGCGCGGGCTGATTCTCGAGCTTCGAGGTCCAGAGCAGTCGAAATCCCGGCTGCGCCATCGACGCCGCGCTGAGTTTGATCTCGTTCTTCATCCACGACGTGCGTTGCGCGTCTGCACCAACGGTGGGCCAGTTCGCATTGGTTCGACCCGGACCTTGCGCGTGCGCGACCGTCATGACGAAGAGGATTGCGCTGCCCGCGACCACACCACTGATCCGTGTTCCGCTTCTCATGGCGATCTCCTGGCCTATCTCTGTTCGAGTGCGCGCGCGATCGCCTGATCAGCCAGCGAGGCCATGACCGCGTAGCCGGCATCGTTCGGTATCACACCGTCGACCGTGAGCTCGCGCTTGAAATCGCGGCCCACTGCGAGCGCGGAGTAATAGTCCACGTACACCGAGCCGCTCTCTTTCGCATAGTCGCGAAGAAACCCGTTGACGCCAATGATCCGCGCCTGCGATCGATAGCCGGTCTGGACGGTCACACAATCGCACACCGGCGTCAGCGATGCGATCACTACGCGAATGCCGTTGGCTGTGGCGAGCTCGGTCATCGATTTGATCTGATCCGCAATCATGCCTTCACTACCAGGCCCCGAGGCGCCAGTAATGTCGTTGATACCCCCGTGAATCACGACGACTTTGGGCTTCAGCGCGATCACATCTTGGCGGAACCGCACGAGCATCTGCGCCGTGACTTGACCGCTGATCCCGCGATTGAAGTACGGCTTGCTGGCGAAGATCTTCGGCCACGCCGCCGTCCACATCTCGGTGATCTGATCGCCGATGAAGACCACGCGCGCTTCACCCGGCGCGGGCGGAGGCACCTCGGTGTTTTCGCTGCCGAATCGATTGAGGCTGGCCCAATCGCTGAGCAATCGCCGATAGCGCTCTTCCTGAGTTTGCGCCGCGCTCGACACGTGCAGCGCGAGAACGATGCCGCAAACCAGCGCTGTTACGCCGCGCACGTGTTCACAGCTTCTTCAACCAGATGTTGCGGAACTCGACTTTCATCGGCTCACCGACGTGCATTTGGAATCCGATCAATCCACCCAGGGCTCGATTCTTCGTGTCATCATCCACGACCAGGCTCGTGACCGCGCCATTGAGGATCTGGGTGATCATATTGCCGCGCGCGATCAGGTGCACCTGGTTCCAATCGTTCGTTTTGATGATCGCTTTCAGCTCGTCGGCGGTCTGCTGAAGGTTGCCGATCACGCGTGGCCTGGCGCCCTCGCGATCGGGCACGTACACGGCCTGTCCACGCATCGCCAGGAAACCGCGGCCGCGCTCTTCGTAAATCTGGCCGGTGAAGTTGTTGGCGAAGTCGATGTCGGCTTGATACCCCTTCAACACCCACTTGCCCTGCACGGTGCGATCGCCGACCGGTGTGCCCGCCGGCAATTGCACGCTCCGAATCTGGATGCCGCTATTGGTGGAGTTCATGCGGAATTGCACCTTCAGCTCGAAATCCTTCGGTTCGCCACCACGCCAGATGATGAACGTATTCTCCTTCACCGCGTTCTCGGGCGTGCTCTGGCCGACGATCGCGCCATCGACGACTTTCCAGAGTGCGGGGTCGCCGTCCCAGCCAGTCAACGACTTGCCGTCGAAAATCGGTTGAAAGCCTGCTCGATCGTCCATCACTAGCGGCTCGGCGCCGCGCGGTCCGCCGCCACGGCCACCGCGTCCCTGCGCTGGCGCCGGCTGTTGCGCCGCGAGTGGGACGACGGCGATCAGCACGAGGGCGATTGCGAATCGGTTGTTCATCGTGCGACTCCCGCGTTTTCGGTCGTTGCCACGTGTTCCCAGCGGCCGCTGGCCGCCGATTTCAGGACGGCATCGGTCACGTAATCGGTCTGCAAACCGTCCCTGAAGGTGGGGGCCGCGGAGGTGCCGGCGCCAACTGCCTGCAGAAAATCGGCGAACTGGTGAGTGAAAGAGTGCTCGTAGCCGATCTGCAAACCCGGCACCCACCAGTGCTTCATGTACGGGTGATCGCCGTCGGTGATGTGCACGCTGCGCCATCCGCGCGTACGACCTTCGTCCTTGTGGTCGAACCACTGCAAGCGATGCAGATCGTGGAGATCCCAGACCGCCGATGCGTGCTCGCCGTTGATCTCGAGCGTGTAGAGCGCCTTGTGGCCGCGTGCGTACCGAGTGGCCTCGAATGTGGAGAGCGATCCGTTCTGGAATCGCGCCAGAAACGCGCTCGCATCGTCGATGCCGACCGGTTCGACCTTGCCGGTGAGAGTGTGTTTGCGCTCCTTGACAAACGTCTCGGTCATGGCGGTGACTTCCGAGATCGGCCCGTTCAGCCAGAGCGCAGTGTCGATGCAATGCGCCAGCAGATCGCCGGTGACGCCGCTGCCTGCGACGTTCACATCCAGACGCCATAACCCCTCGCCACCCTGGGGCAAATCCTGCGAGATCGTCCAGTCCTGGAGGAACTTGGCGCGATAGTGAAAGATGCGACCGAGCTTGCCTTCACCGATCAGTTGATGGAGCAATGTGACCGCGGGCATACGGCGGTAGTTGTACCAGACCATATTCGCCACACCGGCCTGCTCGACGGCGGCTACCATGGCCTCCGACTCCGCGGCGTTCCGGCCAAGCGGTTTCTCACAGGTGACCATCTTGCCGGCGCGCGCGGCCGCGATCGCGATCTGCTGGTGCGAGTCGTTGGGCGAGGCGATGTCGATCAGATCGATGTCCTTGCGATCGACGAGCCGACGCCAATCGCCTTCGAGGTGCTCGTAGCCCCATCGACTGGCGAAGGCTTGCGCCCGATCGCTGTTGCGGGCGCAGATCACCTTCAACACCGGCGTGAACGGCAGATCGAAAAAGTGTGCCGCCTGCCGGAAGGCGTTGGAGTGCGCACGGCCCATGAAGCCGTAGCCCACCAGTCCGATATTCAGAGGTTTCTTGGCCATCCTATTATCCTCGTCTCGCGCGACCGAGCCGGCGCGGCCGACTAATCCCAGCCATGCGCGTCACGAACGCTGGACATCGTGCCCAGAATGTCGCGCCATGTCTGCCGCTGCATCATCGTCTCGTTCGGGAACATGCAGCCGTCCCAGCAAATGTGACGCATCGCCTTGGTGGGCTGTCCACTGCCATCGCGCAACCAGTAGCCGGCATCGTGCACGATGTCCAGCTTGCCGTTGGGGTCGTGCGGCAGGCAGTGGCGTCCGGTCTTGTCATGGGTACCCGAACCCTTCACGGTGGCGTCGTTCTGCGCGACGTGAAAGTCCTTCGTCCACGGGCGCAATGCATCGGTGACCTGCTTCAACGCGGATTGCAGCTTGCCGCGATCCTTCCAGTCGTACCCCACGGGCAGGATGCGATCGTCGGGCGCGTTGTAGCCCATCGTGTACAGCAGCGTGTGCGCCATGTCGGCTTGGAAGCCAAGGGTCTTGGGACGATTCACCATTTCGAGCAGCTCGGTCATGCGTTTCCAACTATGCATGCCACCCCAGCAGATTTCGCCTTCGGCGGCAAGTGCTTCCCCGTAATCTTCGGCAACCTCACAGGCCTCCGTGAACGTCTCGGCGATTTTTTGGGTATTGCCAGCCGGGTCGCGAGCCCATTCACTGGGGCTCGATGCGGAATCGATGCGAACGACTCCATAGGTTCGAATGCCGAGGTCCTTCAGCTTCCGTCCGATTGCGCAGGCTTTGCGAACCTGCGTGACGAAGTTCTTTCGATCCTCGGCGCTGCCCATGGCTGCGCCGCCACCGGTGGGTGGCCAGACGGGCGCCACCAGCGAGCCAACCACGAATTCACGTGTGGCGATCTTGTCGCGGAGGCGTTTGAGGTCTTCGTCGGTCGAATCGATGCTGACGTGCGGGTCGAACAGAAACAGATCGACCCCGTCGAATCTGACGCCGTTGGTCGCCGCAGCCGCGGTGAGATCGAGCATCGTGTCGAGATCGATCGGTGGTTCAGAATCGGGCCCCTTGCCTACGAGGCCAGGCCACATCGCGTTGTGAATTGCGGGCCAGATGTGTCGAGACGTCGTCATGATTGTTTCCTCAGTCGGCGAAGCGGTTCGGCGTCGGGATTGCCCGGGCCGAAATGTTTCAGAATCACGAGCGGATCGATCGCGCTCAGGTTCTCGATGCGCACGCCCCTCTGCGCCGCTGCAGCAGAGACGAACAGTTCATCCTCGGTCATGTCGCCAAAGCGAATCATCGCGGGCGTCGACACCCGCAATGGGCCGAACATGCCAGAGCCCTGCGTCACAATGATCCCGTACGCAGCGCTGTCGATGATCGTGACCGTGCGCTCCGGCAGCACGGTCAGTTCCTTCGCTGAATACCAACCGGTCCCGTAACACACCCACCGCTCGCGGAACCCGCCAGGCTCGGTCGCTTCGAATGGATGCGCCGGGATCGGAAACACGCGGTTGTGTTGGGCGAATTCCGGATCGACGTTCGCGTCCCACTCGAGCAGCCCGACGAGAAAATCGAGATCGTGATGCTTCTCGGACGGCACATCTTTGGTGAGCAGGGTGCGATCGATCGCACGGCCTTCCACGATCGACTGAAACATCGCGAACACGTCGCTGGCAACCTGTGGCTCGTAAGTGACCAGCGAGCCGGGCGCATGCAAAATGCCCGGATCAATTTGCCACCCAGTGCCTTGCTGCAGCTTGAACGCGCGTGACAAATACAGAATCCCGTTGTCACCGGTGTTCCAGTTCTCGAGACATCGCCGCACATCGTCTTTCGTCGTGCCGGGCTCGAGACCCATGAACGTGTACGGGAAGTTGTTCTCGATCTGGTTGTACTGAGGAGGAAAGTAATACGCCTCAGGTTTTCCCTTGCGGCCGACGAGCTTGGCCTGCGCATCGGTCTGATGCAGGTGATGTGGAATCGGCCCCATGTTGTCGAAGAACTTACAGAGCACGTTCCAGCCGCCTTCGCGATCCATGACCGGTGATCCGAGGAGAAGATCCCCCGCGACCTCGACGGCGTGCTTCAAGAGGAACCGCCGGCCGTTCTCGGCGCGCGCGTAGCTCAGTCCCTCATCCGATGGAGTACCAGGACCGTTGTCGGCGTTGGTGGTCGACGAGAACCATCGCTCGTTGATCCCGCCCCGGTGCGCGCCGAGCGCGTAGAGATCGTCGGGATGCAGCCGGAGTCGCCGCCCCGGATGCATGAAGGTGCGCGGGACCCACGCGGGCTCTAGCCGTAGTACTCCATCAGCGGCGCCGAGCGCGTCCTGAATCTGAGACCGATCGACCATGCGACATCCTATCCGTGGTTGTCTCGAGCGACCGATCGCACGTCACATGCAGACGAGACGATCCTTGCGCGCTTCGATCTTCTTGTAGTCGAGGCCGGCAACCTTCTTGAGATCGTCGAGCTTCTTGCAGGGCCCAACGTTCTCGCGGTGCGCGATGAGCACCGCCGCCTCCTTGCGCAGCAGACCGGCCACGCTTTCAAGCTCCACCGACGTGGCCGTGTTCACGTTCAGTGGCTTTTCGGCCTCACCCTTGAAGTGTGTCGAGACGTACGTGAAGATCGTTTCGAGCTCGCGCTCGTTGGCCTTCGCGCCGCGTTCGACCATCGCCGTCAACGTCTCGCGCCAGCCGTCCGGCGTGAGCCGCACCGACGCGACGATCTCCGGGGCGTGACACTGCCCGCACGCACTGACGGTAACGTCTTTGCCAGGACCGTCCGGCAGCACGCCCTGTGCGACGACTGGCCACACGATGGAGAACGCGAGCAACAAAGCGAAGAGAAACGCCGACACAACTCCCTGCATGGCGAGAGGGCACGTTACTCATTGGTTCTGAGCGCGGCAAGGCTAAAGAGCCGGAAGTCGCTTGTATCACGATGCAAAACGCTGAGTGGGAGAGACACGCCGCGGCGATAGAGAACAGGGCCTAGCCGTTGCGCGGAGCGAAACCAACGCGGCCGTGGACTGCGCTAAGATTCGCGCGCCCATGCCGAAACAGTTCCTTGGACGCCGGTCGGAGTCGATTGAGAACGACACGTTGCGCGTCACGGTGCTCGAAGAAGGCGGTCACGTCGCCGAGGTCCTGCACAAGAAAAGCGGCGTCAGCCCACTGTGGGTGCCGCACTGGGAATCGGTCGAACCGTCGCAGTTCGATCCGCTCAAGCATCCCGCGTTCGGCATCGGAGCGGACGCCCGATTGCTGGCCGGCATCATGGGCCACAACCTGTGTCTCGACATCTTTGGTGGACCATCGGACGCCGAAGGTGCCGCTGGGCTCACGGCGCACGGCGAAGCGTCTATCGTCTGCTATGCGATCGATGTCAGTGCCAGTGAGTTGAGGATGGACGCGGCCCTGCCGATGGCGGCGCTTCACGTCCGTCGCACGTTAAGCTTGGTCGACGACCTGGTGCGCGTGCGTGAATCGGTTCGCAACATGACTGGCTGTGATCGTCCCATTGGCTGGACCGAGCACGTGACGCTGGCTCCGCCGTTTCTCCGCCATGGGGAAACCGAGTTTCGGTCGAGCGCGACGCGCTCGAAAGTCTTCGAAACGCAGTTTGGCGCGGGCGACTACCTATCGGCTGGAGCGGAGTTCAATTGGCCAGCGGCGCCTGAGATCGACGGAGCGACGGCCGATCTCCGTGTCTATTCAAGACGAACTGCGTCAAGCGCCTACACCGCGCATCTGATGGACCCTGCGCGCGAGGACGCGTTCTTCGTCGCGTTCACACCGGCCCTGAGTCTTGTGTTTGGTTACTCGTGGAAGCGGTCGGACTTTCCGTGGATGGGGATCTGGGAAGAAAACCGAAGCCGGGTGCAGGCACCCTGGAATCGAAAGGCCGTCACTCGAGGGATGGAATTCGGTGTCTCGCCGTTTCCCGAGACGCGGCGACAAATGGTCGATCGTGGATCGATGTTCGGTGTCCCGACCTACCGGTGGGTCCCTGCACATACGACCGTCGAGGTCGAGTACTGGATAGTCGCTCGCGAAGCGACGCAGATTCCCGACGAGGCCAGTCTCTTCTCGCTGTAAGAAACGACGGGCCGGGGATTTGCCTTGGCCCGTGGTCTCGTCAGCCTCACCTAACAGGTTCTATAGGTTCGACAGGTTCTACAGGTTCGGCCCCGTCCGTGTAAGTCGTGATTCGTGGTTCGTCCTTCTCGTGGTTATCTAAGCGCAGCCACTCGTGGTCCCGCAGTTCTCACACTTGTAGCATGCACCGCTCCGGACCATGATCGACCCGCAGGTGGTGCACGGCGGCGCGTCCTCCTGGTTCTGGATCGTCGTGAGCGACGGGACGATCGCCCCGGTGGCGCTGACGTTCGCCGTCGCCGTCGGCGTGACTCTGGGCGCCGGCACTTCGGCTTCGGCATACGCGGCGTCGTCACGGTTGTTGACGCCCGCACGATACTGCGCTTCGGGCGAAAGGAATTTCGACGCCATCCAGCGGAAGATGTAATCGACGATCGACTTGGCGAAGCGGACGTCGGGGTTCTTCGTCATACCCGACGGCTCGAAGCGCACGTGGCTGAACTTGTCCACGAGGGCCTGCAACGGTACGCCGTACTGCAAGGCGTAGCTGATCGCCTGCGCGAACGCGTCGGCAAAGCCAGAGATGGTCGAGCCCTCTTTCGCCATCACCAGGAAGATCTCACCCGGCTGACCATCTTCGAAAAGGCCGACGGTGACGTACCCTTCGTGGCCCGAGATGTCGAACTTATGCGTGATGGCTTGACGCTCGTCTGGAAGCTTGCGTCGCACGGGCGCGCGATTCGCCAGCGCTGAGGCGACCGCCGCCGCCACGACTTCCTTCGAGCCGGTGTCCTTGGCTTCGTAGGACGCGTCCTTCGACGTGTTCAGCGGCTGCGTGCGCTTGGAGCCGTCGCGGTAGATCGAAATCGCCTTCGCGCCAAGACGCCACGATTCGATGTACGCCTGTTCGATGTCCTCGACCGAGGCGTCCTTCGGCACGTTGACCGTCTTGCTGATGGCGCCGGAGATGAACGGCTGAGTCGCACCCATCATCTTGATGTGGCCCATGTAGTGGATGGACCGCTCGCCCCTGGACGCCTTGAAGGCACAGTCGAACACGGGCAGGTCGCGCTCGAGCAGGTGCGGCGCGCCTTCGATGGTCTCCTGCTCGTCGATGTAGTGGACGATGTCGTCGACCTGCGAGGCCGTGTAGCCGAGCCGGCTGAGGGCCATCGGGACCGTCTGATTGACGATCTTCATCATGCCGCCGCCGACCAGCTTCTTGTACTTCACGAGCGCGATGTCCGGCTCCACGCCGGTCGTGTCGCAGTCCATCATGAAGCCGATGGTGCCCGTTGGCGCGAGCACCGTGGCTTGCGCGTTGCGATAGCCAAAGTCGTCACCGAGATCCACCGCTTCATCCCAGACTTGCCAGGCGGCGTTGTAGAGATCGGCCGGAGTGTTCTTGGCATTGATGCCCTTGATCGCCTCACGATGCTTCCGCATCACGCGGAGGAACGGCTCACGGTTGATCGCATAGCCGGCAAACGGCCCGCCCTGATCGCGTGCGATGCGGGCCGACTGCGCGTAGGCCTCGCCGGTCATGACTGCCGTGATGGCAGCCGCATAGTCGCGTCCCGCGTCGCTGTCGTAGGGCAGACCGCGCGACATCAAGAGCGCGCCGAGATTCGCGTAGCCCAGACCGAGCGGCCGGTACGCGTGACTGTTTTTTTCGATCGCCTTGGTCGGATAGCTCGCGTTGTCGACCAGAATCTCCTGCGCCGTGATAAGCGTCCGGCACGCCGCACGGAAGGCCTCGACGTCGAACTCCCCATCGTCACGGACGAAGGTCATCAGATTGAGCGACGCCAGGTTGCACGCCGAGTCGTCCAGGAACATGTACTCGGAGCACGGGTTGCTGGCGTTGATGCGGGCGGTGTTCGGGCTGGTATGCCACTCGTTGACGGTCGTGTCGAACTGCATCCCCGGATCGCCGCACACCCACGTGCCCTCGGCGATGAGGTGCATGAGGTCGCGCGCGCGATAGGTGTCCAACACCTCGTTGGTCGTCACCGTCCGCGTCTGCCACAACCCATCGTCGAGCACGGCTCGCATGAACTCGTCGGTGGCGCGCACGGAGTTGTTCGAGTTCTGGAAGAACACCGATGAGTACGCAGTACCTGTAAATGAGCCGTCGTAGCCGGCGTCGATGAGCGCCCAGGCCTTCTTTTCTTCCTCGACCTTGCAGTTGATGAACTCGACGACATCGGGATGGTCGGCGTTGAGAATCACCATCTTCGCGGCGCGCCGCGTCTTGCCGCCCGACTTGATGACGCCGGCAAACGCGTCGAAGCCCTTCATGAACGAGACGGGCCCCGACGCCGTGCCCCCGCCCGCGAGCAATTCCTTCGACGAGCGGATCGCCGACAGATTGCTGCCGGTGCCCGACCCAAACTTGAAGAGCATCCCTTCGGTCCTGGCCAGACCGAGGATCGACTCCATGGTGTCTTCGACCGAGTTGATGAAGCAGGCCGAGCACTGCGGAGCTCTCTCGAAGCCGCAGTTGAACCACACGGGGCTGTTGAACGCGGCTTGCTGATGGAGGAGCAGGTGCTTCAGATCGTCGCTGAACGCCGACAGCGACGACATCGACGCAAAGTACCGCTGCCGTCTCGCCCAGTCCGTGATCGTGTCGACCACGCGGCCAATGAGCTGCTTCACCGAGCGCTCGCGGTCGGGAGATCCGACGTGGCCGCGGAAGTACTTGGAGACGACGATGTTGGTGGCCTGCTGTGACCAGGCCTTCGGCATCTCGACACCACGTTGCTCGAAGACGACGTGGCCTTTCTCGTTGCCAATCACCGCATCGCGCAGCTCCCACTCGACGTGATCGAAGGGGTCTTCTCCAGGCTGCGTGAAGAACCGAGGGAATTCCAAACCGGGGGAAGCTTCCGCTGTCCTGGCTGCCGATTCGATGGGGGCTGACGAACTCATTGTTTGTCCGGCCGGTGCGGCTGACAACTTTGGAGCATCGCCTTCTTGCATGCTTCCTCCGCTCGGCGACACCCCTCCCCTGTGGGGCGATCGCCCAATTTGAATCAAACCCGTGTCGCTCAATTGGCTTTGGTCGCGCGACTGAGTGCTGAAATCGGCGCTCTACTTTGCCTCGGGCTACGATTTCGTTTCAGCCGTTCGGGGCGCCGGGAGGAGCCTGACGACTGAAACTCATTTTCGCGCGACGCCCAATATGCGCCCGTGTTTTTTTGTTGTCAACAAGGAAACCACAAAATGTTGCGCCTTTGTTTTAGGTCGGACGCAAGATATCGTGGATTTCCCGAGTAATCATCCTCCTTCGTTAGATTTTCGCTTAACGAAAAAGTTTCCGCAAGGTAAACCGCCGGCCGCGCCACCGATGCCGCAGATGATGCCGACACGATCTAGCGAGCGAAGACGGAGGCGAGCGTCGCGGCCTTGTCGGCGAGTTTGCTGGCAAAAACCAGATTGTGGGTCTTGAGCGCCTCGTCGGCCTGGTGGAGAAACCGCTGCGCCGTCTCGAATTGCGCCTTGCCATCGGCGCTGAGCGAGGCGGGATTCACACGGGACAGGTCTCGACCCGCCCGCGTCAGCAGATCTCGAATGGCGGCTTCGGTCTGCATCTCAGTCCCAGGCTTCGGCGCAAGCACAAGCGGCGGAGGCACAGCGGGTTTTCCAAGGTCGACGCGCGGCGGATCAACACGACTCTCGGGTCGGGCGGGCCTTGCGGCCGGGCGCGCAGGAGTCGGGGGCTTTTCCGTGGTGGGCGCCACCGGCGCCGGTTCCGGCTCGTCGACTTCCTCCTCGTACACCGCCACGACGCGCGGCGGCGGGGGCGGTGGATCGAGTACCGGCATCTCTGGTTCGACGCTCACTGTCTGCGCTTTGGCGGCACACGCGCCGAGCGAGGCCGACAGCAACACGATCACGCAGAGGAGAGCGCGACGCATCACCGCAATTGTAGTCCCGTCGAAGCGCCCGAACTCACCGGCATTGTGCTTGGCGACGCGGCAGCACCAGTGGAGCCTGTAGAACCCGTCGCACCTGCACCCGTAGAACCCGTGCCCGGAAGCGTCACAACGAACGTCGTCCCCTTTCCGACGGTCGACTCGACATCGATCCTGCCGTTGTGCAATTCGATCGTCCGCGACACCACCGGAAGGCCGGCGCCGGTTCCGCGCGGCTTGGTCGTGAAGTAGAGGTCGAAGATTCGTGACAAGTGCTCGGGCGGGATGCCCGAGCCCGAGTCTTCGACGCGAATGGCGATGCGTCCGTCTCCAAGAGCTCTGCATGCGATGGAAAGCACGCCGCCGCGAGGCATCGCGTGGATCGCGTTCTGGGCCAGGTTCAAGAACGACTGCCGCAACAGGGTGGAATCGCCTTCCACTTGTAATGTCGCATCGCCGCACGTCTTGTTCAGCGTGACGCCCGCCCGCTCGGCTTCGGTGCGAACGGCATCGAGCACGCTGGTGAGCAGCGAGGAGATCGCCACGGGCGCAAACGACGCCTCCACAGGCCGCACGTACGCAAGGAAGCTTTGCACGACCTCGTCGAGGCGCTTGATCTCCTGGCCAATCACGTCGGCGTGCGGCGCCGCGCTCGACGGCTCCGAGCCGGCCAGCTTCTGCTTCAGCAGCTCGAGGTGAATGGTCATGGCGTTCAGCGGGTTCTTCACCTCGTGCGCAACACCGGTGGTGTGACGGCCAAGGGCGGCCACCTGTCGAGACAGTTCCATCATCCGCGATCGCTCAACGCCCCTCGGCGCGGCGGCGCGAAGCTGCGCCGTCAGCCGGTCGAACACGTCGCCGAGGTCGCGGAATTCCTCGTCTCGCAAGTCCAGCCGTGCCCCGAGGTCGCCGCCGCCAAGCCGCGACAGGCCGCTCTGAATCACGTGAATGGGCCGCAGGACGATCTGAGCGAGCAACATGGACACGAAGGCCGCAATCAGTACTGACGCCCCGGCGGCGAGGGCGGCCGGCGTCAGGGCTCGATTCAGGTCGCTGCGCACCAGAACGGGCGACAAGCCAATTCGAATTTCCCCGAACGGCGTCTCGGCCAGCTCGATTGGCTGGCTCAGCTCGAGCGTCTGGCCGGTGGCGTAGACGGCACGCAGTTGCGCCAGCGGATTTGACGCGAGCACATCGGTCAGCGTCAGGCGCGGCGGCACGGTCTGGCCGACGAGTCCGGGCGCGCTGGCGGCAACGACCGTTCCCGTTGTGTCCACAATCAGCGCGTCGGTGACGTCCGCCGAATAGATCGCTGCCTCGAGGGAAGACTGAACACTCCGGCTCGAGCGAATCTCCTGGTAGGCGTTTTCCTGAGTCGAGACGACGTCGAGCAGTTGGTGGTAGACCGCGTAGGCCAACAGCTCCGCGCGCGCGCGGCTTTCCTGGAGCCGCGTGCTGGCCAGCGACGCCAGGTGTAGAACGCTGAGCACGATGACGAGCACCGTCACCATGGAGGTGACGCCCAGCACCTGCTTCTGCTTGATCGACAGCATCACAAAATAAGGTGCCTAAAGTGTCCGCCGCCGCGGCCGTAGGCCGCTCCGGCGAGACCTCGCCGAAGCTCGCAAGTGAAACCCGCGCGAGCGGAGGCGGGCCTAGGCGCTAGAGCGCAACCCGCTACGGGCTTGGTTAACCCGATTCCTTCATCCTATTCAGCTTGTTGTGCAACGTCTTCAGACTGATCCCGAGCGTCTCCGCCGCGCGGGTCTTATTGCCACCCGACGCCTCGAGGGTCGCCAGGATGAGCTTCTGCTCGGCCTCGTCGACGGTCATGCCGGGCGCGATCGTCAACCCTGCAGGAGTGGCGGTGGCCGGCGCCCCGCGCGGAGGTCCAAGAGGCGGCAGATGGGCCGCCTCGATCAAATCACCGCGCGCGAGAATCGTCGCGCGCTCGATCACGTTCCGCAATTCGCGCACGTTGCCCGGCCAGTCGTACTGCTGCAGCATCCGCATTGCGTCGCTGGTGACAGTTCGCACGGAGTGGTGGTCGCGCGCGTTGAATTCGTCGATGAACGACTGGATCAGCAGCGGCAGATCGTCTTTGCGATCGCGAAGCGGCGGGAGCGCCACGGTAAAGACGTTCAGCCGGTAATACAGGTCATCGCGCAGCTTGCCGTCGCGTATGGCGATCGCGGGATCGATATTGGTGGCCGCGATCACACGCACGTCCACGTCCTGTTCGACGCGGCCGCCGAGCCGGCGAAAGCGCCGCTCCTGCAGCACGCGCAGCAGTTTCACTTGCGTGGCGGGCGTCATCTCGGCGATTTCGTCCAGAAACAACGTGCCGTGGTCGGCCAGCTCAAAGCAGCCCGCCCGTCGATCCGTCGCGCCCGTGAACGCGCCTTTCTCGTGTCCGAAGATCTCGCTTTCCAGCAAGGTCTCCGGAATCGCCGCGCAATTGATCCCGACAAACGGCGCCGCTGCGCGCGGGGACAACTGGTGAATGGTTTGCGCCACCAGCTCTTTGCCGGTACCCGACTCTCCCAAGATCAGAATCGACGCCGGCGTGGGCGCGGCCTGCTCGAGCACCTGATAGAGGGCACGCATCCCCTGGCTGTGGCCGATGATCTTGCCGAACCGTCCGCGCTCGCTCAGCTGGCGGCGCAGCGCCTGGTTCTCGCGCTTTTGTTTGTTGATTTCGGCGAGCCGCTCCAGCAGCCGCTGCAATCGCGTCGGATCGAGCGGCTTGGTGAGGTAGTCCTCAGCGCCGGCTTTCACGGCTTCGACGGCAGTATCGACGGTGCCCTGCGCGGTGAGCAGGATGACCTTCACGTCCTCGGAATCGGCCTTGATGGCTTTGAGCAAATCGAGGCCGTTCATCTTCGGCATGATCAAATCGGACACGACGATCGAGGGCCGGAACGATGTGACGCGCGCCAGGGCGTCCGATCCATCGGCCGCGCCCTCCGCCGTGAATCCCCAGGAGCGCACAAGCTCGGTCAGCCCGCTTCGGGTCGCGGGATCGTCCTCGACAATGAGGACCCGGTCGGTTGAACGTGAGGCCGATTCGGGCACGTTCCGAGTGTACCATCGCAATACGTACCGCGATCCGATGCTGCCCGATTCGACAGCACCCGACTCGTTGAGCACCCCTCCGCCAGAGCCCGCGATCACGTCGCAACCAACGCCGTGGCGCTCAGTCGGGGAAGTCATCCTGTGCTCCGGCTATCCGAGTCAGCTTCTACTCGGCGCTGTACTGCAGGCCGTCGGCATCACGCCACGAACGACGAGCGGATCGCTGTCGGCCACATTCGTCTTCGCACTGTCGCTCTTGGATACCGTGTTGCTCCTGAGCCTGGTGATTTGGCTGATCCGCCAGCGCGGCGAACGGCCGGCGACGGTGTTCTTCGGCGGCCGCCCGCTCGTCTCGGAGGCGATCGTGGGAATGGTTTCGCTGCCGCTCGTCCTGCTGGTCGTCTTGACCACGAGCATCGCCATTCGCCTGGTTGCGCCACAGCTGCACAACGTCGAGCAGAATCCGCTCGAGGGCTTGCTGGGATCGCAGACGGGGCTTTTCGCCTTCCTCTTCGTCGTCATCGTCGCCGGCGGTCTGCGGGAAGAGCTGCAGCGCATCTTCCTGCTGCATCGCTTTCAACAGGATCTCGGCGGCGCCCGAGTGGGGCTGGTGATCACCAGTGCCGCCTTCGGCCTCGGACACACGCTTCAAGGGTGGGACGCGGCGGTGATCACGGCGATCCTGGGCGCATTGTGGGGCTGGATCTCACTCTCGCGCGGCAGCGCCACCGCCAGCATCGTCAGTCACAGTCTGTTCAACTCTGGCGAATTGGTTCGCGCGGTCTTTCGCTAAGCCCGCGGCCGCCGTGGCGTCATTTCAGCAGCACCACCTCGGTGCGCCGGCGAAGATCGGCGACCCAGTCCGCAATCAACTCCTTTCGCCGCGCCGCCGAGAGTTGTTCACGCAGAAGCGGCGCCGCTTGTTCGAAGCTCGTGCCGGCCTTCTCGAACTCAGCTCGCCGTGACGTGAACGCGAGCGCGATCTCTTGTTCGGTCGGCACACCAGCCGCCGCGAATCGCTGTGACAAGTACGCTTGAATGCGAAGGTCATCGCGGACCCAGGCACGAAGGCGGACGTCGCTGAAGCCGGTCGACTCGAGTGTGCGGTTGAGCGTGTCTGCGTCTGGAAACCGCTGGCGCACGCTCTCGACCCGAGCGTCGATCGCGCTGGCGGCCGGCTCTGGCGGCGCGTAGCGCTGCACTTCACGCAGAATCAGCTCGCGCTCCACCAACAACGTCGTCGCGCCGTCCACGGAGTCGGCTGGCTTGCCGATATCGATCAGCGCAAGCGCGATTGTGGCTCGTGTGTCGGCGAGCGTAATCACTTGTCCCCCGACAATCGCCAGCGTCCGCTCGATGAGCTCACCGGGTTGCGCCGCAACCCGGATGGCGCAGATCACACCGATGACGCAGATGCCAACGACGAAGCGAGCAGCAGATCGCATCATCAGAACGCTTGCCCAAGGGAGATGTGGAAGACGCTCGCCGATTCCCGCCCACCGGTCAACAGCAGGCGAGTGCTGACCTTCACACCCCAGTCAACTCGGAGGGGGCCGATCGGCGATCGATACCGCACGCCAAATCCGCTCGAGACGCGCAGCTCGTCCAAGCGAATGTCATTCGCACGCTTGAACACATTTCCCGCGTCGACAAACCAGACAAACTGGAGGTCTTTCCAGTACGGCGCTCGGGTTTCGGCATTCAGCACCACCAGGCCATTGCCGCCTTGCGGAAACCCTTGCGGGTCGAGTGTTTCGCGCGTACCCAGACGATCGAGCGCAAAACCGCGGACGGTCGTGTCGCCGCCCGCGAAGAAGCGTTCGCTCGCCGGAAGGTCCTTGACCACATCCACAATTGGAGAGCTATCGGGCCCGACGAGGGGTTGGTCGGACTCATCAACGCGCGGCACCTCGCGGGGAAATCCGGCCGCCAAGCCAAGGCGTGCACCGGCGGCGAACACAAATCCTCGGCCCGGCAAACGGCGATACCAGAAGCCTTGTACGAACGTTCGGGCAAACCCCACTTCTGACCCCATGGCACGGGCGGCGACGGATCCATCGAGACCGATGACTGCCCCGCGCTGCGGATCCAGCACATCGTCTCGCGAGTCACGCAGGACGGCGCCAAAGAGCTTCGACAGCTTCACCTGGGGAAACAGCCGGTCGATCAGCAGCTGATCCTCGGGCAGAATCTTCGTGTCGAACAGTTTCGTGTAGTCGAACGTGTAGCGTCCGCTGACCGTCACGGTGGCGTTCAGATGGCGCGCGTAGTCGGCGCTCACGCCCTTCCGATTGAAGTTGAAGCTCGAGCGAACGCCTTGCTCGACAAAGGCGTTCAATTGCGCGTCGCCACCAGTGCCGAGCGCGCGGGGTTCCCGAAATGTAAAAAGCGCGCGGTAGTCGTTGAAGCCGTAGCCTCCGGTGTCGGTCGGGTCCGTGTTCTCCGCTCCCGGGTCACGCGGGCGAAGCGTCAAGCGGCCAAAGAGTGTCACCGAACGATTCTTGCCCCAGAGATTGCGGCGGCTGATGTCAAAGAAGCCGCGCGGCGCGATTTCCAGGCGCTCGGAGGCATCTCCGCGCACCTCGCCGGGCCGATAGCGCCGGCCGACCTCCAAACCACCGCCGACGCTGACGGTCGTGGGGTCGGTCTCCTCCACCTCGACGAGGATGTCTCTGGTGGCATCACCGGCGCGCGGCAGCTCCCTCAACCGAACTCGACGGAAGAGTCCGAGCGCCGCGATCCGCCGCTGATTCTCGACCAGCGCGTCGTCGCTCAGCGGACTTCCAGGCGTGAGCGTCATTTCCCGACGAATCAAGGCGGTGTTCGTGCGGAAGTTTCCGGTGATCAGAACTTCATCTACGTGGATCTGCTGCCCCTCTACCAGGATCCACGCGATGGAAACCTGGCTGCCGCCAGCTTCGAACGTCAGCTGTGGGGTGGCCGAGGCGCGTTGAAAGCCCTGCGCGCGATACGCGGCCTCGATCGCATCACGGTCGGCGCTGAGCTGCTGTCGATAAAACGGCCGGCCGGCCGCAAGGCCCAGGAGCGCGCGAATGCGATCCTCTTCAAAGACCGATGCACCTTCGATCCGAATGGCGCTGACCACCGTGCGTGGGCCCTCGACAATGTCGAAACCAACGGCGACCGGACGGAACGAGACACCCGCGTCGGTCTCGGGGGGCAGCAATTGAAGATCCGGCTTCACCGAGACCTGAGCAAATCCACGAACGCGGTAGAGCTCAGTGAGCCCCGTCGCGATGGCGGCGACGCGCGCGTCGACAAACGCCTCGCCCGTCTTGAGCGGGAGGACGGGTGCGATGTCGGCGCGAGCCAACGCGCTCAGTCCCGCCACATCGACGGTGCCAACGCGGTGCAGCGGTCCGCGCGCCACGGTGAACGTGAGCACGACCTCAGCTCCTCGCGCTTCGCGCACGAAGGTCGCTTCGGCCGATCGATACCCTTGACGACGCAGCGACGCCTCGATGCCGCGGCCCACGTCCTCGAGCAGGTCCAGATCGACCTGCCGTTCTTGTCGAATCAGCGCTAAGGCTTCGCGTTGTGTATCAGGCAAGGGATCGCCCGCGATGACGACGCGCACCCGAGGGCCGCGCTCGATCTCCAAGGTGATGTTGACCGACCGGCCATCGGCTGCGAACTCGTGCGTCTCACGGAGACGCGCCTCGTAATAGCCAAGACCGCGCAAGTCGTCCTCATACGAGGCAAGTCGCGCCGTCAGTGCGGGTCCGTCGAAGGGGCGTCCCGGCCTCAGGTCGAGTCGCCGGAGCAGGGCCGCCGTTGACTCGCCGGCATTCCCTTGAACCTTGGTCGCCGCCACGGTCGTGCGGAATCCCGCGACGACGTCCAGGACCAGCTCCAAGCGCTCTGGTGAGTTCCGCTCGACGAGTCGAGGGGTGATGACCGCACTGCGATACCCATGTTCCGCATAGAGCGACCGCGCGGCGCTCACCATGTCGTTGATGCGGCTCGCCGACGGTTGGAGGCCATAACGTTCTGCCATCTCGGTTCGAACGTCGGAGTCCGACAAGCCGGCGCCGCCATTCACTGTGACCAGAACGATCCGGCGAATCGGAACCAATGACCATCGGAGCGCCACTCCCTGGGTTGAAGACGAGGCCTCAACTCGAACGTCTTCGAACCGGCCTATCCCGACCAAGTGATCGATCGTGGAACGGACCGCGAGCATCGAGAACGGTTCCCCAACTCGTGTCTCGATGACTTGCAGGATTGACGTCTCGGTGGTGATCTGTCCAGCCACTTCAACGCGAAGGTCGACGATGATGCGGCCTGCATACTGTTCAACGTTCGCCTCCGAGACCGCCGCCGACAGGAGCCCGATGGCGACCGCGGCGAAGGTGACACGCCACGGCATCAGAACGTGTGCCTCTTGCGAACCTCGAGGGCGTAGGTACGATCTTCGTTCTGCGAGAGCACCCATGAAAGCGTGTCGCTCGAATCGAACTCGAGCAGGATGATCTCGTCGCGCGTGGACGAGGACAACGTCCGAGCATAGGTGAGGAAGATCCGATCCGAAATGCGTTTGCCAATCGTGACGCGGGCCGTCGGGTTCACGTTGAGCCGCGCCGATTGCTGGTAGGGATCGGACAGCAGCGGCGTAATCTGGAACGTATCGACGCCAAATGTCTGCTCCACGACTTTCCCGACCTCGGCTGACAGAGCGCCGGTGAGCGCGCGCGCCGCCCGCGCTTCGACCAGGCGCTGTTCGCGCTCGTTGGGCCGCTGCAGCCCGGCCAGCTCGACGTCGCCGCTCGGCGCCCGATCGCTGAAGAGCAGCGTGAGAATGTCGAGCGACGCGAGCGGGGGATCGGAGGAGAACTCTGGTTGGAGCCGCTCGGTGGTGCCAGCCATCCGCAGAATGATCCGGTAGGTCTGACCGGGCACGCGCACGCGGGTTTCAGCTTCGACGTCGAAGAAGGGCTGAATGCGATTGGGGTTGGCGAAATCGAGGGTGCCGCGGGTGACCAGATACCGCCGGCCTTCGAATTCCACTTCCCCACGATCGATGTCGGCGTGCCCGAAGAGCAACGGTCGCTCGAATGTGCCACGAAGAGTGAGATCGCTGCTCGCGACAATGCGGGCTTGATCGTTTTCGATCCGCACACTCGACGGCGCCAGGATGCGGACATCGAACCGAAGCGCGGAGCCAGGGTCGGCCACCTGGCCGGGAATCACCACGAGCGGCAAGTCACTCCCAGTCGTCAAGCCGCTGAAGAGACCGGAGGTCGCGTCAAACTCCCGCGACCAGTTCGCGCTCTTGACGAGCACCGTGCCGGTAACCGTCGGAGATTCGACAGGCCCCTGCACCGCAAGATTCGCGTCAACCGTTGAGCGCATCCCCTCTGGGAATCGGAGTCGAAGATCCTCGCCGGCCGCGGTCACGTCGAACTCGCTCAACTTGTAGCCGAAGACACCGACACGACCCCCGAATCGGACCAGACCACCTCCAAGCCGGCCGGTGATCCCGTCGAGCCGCACGCCAGATTCGTTGAACGTGAGAATGCCGTTCAGGTTCTCGAGCGCATGTGGAAAATCGAATTGTCTGAGCCGCCCGTCGGTGAGAAGTGCGTTGCCCGAAATGATGGGCTCGCTTTGGGTACCGCTGATTCGTGCCGACAGTTCTGCGCGGCCTGAGGCCCGAAGGTTTGGCACAAATCCTTGAAGCACCGCCAGGTTGGCCGCGCCGCTGGCCTGCAGCGCAAGCGTCTGGCGCGGCAGATCGACCGACCCGATCAGGTCGATTTCGGTCTCGTCGCCAACGAGCTTGAGCGAATCCACCTGCAGCATCTGGCGGTCGATGCTGACGTGAATGGGCCGATCGTTGCGCAGCCGGTAGTCGAGAAACTTCATCTCGAGCCGGTCGACCGTCGTGTCGACACGCAGCGCGTTCGGGTTGTAGAGCTCGCCGACCACGCGGATGGTCCCGCTGCCCACTGCCGACGTGAACGGCGAGAAGCCCGGCTGAATGGCGCGAAAGTAGGGATCGAGCGAGGTATCGGTCACTTGGAACGACAGCTCGGCGTCCATCTCATCGTTCAGCTCGACGCGACCGGCGCCTGACACGGCGAGACGCGAGGACGCCGCCTCGAACTCATAGGTGACGAGCGTGTCGCGGACCGACAACCGCCCGCTGATCTGACCGATGCCCTCGTCGCCGACAAAGAGATCGGTAACGCTCGCTTTGACGTCGTAACGCGGCGTTTCGAAGTTGCCGCTTCCATACGCGTTGAACTCGAGCACACCGGTTAGAGGTGGATAGCCAGGAAACGCCGTCAGCGCCAGCGTGTCGGCCGCGACACGTCGCGCATCGACGTCAAACGCGTAGGTCCCGTTCCACCCGACGTACGACGCGCCGGTGACCGCGCCGCCGCCCTTGCGAATGTCGATCGCGTCGATGCGAACGCCGGTGCCTTCGAAGCGAAGCGCCGCGTCGGCGCTCGAGAACGGCTCACCGTACGCCGCGCCCCGATCGATTGTCATGCGTCCAAAGCCAAACGGCTGTGTGTACTGGCCGTACAGATGGAAGTCCCCCGACAATACGCCGTCAACTTCGTAGTCCTCCAGATTGAACGCCTCGAGGAAATCGGGCACGCCGCGACCCTCGATCCGGATCCGGGCGTCGATTTCTTCCCCGCCGTCGGCACGCGGGTACCCCAGCGAAAACTGCCCGCTGACATCGATGCGCGAGAGGCCAGACCGGATCGACGCACGGCTGACGTTCGCGTAGGCGTTTTCGACGACAACGTCACCCTCGACATCGCCCCAGATCACGTCCCACGCCCGCATCGACGAGCTGGTCATCCGGCCTTCGATGCGCGGCCGACGGAAGGCGCCGAGCATGACGCCTTGGAACTGACCGACGCCGTCGATGGGAATGGCGTTGGTGGGTGCTCCGAAGGCGGTCATGAGCCCCGAGAGGAACCGATCGCTTTCCTGCCAGTTGCGGCTCGTGACGCGGAACGGCATCTTGGACCGCTCGCCCCACGCGGTCGCTCCCTCGAAGGAGACGAAGGTGTCTTCGGTCGCGACATGACTCGGCTCGAAACGCACGGCCTCAGGATCAAAGGTGTAGACGAGCTCACCGCCGACGTTGACCGGCGCGATCGGCGTGTTGTTCGCAAACGGACCCAGGATGCGGGCACGATCTCGAGCCGCCTCCGCCGCGGTCGGCGCAAGCTGCGCGCCTTGCAGGGGCACGCCGAACGACGTGGCGGTCATCGTCCCGCGCCCGGCCTTTTCCCCGAAGCGGCCGAGTGGCCAACCCATCTCGTTGCGACCAGAGGCCTTGCCGGCGAGACGGATGCCCCGAGTCTCGTAAAACCCGGTCAGCTCGGCTAAATCAACGTCGCTGTAATCGACATCGAACTGCGCCCTGCCCCGCTCGGGACGCCCAAGCGGCGCCATGTGGTATCGAAACGCCATCTTCCCGCCCGAGAACCCCGATGTCGCGCGCGTGACTTCGAATCGATCCGGGACCCAGATCAACGAGCCCTCGAGCTTGGGAAAACGATAGGCATTCACGCCGCCCTCGCCGCTGGTGAAGTTCCCTTTCAGCTCTCGACCGCCCTTGAACAGGTGATAGGTGCCGGTGAAATCCCCCTCGCCCGACAGGCTGAACGTGTCTCGCGCGAAGAAAATCTCTCGCATGCGCGCGAACTGGACGTGCGATTTGACGTTGTAGTTCTGCTCCGGCCATCGAGACAGATCGAGGACACCTGTCGCCGTGGACTGCGCGCCGTCCGACTTGATGTCGATCTTGTCGAACAGGACGCGCGGGCCGACGATCTTGAAGCTGGCCGCCAAATCCGCGGCCATCGCCTCGTACTTCTGGATGGAGATCGTGCCGCCGCGAAAGCGGGCCTGACCGCGATACTCGACCACTTTGGACACGGTGACATCGAGGTTGCGAGCGACGGCGCCCCACGGCACGCCATGGTCCTCGAACACCACCTCACCGCGTCGCGCCTGCACGAATTGCAGCGTCGTCACGACCCGTCGCGGGCTGGTGCTTGGCGCTCTCGGCGGACCCATCACGCGCGGCAACGTGTGCCTGCCGTTTGGAAAGGTCTCGATCACCATCCGCCAGTCGGACATCACAACGGTGTCGAACAGAACCTCGCGGTTGAGCAGGGCGCCCCAGGTGAGCGACAGCTCAACCTGTTTCGCCACAAGCCAAGGTCGATCCCCGGGCGCCGGCCCATCGACGCGCAGCTCATCGATGACGAACCGGCCTCGGCCCAGGTGGACGCCAAGGCGTCCAATCGTCACCGTTCGTTCGAGCCACTCTCCACCGCGACGCTCAGCCTGCGCCTTGAGCGCCGGGCCGAGGTCGATGGTGATCGTCGAGACAACGAGGACCGCCAGAAGGACGCCAATGCTGACCGCGAAGCGACGGGCGTAGCGATAGACAGCGGCAAACGCGCGTTTGACGCGAGTCGTGAAGGGCGTCACCTGCGTGACGGGCGCCGCAGAGTCGAGCGGGTCTCCCGCGCCGTTCAAGATCGTCATCGAGGCCTTAATCCACGATCACCAGGACCGAGCCCGCGTCCACCGACTGGCCCTGGCTCACCGCGACTTCCCGTACTCGCCCGGGCCGAGATGCGCGGAGTTCGTTCTCCATCTTCATTGCTTCGATTACCACAAGGCCCTGACGGCCGGCCACCTCATCCCCCGGCTTGACGAGCACACGCACGATTTTTCCCGGCATCGGCGCGGTCAGGCGCTGCGGGCCCGCGCTGTGCAACGCGCCCACTTGCCGGTTGTGACGGCCGGACGCTGCCGCCGGTCTGATGGTGAGTGGAATGACCCGCCCGCCGACATGCACGTCAAAGACCCCAGGCTGCTCGCGCGCCGCCAAGGCGACATCGACACTCCTTGCCGGCACGTGTCCGTTATCGCCGCCGACCAGCAGAGACAACGACGACTCTCCAACCTTGCGGGCGTCGACGAGAAGGACGCGTCCATCGGCCTCGACCCGAAAGGCGTGGCCGTGTCGCTTGATGCTGATCGTCCGGAGCTTCACGCCGACTTCCACTTCAAACCTCATCAGCGCAGGCCCTCTGACCTCGCGACATCCCGCCAGCGACTGACTGCAGCGATGGGTGCGCCGGTCTGATCCGACCTGGTGAACTGGTGCACAGCCGCTGCAATCACCGCGAGATCTTCATGGTCGCCATCCCAGGCCGTCGCCAGCCCCTGACCGTTGAAGACGCGATCGATGTAGGTCGTGTCGAACTCGGCCTTGTGAAAATCGTCGCGCTCCAACAGCCACTGAAAAAACGGGATGGTCGTTCGTATACCGCGGACCTCATATTCGGCCAGTGCCCGCCTCATCCGAGCGATCGCGCGTGGACGATCGTCAGCCCACGTGATGAGCTTCGAGATCATCGGGTCGTAGAAGATCGGCACCTCCCCGCCTTCGTAGACACCGTTGTCGTCACGCACTCCTGGGCCCTGCGGCACTCGCAACCCTTGAATACGACCGGGAGAGGGCAGAAAACCGTTCGCGGGATCCTCGGCGTAGATTCGACACTCGATGGCGTGCGCTCGAGGGCTGAGCATCGCCTCGGGGTCGAGCGTCAACCGCTCGGCGCGCGCGATCCGGATCTGCCACTGCACCAGGTCGACGCCACTCACCAGCTCGGTAATCGGATGCTCGACTTGCAGGCGCGCGTTCATTTCAAGGAAGTAGAAAGTGCCGTCGCTATCGAGGAGGAATTCAATGGTGCCGGCGTTGGTGTAACCGGCCGCCTTGGCGATCGACGCCGCTGCACTCGCGAGCCGGCGGCGGAGCTCAGCCGTCACAACCGGCGACGGACTCTCCTCAACAATCTTCTGATGGCGGCGCTGAATCGAACATTCGCGTTCGACGAACGGGATCACGACACCGTGATGGTCTGCGAGCAACTGGATCTCAATGTGACGAGGCCGGAGGAGCTGCCGCTCGAGATACACAGAGCCATCGCCAAAGGCTGAGAGCGCCTCAGAGCGGGCGCCACGAAGCGCGCTCGCGAGATCATCAGGGGTCGTCACGCGCCGCATACCCTTACCGCCGCCACCGGCGACGGCTTTCAACATCACGGGGTATCCGATCGCTTCGGCGATCCGCCGAACCTCGCTCTCAGAAACGTCTTCATCGAGCGGCTGATCAGTGCCAGGCACGACAGGTACGCCAGCCGCCTGCGCGATCTGTCGAGCGGCCGTCTTGCTGCCCATCAACCGAATCGCGTGAGCGGTGGGACCGATGAAGATCAGCCTCGCGTCTTGACACGCCGCCGCGAGGTCTTCGTTCTCGGCAAGGAAGCCGTATCCTGGATGAATCGCATCGGCGCCGGATTCTGCGGCCGCTTCAAGGATGCGATCGATCCGCAGATAACTCTCGCGAGGCGGGCTCGGCCCGACCGGCCAGGCCTGGTCGGCCATCCTGACGTGGAGCGCTGCGCGATCGCATTCGGAATACACGGCGACGGTGCCGAGGCCCATGTCGCGGCAGGCCCGGATTACGCGCACGGCAATTTCGCCGCGATTGGCGATCAAGATCTTCTTCATGCGACCAAACCGCTTCCGATTCTAGCATTTAGGGTTGAATCGCTTTGGACTACAATCCTCCTGTGTTGACCTTCGCGCGACTGATTACTTCAGCCAGTTTTGTCCTTCTTCTCTTCGGATCTGTCGGCTGCGGCGGCTCGTCATCGAGCTCATCAGCGCCTGCGGCCCAGAGTGGCCCATCAGGCGCTCCCGTGGCGCTTGTCGTCACGCTCAACGAGCCGCCCAGCGGCGCCTTCGCCGGCCACTTCGACACCTTCCGCTGGTCGCCGTTCGAAGGCGCCGACGGCTATCGCATGCGAATCACCAGCAACGATGGTCGAGTCGTGTGGGAGAGCGACCTCGTCAAGACCGCCGAAGTCCACTTGCCCTCGAGCGTCTCAATCGAGCCCGAAAGCTACTTCTGGCAGGTCAGCGCGATGAAGGGCACGGCGACGCTCGCGACCTCCGCGCAATCGAAATTCACGGTCACTCCTTGAGAATTGTAGCGGCGGGTCTTTAGACCCGCCGTGAAGTGAAGTCGCCAGCTGAAGGCGGACCCGCCTCTACAATCCACAATTCTGACGGATGCCGACCCTATCGCGTGACGGTTATCGTCACGTGGCCGTCCGCTGTCAACGCCCCATCATCGACGCGCGCGCGGAGCACGTAGGCGCCGGGCTGATCGAAAGTCGCCTGCACACTGACCTTGCCGTCGCTGGGCGTTTCGGGCGCTGCCCATACGGGGGCCCACGGAGAGTTCGCGCCCGTGCGTGTATCTTCCCACGACATGATCTGCTCTGGGCTAAAGGTCACGCGGCCGGCGCCGCGATAGACGAACCATCCCACGTGCAGTCCGACGTTCTTGCCGACGGTGACGCGTGCTGGCGGCAGCATCGCGCGGTTGACCCGCACCGGATTCTCGGAGCTAGGTCGCGTGTCCGTGATATCCCGTCGAGAGCCCGCGTTTGACACAGCCGCACCTGCAAGTCCTGACGATCGCCGCTTGGGTATCCCGTCGTCGGTGACGATGACGGTGAGGTTCACCGGCTCTCCGACTCGTGCCGTCACGGCCTTTCGGCCCTGAACCTCAATCGACGGTGGCTTGTTGGCTCGAACTTCGGGGCTGCTGCTGCCGGCGCCGAGCGCTCCGGTCTCTGACGCTCGAACGACGGTGTCGATCTGATAGTCGAGTCGAAGACTCGCAAACGCCCGCTCCGTCTTCCCTTTTGTCGTGAGCGTCCAGATCAGCTCGTCCTTCTCGCCGAAGTTCTTCGGAACCGGAACGCGGAAGATGAATCGATTTCGTCGGGGAAGGAAATGCGTGGGTTGCCCTTGATCGACCTCACCGATGTTGAAACCATTGTCCGGCCCGACCGGAACGTCGATCTCCTCTTCCCAATTGCGATTCATGTAGCCAAACACGAAGTAGCGTGAGCCATCGGCGTCTTCTTCCCAACCCTCATAGGCGGGCGACACGTTCTGTCCCCGTGAATAGGTCAGCGACTGTGCGCCAGGGATTGTGCCGCCACACAAAACGGCGAAGAGGAGTGCCGCCAGCGAGTTCACGCGAAGACGATCAACCTGAGTCACGGCAGCGCTATTGACGACGCGGCGACCCGGCCGTTGGCGCCGGCGGAATGACGTTGCAGAGCGGACACCCAATCACGACGCTGTTCCTACTGAGCCTGAGCTTCTCTCGTCGGGCGGCCATTTCCGCCGCGAATTGCTCGTCGGTCAGGAACACACGGTTGCCCAGGTCGATGAACATGTTGGCGACCGATCGGTTCCCCGACCCTTGCCAATTCCGTGGATCGGGCACGTTCTTGTTCGACGGGGAGTTGTCCATGTAGCCGATGATGTGAAGGATGGTGTCCTTCGGCAGCAACGGCGCCGAATCGTCGTCGTAGTCGTAGCCGCGCACCCAGTTGTGGTCGTAGCCAACGCAGTTGATCGTTTGAATGTTGTAGCCCCAGATCGCCTCGAGGCACATGCGCGCGCCGGGGGCGTGCAGATGCGGCTCGAACGACAGAATCTTCGTGTTCTCTTTGAGCAGCGCGTACGCATGAAGCTGCTGGCTGGACTCCATGGCCTTGATGTCGATGTCCATCCCGTTGCCAAGCGCGTAGGTCGCGCGACGATACTCCGGCTTGTACCCGCGCGGCATGAACTTGAAGGCGATCTCGAGGTGCGCGGTCGTGTCCCGGCCATTTGAGTGGAGGTGCACCGAGTCGGAGACGATGCTTGAGCCGGCCTTGAGGAGGCGCGCGGATTTCGCGTCGAAGAAGTCGGCTTCGCGGCCGACCTCGTGAACGGGCCACCCCGTGCTGTCGTCACTCGTGCTCAGCAGGTCAACCGGCGCCGAGTCGTCTGTCAACACTCTCGTCGCCCAGATCATGTGGTGGAACACGAATCGCCCACCAACCGTGTGGCGGCCGGTGCCGGTCGAGCCGGCGTCGTTCACCTCACGAACCTCCACCGCCGAGACGTACCGATCTTCGGTCAGTCCGGTCGGCACTCGCGGAATCTCGCCCCACCAGTCGGGCGCGGTCGCCTTCACCAACACATCCTTCGTCCTGACGATCAGATCGGGCTCGCCAATCGCCCACTTCGTCGAGTCATTCCAGACCCGCAGAGGCGGCATGGCGGCAGCCTCGCCGCGCGGCGCCCCATCGTCGGCCCACCTGGCAATCCTGGCGATCTCCTCGTCGCTCAGCGAAGGGTCGTTCCTGAACTTCTGGATTCCGATGTTCTTCTCGACGTACCACGGCGGCATGACGCCCGCGCGCGGGCCCATTCCCGTTCGCTGCTTGATCGCTTTGGCCCAGGGCCGCACTTCCTCATACGTTCTGAGGGGCATTGGCGCCACGCTGTCGGGGCGGTGACAGTTCTCACAGCTCCGCTGCAGGATCGGCGCAATGTCTCGCGTGAAGGTGACCTCGCCTAGTGACGGCGCGACGGAGGGTGCGGGCGACTGCGCGTGCAGGATTAGAGGAATCGTCAACAAGGCGGCCAGCGCGATTCCAGCCGCTGAGATTGCCGTCCTAGCGGGTATTTGACCGACCATCATCGACCCTCGCCTCCTCCGGAAGGTCACCTTCCGGTTGTGGCTAGTATCGGTCAATTCGCCAGGAGTTCAAAAACGGCCGCTCGCGCCGGCTCCCCCTGACGCTCCGCCGCCTGGCTTGTAGGAATCGGGACCGCTGCTATCGCGGACCGCCTCAATAGGTTTGAGCGCGCCGGAGGCGAGGGCAACCTGCGCTACCGATCGTTGATCGGAGCGCAGCAAGCGGTGCGCGGTGAAGCCCCAACGATCGCGCTCCACACCGTGAGCGGGCCATCTCCGCACGGCCAAAGCGGTTCCGATCAGGAGCAGGCCGCCGCCATGCCAGCGATCCAGCCGCTCCAAGGTGGTCATGACACCTGTTCGGCCCGCGCTGATTCGCAGTGCTTGAGAAACGCGTCGAAGTCAGGGCAGGTCAGGTCGGGTGGCTCAGGGAGTGCGAGCAGAAACGATTCCGAAAAGCTCGTCGTGATCGCGACAACGGGCATGCGCGCGGCGTGCGCGGCCGCGATTCCCATCGGCGCATCCTCGAACGCCAGACACTCGCTCGGTGGCACATCGAGCTGACGGGCCGCCTCGAGAAAGACATCCGGCGCGGGCTTGCCTCGTCCGACCTGATCGGCGCGAACGATGACCGGGAACGCCGCGCTGAGTCCAATTTCCGCCAATGTGTGAGCCACGTTTGGCGCCGGCGCCGACGTGGCCAGGGCGACGCGCGCCGACGCACCCGCCAGTTGGTCGAGGAGCGAAATCAATCCGGGCATCGGCGAGAGCCGCCCTCGCGACAACTCACGATAGAGGCCCTCCTTCTCCTCCTCGTGAAGCCGCCACTCGTCTTTTGAAAGTTTGCGCCCGAAAAGAATCGAGAAGATCTCGCTGTTGCCGCGGCCGTCGAGGCGGACTCGATCAGCCTGGGTCAGAGGTGGAAGACCATGTCGTACTGAGAACTCCGCGAACGCCTCCGTGTGAATCGCCATGTTGTCCACGAGCGTGCCATCGATGTCGAACACGACGGCCCGAGGGGAAAGCCACGACGCGATCATCGATTGATGACGAACGCGGCCAGACCAGACCCCGCGATTGCCCGATCTTTGCTCCAGGCCGTCACCGACCAGAAGTATGTGCCCATCTCCAGCTTGTTTTCGCGGGGCCATGCGAAGGTCGTGGACTCGAGGTCGTCCTGCCTGAAGATCATCTGGTCGACTTCGTTCCAGAGCCCAATCGAGTAACGATCGGCGCCGCGAACAGCGGTCCACTCGAACTTCTCTGGAACAGCACCGACCGAGTCGCGCCTGGGCACGATGTGCTCGATCACCTGATCGCGCGACCCTGCCTGACTCGCCGGCGCCGCAGACGCGCCCGCGGCCGGGTCCGGAGCCTTCGCGCAGGCAAGAAGGATGAGCAGCGCGACGACGCCCGGCGCGAATAGCAGCCGACGATTTCTCATACGATGGCTCCACGTTCTGCAGCGGGGTCGACCGCGCTTGTGGGTGAGACGCCGGCGGCGTGCGAGGTGAGCACGTGCCCGCCGTACCGCGACAAGCCCAGGCTTCCGATGAGCGTCAGCATCCCACATCCAATCATGACAAAGGCGGGCGCGGAGACCGAACCAGTGGCCTGAATGAGGCTCGTGGCCACGAGCGGTGTCAACCCGCTGAACAGCGTGAACGCGACATTGAACGCCAGCGCGACGCCGGTAAACCGAACTCGTGTCGGAAAGAGGTCGGTGAGCAGGCCCGCGAACGTTCCGTTGATCAGGCCCGCGCAGAGGCCGGCCAGCACCATCAGCACCATTGGAGGCAGTGACTGCGCCACGAGCGCGTTGTAGAACGGGATCGCGAGGGTCATGAGCGTGATGCAACCCGCGCGGATCAGGACTTGGGGTCGGACGCGACCGGCAAAACGTCCAACGGCGAGGATGCTCAGGGCGTGCACGACAACTCCGACCGTCTGCGCCCAGATGGCCTGCCGAGGATCGTAGTGGAGCACGCCCGTCAGGTACGCGGCCATGTGCGCGAAGAACAAGCCGTTGAATCCGCCGGTGGCCGCCAGCGCGCTGATGCCGAGGAGTACCGGCACCTGGTGGCGGCGCATCACCTCGCCGAATGGCCGTCGCAGCGCCAGCTGCTTCATGCGCGCGAACTCGGGCGATTCTTCGAGCGATCGTCTGAGAAAGAAGCTCAACACCCCGCCCAGACCGCCAATCACGAACGCGAGACGCCACCCGAGCGACGGAACAAGCTCGGTTGGCAGCCAAGTGCGAACCGCGAGACTGATTCCAGTCGCCACGGCCACGCCGAGCGTCACGCACGAAAACACCACGCCGCACACAAACGGCGCGTGCTTCGGCGCCGTCTCGACCACGTAGGTCAGGGCGCCCGGCAATTCGCCACCCAGGCAGAAGCCCTGAACCAGACGCAGGACAACCATCAGGACGCTCGACGCGACACCCCAGACCGCGAACGTCGGGACCAGACCCATTCCAAGCGTGGCTCCCGACATGACGAACAGCGAGAACAGGAACACGCGCCGCCGCCCGTAGCGATCGCCGAAATGACTGAGCACGATGCCGCCGATCGGTCGCGCAAGGTAACCGACGGCGAAGGCGGTAAACGAGGCCAGTAGCGACACCAATGGCGTGGCGTTGGGAAAGATCGTGTCCGCGATGTCCTTCGCGAACACGCCGAAGATGACAAAGTCGTAAAACTCTAGCGTGCCGCCAAGGCTGGCGAGCAGGACGATGCGCCATCCGGCGCGGTCGATGCGTTCGTGAGTCGGCAACGCGATTCGAGCGAGTTAGAGGGGAATATTACCGTGCTTCTTCGGCGGATTCTTGTCGCGCTTGTGCTCGAGCGTGGCCAAGGCTTGAATCAGTTTGCCGCGCGTCGTTCGCGGCGAGATGACTTCGTCCACGTAGCCACGTTCCGCCGCCACGTAGGGGTTGGCGAACTTCTCGCGAAACCCGGCAATCTTCTGTGCACGCATCGCCGCAGGGTCGGCCGCCTTCTCGATCTCTCGCTTGTAGAGAATGTTGACGGCCCCTTCCGCGCCCATCACGGCGATTTCGGCGCTCGGCCACGCGTAGTTGAAGTCGGTGCGGATGTGCTTGCTGGCCATGACGCAGTAGGCGCCGCCGTACGCCTTGCGCGTGATCACGGTGATCTTGGGGACGGTCGCCTCCGCAAACGCGTAGAGCAGTTTCGCGCCGTGGCGGATGATGCCGCCGTACTCCTGCACCGTGCCGGGGAGGAAGCCAGGGACGTCCTCGAACGTGATCAGTGGAATGTTGAACGCATCGCAGAAGCGGACGAAGCGCGCGCCTTTCACCGATGCGTTGATGTCGAGCGTGCCGGCCAGGTGCGCAGGCTGGTTGGCCACAATCCCGACGGGCCGCCCCCCGAGGCGCGCGAAGCCAATGATCAAGTTCTTCGCGTAGTGTTGATGCACTTCGAGGACACTCCCCTCGTCGGCCACTGCGTGAAGGAGATCGAGCATGTCGTACGGCTGATTGGGTGAGGCCGGCACCAACGAGTCCAGCGCGTCGTCTTCACGGTCGATCGGATCGGTTACCGCCGAGCGCGGCGGGTCGTCGAGGTTGTTCCCCGGCATGAACGAGAGGAGTTCTCGAATCAGGGTCACGCACTCCGCATCGTCCTCAACCGCGAAGTGGGCGACGCCGCTCTTCTCGTTGTGAGTCATGGCGCCGCCAAGATCCTCCTTGGTGACGTCCTCATGCGTCACGGTCTTGATGACGTCTGGACCGGTGACAAACATGTAGCTCGTCTTCCGGACCATGACGATGAAGTCGGTGATCGCGGGCGAATACACGGCGCCGCCGGCGCAGGGGCCCATGATCGCGGAGATCTGCGGGACCACACCCGAGGCCAGCGTGTTGCGAAGAAAGATGTCCGCGTATCCACCCAGCGAGGCGACGCCTTCCTGTATGCGCGCGCCGCCAGAGTCGTTGAGGCCGATCACTGGACAGCCGTTGCGAACGGCCATGTCCATGATTTTACAGATCTTCGCGGCGTTGGTCTCCGAGAGCGATCCACCGAACACGGTGAAGTCCTGCGCGAAGGCGTACACCACGCGACCGTTCACACGACCGTGACCCGTGACCACGCCGTCACCAGGGATGATCTGTTTTTCCATCCCGAAGTCGACGCAACGGTGCGTGACTAGCTTGTCGACTTCTTCGAACGTGTCGGGATCGAACAGCCGCTCGAGTCGCTCTCGTGCGGTGAGCTTGCCTTGTTCGTGTTGCTTTCTCAGGCGCTCTTCGCCACCGCCCTGTTCGGCGAGGCGCTCGCGCTCGTGGAGGCGCTCGAGAGGCTTCATCCTGCGATGACCGGATTGGCGAGCGTGCCGACGCCCTGCACTTTGACCATCATCCGATCGCCGGGCACGATTGGACCGACGCCCGACGGCGTGCCAGTGGCGATCACGTCTCCCGGGTTGAGCGTCATGAAGCGAGAGACGTGTTCGACCAGATACGGAACAGGAAAGATCAACTCACGTGTGTTGGAGCGTTGGCGTTGATGAGCGTTCACCCAGCCTTCAACCTCGAGCTGAGATGGCTCGAGACCCACCGCGATGCACGGTCCAATCGGTGAGAAGGTATCAAACCCTTTCGCGCGCGAGTACTGGACGTCCTTGGCCTGCAGCTCGCGCGCAGTCACGTCGTTGAGACACGTGACACCAAGGACATGGTCCATTGCGTCTGCGGCCTTGACACCGGCCGTGCGGCGCCCGATGACGAGCGCCATTTCGGCTTCGTGTTCGATGCGGCCGGCCCACGCTGGCGTCCGAATCGGTTCCTCGGGACCGATGACCGCTGTAGCCGGTTTCAAAAAGACCAACGGCTCGTCCGGGAGCTTCTTTTTCATCTCGGCCGCGTGATCTTTGTAGTTGAGCCCGATGCACACGACGATCGACGGCTGGACGGGCGCAAGAAACCGAAGAGGCTCGCCCGCTGGAATCTCCTCGCCCAGATCGTAGGTGCCAAACACATCACCGCTCAGCCAATAGAACGCTCCTCCGCGTTCGACGGCGTAGCGTCCACCCATGCCTTGCCTCACTCGATAAATGCGGTCCATGTCCCTCGGTTTCTGTCTTCGTTTTTCTTGCTGCTTTCTTCGTCGAGTTACTGACGGGCCGTCTCTTCGGTCCGGTTCGACTGTAAGCTCTGGTTCGGTGGATTCGCATTATCTACGGCCACCACGGCATAGACGTGCCGAATTCCAGGCTGCGCTGCCGCATCACGGTACGTCGTTTCCCGAATCGGCGCCGGCGTCAGAGGCAGCAGTCTGTCACCCGGCGCTTCGCCGCGCAATACGAGGTAGCCGCCGAGGTCCGGCTCGGTGTTCGCATCCCAAATGAGGTTGATGACACCGGCTCCCGCGATCGCCGCCAGCGACTTGGGCGCCTGCGGCGCAAACGTATCAACGGGCGTCACGCAAGTTGCCGGCGACGCCTCGCCTTGCACCGCCATTCCGAAGACGACATCGACCGGACGAATATAGAAGCACCGCTGCTGACCAAACGTGACGCTCCTGAGCACGAACTCGCTCTTGTCGATCGGTTGGGGCGTCAGCGGCTTAGGAACCACTGGCGCACTTGCAGCAGGCGTCGACGACGAAGCCGTTGGGACTTCGTACACGTGATAGAGCGTGGCTTGAGTGTTGAAGCCGAGAGATTTCACAGAGAGGGCGGGTAAGGCTGGTACGGCGGGTGGGGCTGGTCGGGCGGGTGGGGCTGGTTGGGTGGGGGTGGCCGGTTGCGATGGGTCAGGCGTCGGCTCGCCCTTCGGTGCGGTTGGCTTTGGAGCGGGTGGCGGTGGAGGGACGACGGGCGCGATGGTCCATGTCCTCGCATCCGGCGACGGCGCCCACCTCATCGTCATCATGGTTTCGGTGTAGTCGACTGTTGGCTGACCCGGCGCTAGGCCCGGAGCGCCAAGCGGCACCGAGACCACGTCGGAAGGCGGGCCTTCACGGCCGCGTTGACTGACCGACACTACGAAGTAATAGCGGCGGGCGGCTTCTTCCTCGGGCGGCGCGACAACGGGGCCGAGAAGAGGCTCGTCTGCGGTCACGACCGGCTTTGGAGGCGCCTCGTCTTTCTCCTTCGGAAGCGCCACCGGCGCTCGAAGTTCATCCGTCAACGTCTCGGTGAACACGGCCTGAGCGCCTTGATCGAGCCCCGGAAGCGCGTTGGCGACCGCTTCGGCCACTCCGGCGGGGGCGGTGGGCGGCGGCGGTAGAACCGGACGAACCGTCAGTGTCGCAACCAGCGTCGCGGCCTTTCTCTCCTCTGGCGTGGCCGGCGCGCGAGTGGTCGTTATCGCAAAGACCTTGAGTGTCGCGAGATCGGCCGGCTTACGCCCATCGATGTTGGCGCTCGGCACTGGAAACGTCAGTGAGACGTCGTTTCCGATCCGCGTGGCAACCAGGTTGTCGACTTTGGTCGGCACTCGAGGAAACGGCGCCAGCGGTGGCCCTTTCTTTCCACAGGCCACGGAAACGCTGGCGATCAGAACGACACTAAACAGCTGCCGAACCGTCGGCGGACTCACAGGATGTAGCGCGACAGGTCGTCGTTCTTGACGACATCGGCCAGCATGCGATGCACGTAGGCGCCGTCGATCGTCACCGACTGGCCCGACAGATCCGGCGCGTCGAAGGACACGTCGTCGAGGAGTCGCTCCATTACCGTGTGAAGACGCCGGGCCCCGATGTTCTCGGTTCGGTCGTTTACCATCGCCGCGAATTCGGCGATCGCCGCGACGCTGTCATCGGTGAACGTGAGCTCGACGCCTTCGGCGGCCAGCAACGCCACGTACTGCTTGATGAGGGCGCTCTTCGGTTCCGTCAGGATGCGCACGAACTCGGCCTGACCGAGCGGCTCGAGCTCCACGCGGATCGGGAATCGGCCCTGCAGCTCGGGAATCAGATCCGAGGGCTTGGCAACGTGGAAGGCTCCTGCGGCGATGAACAAGATGTGGTCGGTCCGCACCATGCCGTGCTTGGTGTTCACCGTCGTGCCTTCGACGATCGGAAGGATGTCGCGTTGCACGCCTTCGCGACTCACTTCGGGACCGTGGCTGCCCTCTCGACCGGCAATCTTGTCGATCTCGTCGACAAAGATGATGCCCGATTGCTCCACTCGCTCAACCGCGGCCGTGGCCACGGCGTCCATGTCGATAAGCTTCTGCTCCTCTTCCTGGGTGAGACGTTCCCGCGCCTCGGCCACGCTGACACGACGCCGCTTGGCCCGACCTTGAAACAACCCCGGAATCATTTCCCGCAGGTTGACGCCGATGTCTTCCATCGACGACCCGGCGATCAGCTCAACGGACGGAAACGATCTCTCTTGCACGTCGATCTCGACCATACGTTCGTCGAGCCGTCCCTCGCGCAACTGCTCTCGGATGCGTTGCCGAGTCGGGTTCATCTCGTCACGAATCCGGCCGGGGTCCTCGTCAGGCGCCGCGGGTCGAGGTGGAAGCAGCAGATCGAGCAGTCGCTCCTCCGCATTCTTCGCGGCGTTGATACGCACTTCTTCGAGTCGTTCCTCTCGGACCATGCCCACGGCGAGCTCGACCAGGTCGCGTACCATCGCTTCGACATCGCGGCCGACATAGCCGACCTCGGTGAACTTCGACGCCTCGACCTTGATGAACGGCGATTGCGCGAGTCGGGCGAGGCGTCTGGCGATCTCGGTTTTGCCGACACCCGTGGGACCGATCATCAAGATGTTCTTGGGGGCAATGTCTTCAGCGAGCTCGGGCGGCAGCTTCTGGCGGCGAAGCCGATTGCGGAGCGCGATCGCGACTGCCCGTTTGGCCCTGGCCTGACCGACGACGTACTTATCGAGCTCGGCGACGATTTCTCGCGGGGTCAAGGCGTCGATGGTGCTTGTGGTTCGCTCTGGAAGGGAGATGGACATCTACAACTCTTCGATCGTGACGCTGTCGTTCGTGTAGATGCACAACTCAGCCGCAATCGCCATGGCGCGTTCGGCGATTTCGCGTGGGCCAAGCTCGGTATGACGGCAGAGCGCCTTCGCGGCGGCTTGCGCGAACCCGCCGCCCGATCCGATACCGATGATGCCCTCGTCGGGTTCGATCAGATCGCCGGTGCCCGACAAGAGAAACAGGGATTTGCGGTCGACCACGACCAGCATCGCTTCGAGGCGGCGAAGGGCCCGATCGGTTCGCCAGTCCTTGGCGAGCTCGACCGCGGACCGTTCGAGATTGCCTCGATGCTGCTCGAGCTTGGCTTCAAAGCGCTCGAAGAGAGCGAACGAGTCGGCGGCTGATCCGGCAAAACCGGCCAGGACGCGGTCCTGATACAGCCGCCGGATCTTGCGGGCGCCGTGCTTCACAACCGTGCTGCCGAGCGTGACTTGACCGTCGCCGGCCAACACCGCTCGATCGTCGCGACGGACCGCGAGAATGGTCGTCGCGTGCAGTGTCGCCTGCATGTGTGTAGTGTCTCACACGTACGTCCGGCAGCCAGGACAGCGGCTGGCGTCCCATCGAGGTTTGGCCTGAGAATTTCGTAGTTGCGTCGTGGCAGGGTCGTTGCTGTACTGTAGGTTGTTTACGTGTGCCAGCACCTGGAGGAGCCACCATGCGATTAAGGATCCTTGCGATCCCGCTTCTCGCTGCGGTTTGGGTTGGGTCGCCGGCGTATGCCGTGACCCAGGATCCGGAGACCCGGGTGACCACGATGCCGGTCGCCGAACCGGCCGAACGA
>JBOGIV010000278.1:0-7783 GCA_050747925.1 Vicinamibacterales bacterium
AGAACGCCCATGATGTCTGCCTCGAGAAATCGGGCGGCCAGCAGGTACGGCGTGGACCCGATGAGCGTTGCCGGCAGGTTCCAGTCGGTGGTGTCGCGGCGCATCGGCGTGCCCTTGGTGGTGCGACGATTCGCATCGGCTCGGTGAGCGAGCAGGTCCTTCACGAGGGTCACATCGCTTCTCAACACCGCCGCATGCAGAGCCGAGTAGCCGCTCCCGAACGCGTTGGGATCGGCGCCGTGCTTCAGCAGCAGCCCGGCCACATTTCCGTTGCCGCTGTGCGCGGCGAGCACCAGCGCGCTGACACCGTCGGGCTGCGCCTCGTTCGGGTCCGCGCCCGCCTCCAGCAACAGCCCCGCTGACTCTCCGTCGCCAACCCTCGCCGCGAACAGCAATGCCGTGGCGCCGCCGCGCAACACGGTGTAGTTCAGCTCCTCGCGTCCTGCGCGCTGCGTCTGCTCGCCGACAACGGTCTGGGCGTAAGTCAGGGAGCGGGCGCGGATGTCGGCGCCGGCTGTGATGAGCAGCCGTACGACGTCCGGATGGCGCTCGGCGACGGCCCACATCAGGGCGGTCTGCAGATGCTCGCGTTCCTTGGCGTTGACGTCGGCGCCGCGAGCTAGGAGCGCTCGCACCGCTCCAGCATCGCCGGCACGAGCGCACGTCATGAGGACTGTCTCGCCATTGAGCAGGGCCGCGCGTGCGTTGGCGCCAGCCGCCAGGAGCCGCTCGACGATCAGCGCGCTACAATTCGTGCAGGCCAGGTGAAGCGGCGTCGATCCGAGATCGTTGGCGGCGTTCGCGCGCGCCCGGAACGGATCAGCAGATCGGCGATGGCGAGGGCGTCGCGATGCGCCGCCCAATGCAGCGCCGTGGCGCCGTCGCCCTGCGCCGCATTCACATCGATCCTCGGCGACTGCGCCTTCAGCAGCTCGCGCACCGATTCGACGTCCCTGTTCTTCACCGCTGGGATCAGCCGCACGTCAACCAGAGCTTGCCGCGCCGAAGCGGCTGCCACCTGGTCTTCGGCGCGAAGGCGGGCGATTGCGGACGCGGCGACCAGGAAAACGCAGGCAGCGACGAGGAGGGTACGTAGAGGCGCATCTGCGCCTGCAGAAGGCGTGTCTGAAGACCCGCCTCTACGTACGTGCGTGCCGGTTCTAGAGAGACAGTGTCTGCGCATCGATGCGTCCGGTACTGTCTCCAATCCGATCCCAGTGCACACCGAACTGATCCAGCAGCGTCAGGTGGAGATTGGCCAGCGGCATGTTCTTGAACCGGATGTGCCGGCCTCCTCTCAGGTGTCCCACGCCACCTCCGGCCAGGATCATCGGGATGTCAATCGGCGAATGGCTGTTGCTGTCGGCCATCCCCGCGCCGTACATCATCGTCATGTGGTCGAGGAGCGTGCCGTCGCCGTCGGGCGTGGCCTGCAGCTTCGAGAGGAACCGCGCGAACATCTGCACGTGATAGGCGTTGATTTTGGCGACCTTCGCCACCTTCTCCGGCTCCTGCTGGTGATGCGAGATCGGATGATGCGCGTCGGGCACGCCTATCTGCGGATACGTCATCCCGCTGTGCTCGTGTCCCACCATGAGCGTGATGACGCGCGTGAGGTCGCAACGAAACGCCAGCACCTGCAAATCGAACATCAGGTTCAGGTGATCTTCCCAGCTGGCGGGGATGCCCGCAGGATGATCCACGATCGGCAGCTCCTGGTCGCTTTGCTGTTCCGCGATCTGGATGCGCTGCTCGACGTCGCGAACCGCGTCGAGATACTCAGTCAGCTTGGTCCGATCGTTCAGTGGGAGCGCGCCTCGAAGGTGGGCGACCTCCTCGCCGACTGAGTCGAGCACGCTACGCCGCTGACGGAGTCGGGCGAGGCGCGCAGCGGGGTCGGTGCTCGTGCTGTCGCCGAACAGCCGCTCGAACACCACACGCGGGTTGTTCTGGGTCGGCAACGGCGTGTTCTGGCTCTTCCAGCTGATGGTGTTCGTATACGGGCAGGCAAATCCCGTGTCGCAAGCACCCGCGGTTTCGGCGGACTCGATCGCAAGCTCGAGCGATGCAAGCTGTGTATGCTTCCCCGTTTCCCGCGCGAGGATCTGATCCATCGAGATCCCAGCATCGAGCCAGGTCTCGCTGGTTGGGGGCGAGACGTCGGTCAAGAATCGCGTGCTGGCCTTCGCATGCGCGCCGCCGGGCCGGCCTGGAGTCGGGATGCACTCGAGTCCGCTCAGCATGAGCACCTGGTCGCGAAACGGCGCCAGTGCACTCAAGGTCGGCGTGAGCTCGTACGATGCGCCGTCGGTCAGCGGCAGATAATTCTTCATGATCATGCCGTTGGGCACATACATGACGCTGAACCGGTTGATTGGGTGGGCGGCCGTCTTCTGCAGCGCCGAGAGCGCGGGCCACATACTGTCGAGCAACGGCAGCGCCAACATCGAACCCATGCCGCGCAGGACCACGCGGCGCGGTAGCGCCTTCTTCGAGATGATCATTGTCAGACCTTTCTCAGTCGCGTCGTGATCGCAGGGCGGCGTCCGCGCTCGTCCTGGTCGCCTCCCCAGTCGCGACGGCCGTGGTGAACGGGATGCTCTTGACGATTCCGGAAACGATCGATGACCAGGAGTAATCCGCCGCTGCGGCATCGCGAGTGATTGTTCGAATCGCGGCCATGTCGCGATGGTCGAGACCGCGGCCGATGGCATAGGCCAGCAGCTTCGCGCTCAGCGTGCGGACGAAATCTTCCTTGTGGCTGACCATGAGCGTCCGCAGACCCGCGAGCCCTTCGAATCGGGTGCCGTCAGGGAACGTCGCCGACGGATCGATCGGCGCGCCGTCGCTGATGGTGCGCCACTTGCCCACGGCGTCGAAGTTTTCGAGCGCAAAACCGAGCGGATCCATCCGCTGATGGCACAACGCGCACGCCGGATTCTTGCGATGCATCTCCAGCCGTTCGCGCAGCGACCGGGGCTGACCCTCTGCCCCGGCTTCTTTGAGCGCAGGAATATCGGGCGGTGGCGGTGGTGGAGGCGCCCCAAGCAGGTTGGCGAGGAGCCAGCGCCCGCGCATCGTGACAGACGTGCGGTTGGGATACGACGTGACTGTCAGCACGCCTGATTGACCGAGGAGGCCTCCGCGCCTGCCGTCGGTGAACGTGACGCGCCGGAAATGGTCGCCGTAGATAGTGCGAAGGTCGTAATGTGCCGCCAGCCGCTGATTGAGAAATGAATAGTCGGCGGTCAGCAGCTCCATCACGCTGCGGTTGTCGTGGATCTGACTGCCGACGAACAGCCTGGTCTCTTGCTGCATCGCGTCGCGCAGGTTCTCGTCGAATTCCGGATAGAGCTCCGTGTCGGGCACGACGCCTGCGATCTTGCCGAGCTCGAGCCAGCGACTGGCGAAGTTATCGACCAGCGCGCTCGAGCGCGGATCGCGGAGCATTCGTTGCACCTGCTGCTCAAGCGCCACCGGATCGGTGAGTTTTCCGCGGACCGCCGCAGCTCGAAGCGCGTCGTCAGGAATGCTGCTCCAGAGAAAGAACGACAGGCGCGATGCCAGGTCCAGATCGCTGACACGATAGGCCGAACCCGCCGCCAAGCCTGCGGGCTCGCGTTCGATGCGAAACAGGAAGCTTGGCGCCGCGAGGATGCGCTCGATTCCACGCTGGATACCGGCATCGAAACTGCCTGAGGCCTGCCCTGAGCGAGGCGTGACGAGTCGAAGAGTCCGGCCTGCTTTGTAGAAATCCATCAGCGTGGCGATCTCGGCGTCGCTGACCGGACGCCGATAAGCGCGCGTCGCGAGCGTCGAGAGGATCTTTCTCGCGCACGGCTCTTCAGACGCGGCGTCTCTGGGACGACAGATGAACACCTTGCGGCGACTCGGCGAGTCTCCCGTTGCCGACACACCGTACGGGCCGCCAATCGACACGAGCTCCACCGCCGGATTGCCGTGGTAATACTCGTTGGTCGTGCGTCCGAAACCGGTTTGCGGCGGCTGCAACACGCCTTCGGGCTCCCAGAAGCGCCGAACGAACGACACGCCCACTTCGTGTTGACCTGCCGTTACCGCCACTCGCAGTTCGAGATGCGCGTCCGCGGTGTGCATGTACTCTTCGAATTCGGGATCGCCCTGCGTATTGCCAGCGAAGTTCTCCGGGGTCGTCATCCCCTTCGCCTCGCCCCCGACCGTGAACCGCCTCAAACGGACGCCGTCGAGACGGAAATCGAGTTGGTGCCGCTCGCCCATGCCGATGATGTAGTCGTACTCCTGCCGTCGCAGCAGGACTTTGATGGTGTACTCGGCGTCGACCGGAAAGTTGTAGCGAATCAGGGCGCCACCCTGCGAACCGAAGGGCAGGGCGTCGCCGAGGCGATCGTCCTGCACCAGCGCCTTGGAGATCTTGAACGTGTCGATCACCGGATGCAGCGACGGATCGCCGACGGCAAGCCGGCTGAGCGATCGCGCCGCAGACAGGTAGTCTTCCAGCAGCGCCGGCGAGATCGACAAGACGCTCGCCACGTTGTCGAACCCTTCCTGATCCGCTTCGTCCGATGAGAGCAACGCGCGCCCATCGATCTCGAGGCCGAGCAGATCGCGAATCGCGTTGGTGTACTCGCTCCGGTTCATCCGATGAACCGGAACACGGCCCGGATGCGGACGCGCTCGTGCCACGGCATCCAACTCGTGTTCCAGCCGCTCGACGACCTCGCGGTAGGTGGCGGCCTCCGGCCGCGGCCGGCCTGGAGGCGGCATCTCGCCCGTGCGAAGCTTGGTGACGATCTTTTCCCACTGCGGCGCGTTGTCGGCAATCGGCGACGCCTGCAGGCTGTCGATCTGCAACCCGGCCGTTTTCCGCGTGCCGTCGTGACAGGGAACGCAGTACGTGTTGAGAACGTCGTTCGTGGGAGCGGCAGGTCTGGTCAGATTCGCGGCTGGCACAGCGGACTGCGATGTCCGCGCATTCACGAACGCTCCAGCCAGGCATAAGCCCAGTAGCGCCAGCACCGCCCGTCGCGATGGCCAACGTGCCGATCGTTCTGGCATTGTGGCTTTCCGCCCCCCAGTATGCCCCACCCTCAGAACGTGAGCCGGCCGCTGAACTGGAACGAGCGGGACCCGCCGGCACCGGTGATGCGGCCGAAATCAACATTGTTGATGCGCAGCTCTGGATTGTTGTAGTTCTTCCGATGCAGCACGTTGAACACCTCTGCGCGGATCTGCAACTTGCTTTCGGTCCAGACGCCAAAGTTCTTGGCGAGCGTCATGTGCACGTTCAAGGACGATGGGCCGCGGGCCATCTCGAGCTGGTACGTGCCGGGACGAAGTGTCGCATTGGTGACCGGGCTCACGGGAACCCTCACAAAGGCAGCCGGATTCAAATAGCTGCAGGCTCTGGCATCGCAGCGGTCTTTCCAGTCGGGGAAAATGAGGTCCACGCCGGGCACCACGTCGGGCCGGCTGCGGTCGATGCCCGATGGCTGCTGCACGCGCAGCGCCGTGCCCGAGCGCCGTTGCACGATGCCGGACAGCTGCCAACCGCCGAGGACGCCGTTCAGCAGACTGTTGCCGCCGGGCACGTCCGGGAGCTCGTAAATGAACGCGCCGTTCAGACGATGACGTACATCGTTATTGGCGGGTCCACGGTCGTATTCCGGATCCCAGAAGTCCTGGTTGTTCTCGAAGCTGGCGATGTAGTACGCGGAAAGATCGCCGCCCTGCGTGGCCGCGCTCTTCCCCAGCGTGTAGTTGATCTCCCACGAGTAGCGATTCGAGAAGCGCTTGCGCAGCGAGCTCTGCAACCCGTTGTAGACCATCGTCTGGCTGCTGTCGACGTAGTAGCCGCCTGGCGCGCCGAGTGCCGGATTGGGCCGCGCACCTGTCTGCCTGTCAAAGGCCTGCGTAAACTGCCGCTGCAGGGGGAAGTCGCGGCCATCGGTGCGAAGGTAGCCGACCTCTGCCGCCATCGTCGCGCCGAACGACCGCTGCACACTGAACATCGACTGAATCGAGTAGGGCGTCTCCATGCTCGGGTCGAACAACGAGAAGACGCTCCTCCTGCCTCCAGAGTCTGCCAGGGCGTACACCATGGACTCGTCGGTGTACAAAGGCCACTTGATGCCTCTCGTCGCAATCTCTGTGCGGTTGTACACGATGCGGAAGGGGATGAACGGGTTCGCTGCGCTTTGTCGAACCGTTGCCACCAGGTGCGGACTATGAAGATAGCCGACGCCGCCGCGGACGACCGTGCGCTGGCTTGCATCCACGGTCCAGGCGAAGCCGATTCGCGGTCCGAAATTATCCGAATCCGGTTCATAGGGTCTCAGCGGATCTCTCAGCGCACCAAAGTCCATTCTGCGGAGATCGGTCGGGGCTTCGAAATTCACGATCTCCACCGGGACGTCCGTCGTGGGTCGGACCTCGACCTGGCCGTAATAGTCGTAACGCAGGCCAAGATTCAGGACAAAGCGCTCGCCCAGGCGCCAGTCGTCCTGAAAGAACGCGCTGTACTGATCCATATCCGAATCGTGCGGCGGAGCGCCAAACGACGTGCTCAGCGACTGCGGGATATTCGCGAGCAAATCCTCATAGGTTTGAAACGTGAAGGAGGGGTTCTCCGGGTTCAAGCGTCCCCCGGTCTCTCGCATGAAGCGGAACCCCGCCTTGACGAAATGCCGCTGCCAGCCACGACTGAACTTCTGTTCGACGCTGTACGTGGTGCCCGCCATATCCCAGATTTCGGACCTCGGCGTCGCAAAGAGATTGGTGATGTTGAAGGCGGGCATGCGTCGGCCGTACGGCAGGATCTCGGGTGGAGCGTTGGGACCCTTCACGCTCAGGAACGCGTCAAGCCGGGCCAGATAGGTCCGGTTCCAGCCCACTCGGCTTTCCGAGATCCAGGCGCCGCGAACGACCACCATCTGGGCGGCAATCCGATCCTGCTCGTTCGGAAACTCCCGATCGTTCGCATTGTTCAAGACCGCCCTGGGTTCCAGCGTGAAGGGCCGCAGACGCGTGTAGGTGACGGCAAGGTTGGCGCCGTTGAAGATCGAGACGTCACTCTTGGCAACGACGTGATTCTCGCTGCGTCTCCGCGTCCCGAGACCGCGCCACCGTCCGATTCGCGGATCGACGACACCCGCCGTCGACACGATGGGCTCGGTCGGCAGCGGAAGCACATTCAGGACGGTTCTGGTCTCTGGGAACGGCAACGCTCGAATGATCTCGTCCTTGACCTCCTGATACGGCACCACCTGGTTCAGATTGATTTGCACGTTCTCGCGGTACCCCTCATACGTGCCGAAGAAGAACGCCTTGCTGCGGAGGATGGGCCCACCGAGCGTGCCGCCGTACTGATTGAAGGTGCCCACCGGCCGCTGCGCGGTGGAGAAGAAGTTGCGGGCGTTCCATTTCTCGTTCTGGCCGCTGTAAAACGCCGACCCGCGGAAACGGTTCGTGCCCGATCGGCTGATCACGTTGATCTGCCCACCAGCGACCCCGCCGTACTCCGCCGGCAGCACGCCCTTGACGATCTGGACCTCGGCGATGGAGTCGAGGCTCATGACGGAGATCTGATTCTGGCCGCCATACTGAGCCAGTGAGCGGGCTTCGGGATTCGAGTTCGCCTCGGTACCATCCACCGTGAGGCCGGTGCCGCCGGCGGCGACGCCGTTCATCTGCACGTCGCCAGCGCCGCTCGTGCTCACTCCCGGCGTCAGGCTCATCAGGTTGGTGAGGTTGCGGCGATTGACCGGCAACTCCCGCACCTCCTGCA
>JBOGIV010000279.1:0-17121 GCA_050747925.1 Vicinamibacterales bacterium
CCGTATGGCTCCGCCTCGCTAGGGCAGTGTTGCTTTTGCCCGGCCTAAGGCCGGGCGAGAAAACTTGACTCAACTGCATGAATTCCTGGGAGTCAAGTTTTCTAGGGGCCCGTCTGTGTCATCTGCGTCATCGGTGGCCTAGCAGCCTGTGGTGAAAGGCCTACTTGGAGCGCAGCGGGTGCTCACCGGTCCATGTCCCACTCGCTTGGGAACCTAAGGGCCCGAGCATAAACAAGTCGCTCAATCGTCCTATTCCGGGCGGTCCTGTGTGCGACCTCGGAACGAGGGATCGACAGACCGATCAGAATGTGATCTGCTACGCGGCATGATCAATGCCGAGCAGATGATTCGGACCAAGTTCCTGGTGCTCCGGCCCGTCATGGACGAGCGGCTGACGCGGTTCTGGGCGGGCGCCGAGGCCGATGCCTTGGGCGACGGGGGCATCGCGATGGTGGAGCGCGCGACCGGGTTGTCGCGGACCACCATCCGCGCAGGCCGTGACGAACTGCGCGCGGGGGTCACGCCAGACGACGTGGTCGCGATTCGACGCCCCGGTGGCGGCCGACCACGCATCGAAGACACGTCGCCCGAGATCATGACCGTGCTCGAATCGCTCGTCGACCCGGTCACGCGCGGGGATCCGGAATCGCCGCTGCGCTGGACGTCGAAGAGCACCCGGAAGCTCGCAGAGGAATTGACGGCGCAGGGACATCCGGTCAGCCCGCAGAAGGTCGGGCAATTGCTGCACGCGAGTGGGTACAGCTTGCAAGCCACGCAGAAGACGTTGGAGGGAACGGCGCACCCCGATCGCAACGCGCAGTTCGAATTCATCAACGATCAGGTGGACGCGTTTCACGCGCGGAGCGCGCCAGTGATTTCGGTGGACACCAAGAAGAAAGAGCTCATTGGCGCGTTTGAGCAGGGCGGGCGCGAATGGCAGCCGACGGGGGCCCCGGTACCCGTTCGCGTGCATGACTTCATCGACGACGACCTGGGCAAGGTGATCCCGTACGGCGTGTACGACCTCGCGCACAACACCGGCTGGGTGAGCGTGGGGGTCGATCATGACACGCCCGCGTTCGCGGTCCGCTCGATCGCGCGGTGGTGGCGGCAGATGGGCAAGCGGACCTATCCCGACGCGCGCGAGCTGTTCATCACGGCGGATGCCGGCGGCAGCAACAGTGCGCGGTCGCGGCTGTGGAAAGTCGAGTTGCAGCGCTTCGCCACGCGGACGGGGCTCACCATCAGCGTCTCGCATTTCCCCCCTGGCACGTCCAAGTGGAACAAGATCGAACATCGCCTCTTCTGCCACATCACCGAAAACTGGCGCGGCCGGCCGCTCGTCGATCGCGAGACCGTGGTTCAGCTCATTGGGAGCGTGCGCACCACGACGGGGCTGACAGTCCGAGCCGAACTCGACACTCGCGCGTATCCGATCGGCGTCAAAGTGCCAGACTCGGCGATGCAGAACGTGGTGATCACGCGCGCTGAGTTTCATGGCGACTGGAACTACACCATTCATCCTCGTGCATCTAACTCGTGATCACGTTATTTCTGATCGGGCCCTTAGTCCGCGGTCCTCAGTTCAAGTCCGTCAGGACCAGGCCTAAGGACTGAGGCGGACTGAGGACCGAGCGTGTCTAACACGAGACGCACTTGTGATTGTTCTTCGACCCGAGCTTTTCCAACAGCGCGATGGTCTCGGGGAACGGCTGCACGCGCTGCACGGCGCCATTGGCCATATCGGCGGTCGTGCGCCCTTCGCGGTCCACGGCCTTGACGTTGGCGCCCTTGGACACGAGGTACAGAATCATCTCGTTGTCGCCGCGCGCGGCCGCGTGGTGCAGAGCGGTGTTGCCTTCGTGGTCGGCCGCGTTCACGTCGGCGCCCAGCTCCTCGACGAGGTACTTGACGGCGGCCATCATGCCAGTGGGCGCAAATCGATGTGAGTTGGCGGCAAAGCCTTCTCCATAGCCCACGCCAGCCGCAGCATGCAGCGGCGTCACCGACGGTCCACCCAACGGCACCTCGGGAAGGCCGGAGACGTCCTTCACCTCACGCTCGAACGCGTCGCCGAAACGCGGGCGTCCCGCCGGCTTCATGGTGGGAACGTTCGGGTCGGCGCCGTGGGCAACGAGCAGCCGCATGGCGGCCACATCGCTGGCGTACGCGGCGCGCCAGAATACGCTCGCGCCGATCTCGTCAACGCCTGACAGATCGAAGCTGTACCCCGAATACCAGACCTTCTTCTTCAGCCGCGCGTTCGGGTCGGCGCCGTTGGCGAGAAGGCGGCTCATCACCTCGAGGTACGACACCTTCTGCTGTTGATACGCGCGCGGCTGCGGATAGAGGGCCTTGGGCGCCCATTCGACGTTGAGCGCACCGTACAGCGGCGTGGCGCCGTTGTCCGACGCGAGATTGGGGTTCGCGCCTTTCTCCAACAGCCGCTGCGCCAGATCGAAGTGACCGTTGATGACCGCCATCATCAGCGGGCTGGTCTGATCGCCGGCACAGACCTGGTTCACATCGGCCCCTGCCTCGAGCAGCGCCTCGGCCGAGTCGGTATGTCCCTGTCGCACGGCATACAGAAGCGGCGTGAGACCGCCCTGCGCCGACACGAGCTCGTTGAGCTGAAACTGGCGATCGATGCCGGGCCGCTGCTGCGGGCGCGCGCCAGGACCGCCTGGACCTCCGGGTCTTCCCGCTTGAGCGGCCGGGCCACCAGGCGCCGCCGGTCCGGCCTGAGGTTGACCACTTTGAGCCTGGCCGCCCGGCGGCGTCGGCAATTGCGGGTTGCCGCCGAAGCCGAGTCCTTCGCGCGTGAGCGTACTCAGGTCGGTGACTTTGCTCGCGGCCTTGAGATCGGCGCCTCGCGAGGCCAGCAACGTGATGGCCGCAGGACGATTTGCCGAGGCCGCATACATCAGCGGCGTCTGACTGCGAACCGAGTCCTTCGCATTCGGGTCGGCGCCGGCGTCGAGGAGCGCCTTGATGGCCTCCACTTCGCCCGACATCGCCGCGACCATGAGCGGCGTGGTGCCGTTGATGGTGCCGGCCTTCACGTCCCCACCAGCCTTGATGAGCGACGTAATCGCGGCTGCGTTGCCGCGCTGGCTCGCAAGATACAGCGGTGTGTACGCGCCAATGCGAGTGGTCGCGCGGATGTTGGCGCCGGCGTAGACGAGCATGTCGACCATCTCGGCATCGCCGTTCATCGCGGCCCAGTGCAGCGCGGTCATGCCGTCGCCTTGCGCGGCGTTGACATCAGCGGCCTGCTTCAGCAGCGACCTGACCCTGTCCTTGTCGCCTTGCTGGGCCGCCTCCGCAACCGGCGCGTTTGAATCCGCGGATAAGATCGCCGAGAGACACATCGCACCAATCGTGCCGGCGGCGAGTCCGCGAATGAGCTGTCGTCGAACCATCTCGTGCGCTCCCCAGGCTGAACTAACTAAATCAACACCAAGATACGTACGTGGCCACAGAGACACCGAGACACAGAGAACAGTGTTTGGCTGTCTCGATCGATCCCGACGGCATCGTCCGTAGCAACAGCGACGCGGAGCCGCGGAGTGAAGTTGGCTTAAGAGCTCTGTGTCTCTGTGACTCTGTGGCCAACGTGCGTAACCTCGTTCCTACCTTCTGGCGCTACTAAGGTGGCGCCCTACTCCGCCGCCACCGTCGTCTGCGGCGCCGTGTTGAGATCGAACGCCGAGGTACTGTCGCCGAAGCTCGGCATCTGCAGACCCAACATGTGCGCAACCGTGAGCATCACGTTCGCCATTGGCGTGCCATCCGCCGCTCTCAGGTGCAGCCCACCCTTGAGCGCGCCGCCCGCGTGACCTGCGAGGAACAGCGGCACGCGCTTGTGGTTGTGCACGTTCGAGTTGCCCATCGGCGAACCGTAGATGATGAGCGAATTGTTCAGCAGCGTGCTATCGCCATCCGGCGTGTTCTTCAGCTTGGTCAGCAAGTACGGAATCATGCTGACGTGGTACTTGTTGATCTTCGCGAAGTCGGTGATCCGCTCGTCGCGATCCTGGTGGTGCGAGGCTGAATGGAACGCCGCTTTATAGCCACTGTCGGGATACACGCGGTTCGACGCGTCGCGGCCCATCTTGAACGCGAAGACACGGGTTGTATCTGACGCAAGTGCCAGCGCCTGCAGATCGAACATCAGCTTGACGTGCTGCTCGAAGGAATCGGGCACGCCAACCGGTGCGCCCGGAAGCTCACGCGGCTGGCCGGTGCTGTTGGCTGCTTCCACCTGCTGGATGCGGCGCTCGATTTCCCGAACGTCATCCAGATAATCGGCGAGCCTGGCGCGGTCGGCCGTCCCCAGGTTCTTGTTCATTCGGGTGATGGCGTCACCAAGCCAGTCCAGGATGCTCTTGTCCTCGGCACGCCGCTCCTGACGCTCCGCCGGCGTGGCGCCGACACCAAACAGCTGATCGAACACCGTGCGCGGGTCCCGAATCATTGGCAGGGGCTGGTCTGGTGCGGCCCAGCTGATCGAATCGGTGTAGGTGCACGAGTAGCCATAGGAGCAGCCACCCGCCTGGTCCACGTTCTCGATACACAGCTGCATCGACGGGATGGCCGTCGTCTGACCGTTGTGCTGCGCGTAGTACTGGTCGAGCGACGTGCCCACGAGGACGTCCGACCCCTGGGTCTGCTTCGGATGCATCTGAGTGAGGAACACGGCGCTCGAGCGGAAGTGGTCGCCCCCGATTTCCGGCGCCGTGAACGCTTCCGCATTCCGTACGTCCGTGTTGCTGATGATCGTGATGTCCTTGCGGAACGGCTCGAGCGGCGCCAGGCTGCTTGGCGACAAGTCGAAGTCACGGCCGACGGCCGCCGGCGCCCACATGTTCTTCTTGATGCCATAGGCGGTGCTGCCGGCCGATCCGTGCACCATCTCGATGCAGATGAACCGCGTCGGTCGAGACGACGCCTTGGCCCACGCGTTCCTGGCCGGCACCATGGCCTCGAGGAAGGGCAGCGCCATCGTGACACCGACTCCTTTGAGGACCGTTCGACGCGACAGATGCTTCTGCGAGATGTACATCACCTATGCTCCTGAAAGGGGGACAGTCCCCTTTTTCACCCGCACCTTGGAAAAAGGGGACAGTCCCCTTTCATCCGACCACCGACTACCGACCCTTCGATTCGGCTCAGGGTCGTCCCGAGCGAAGTCGAGGGACGACTACCGACCTTGCTGCGCTCCTGCGACCTCGGCCGCGCGACGATTCGAGGCCGGCTCTGACGTAATCGACATCCGAAACGCCGGACTATTCACGACACCAAGGATGAACGACGAGATCCGGTTCTGACTCTTCGCGGCGTCTCGCACGATGGCGCGAATCGCCGGCATATCCGTATACTCCACTCGACGGCCGACCGCGTAGGTCAGCAAGCTCTCGGTGAAGCTGCGCAGAAGCATGTCCTGATGCTTGAGCAGCGCCAAGCGGAGACCCGCGGGGCCGTCCATCTTGGTGCCGTCGTACAGATCGCCAACCGCATCCACTGGCACTTCGTTGTCCTTGATACGCCACGCGCCGGTGACGTCGAAGTTCTCGAGTGCAAGGCCGAGCGGATCGATCACACGGTGACAGGAGTTGCACGACGGATTCTTCCGATGCTCCTCCATGCGCTCGCGCGTCGACAGCATCTTGCCGCCTTCGGTCGCCTTCACCGAGTCGTCCAGGGCCGGCACATTGGGCGGCGGCGGCGGGGGCGGCGAGCCGAGCAGCACCTCCATCACCCACTTGCCACGCTGCACAGGCGAGGTGCGATCGGCGACCGACGTCAACGTCAGGATGCTGCCGTGTCCAAGCAGGCCCCGCCGTTCAGCCGGAAGAGCGACACGCTGGAACGCGCTCCCCATGATGTTGGGAATCCTGTAGTGAATGGCGAGGCGCTCGTTCACGAAGCTGTAGTCAGCCGTGATCAGGTCGAGGATGTTGCGATCTTCCCGGACGATGCTGTCGAAGAAGAGCTCGGTTTCCTTCGCCATCGCGGCGGCGAGCGTGTCGTCGTACTGCGGATAGTAGAGATAGTCGGGATGAATCTTCTCGAGGTCCTGCAAGCGAAGCCACTGGGCCGCAAACCGCGTCGACAACGCCGACGATCGCCTGTCGGCGAGCATGCGCCGGACCTGCTTCTCCATGCCGGCCGATGTACGAAGCGCACCAGACGTCGCGGCTCTTACCAGCTCGGCGTCGGGCATGGTGCCCCACAAGAAGAACGAGAGGCGTGACGCCAGATCCTCGTCGGCGATCCGATACGTGGTGACGCGGGTTGCCGCGCCAGTGTCAGGGGACTGCTCGAGGCGGAACAGGAAGCGCGGGCTCATCAGGAGGGACTGCACTGCCATCCGGATGCCGGCTTCGAAGCCGCCCTTCTTTCTCCCCTGCTCATAGAAATTGAGCGCGTCCTGTAAATCGGCTGCAGTGGGGGCGCCGCGGAACGCTTGTGCTGAGAGCTTCTTCACGATCTCGGCCGCGCACGATTCCTCTTCGGCCGCACTCGTCGGACGACACGAGAAGATCTTCAGCCGGCTTGGCGTGTCGGACACACCGGTCACATCAGAGGGCCCGACGACGGCGAAGTCGCGGAGGTGCGGCAGCATCGTTACGCCAAAGCCCTGGCTCACGTCGGCCAGTGTGTTCTCCAGCGGCATCAGCAGATCGTCAATCGGGCCGTCGAGCCGCTGGATGAACGCCGCCGCGATCTTCTGCGGGCCAGCCTTCACGTGGATCGGCGGCGTGAGCAATTCGAGACTGTTCTTAGGATCGGTCTCGCTCATCCGCGTGTTGAGGTCGAACAGCGCGACGCGCTCACCGTTCACCGACACCTCAACCTGCTCCGGAATGTTCAGCGTCGTCATCGACGTGCGGCCGACGAGCCCTCCGAGCGGCTCATAGTGCAGCGACATCTTGAAGGCGTAGTGACCGTCGGCCGGGAACGTATGGGTGACCGCAATCCCACCGCGCGTGCCCATGGGCGCGCCATCGAGATGACGCATCTGCGAGGCGGAGCGCGAGATCTTATAGGTGGCCGTCGTGGCGGTGGCCTGCCGATCCCCAACCGCGAGACGGGAAATCTGGCTCGCGGCCCGGAGATACCCGTCCATCAGCGTCGGCGAGAAGGTCTGCGAGTCGGCGACGTTGTCGAAGCCGTGGGAGATGGTGTCGGGTGGCAGGTAAGCCGTGACGTCGACATCGACGTGCAGCAGATCCCGCACCGCGTTCTGATACTCGGCGCGGTTCAGTCGCTGGAACGGGCGCGAGCCGGGATTCGGGTTGAGCGCGGCGGCCCTATCAAGGCGCGTCTCAAACGACGCCGCCATGGCGAGCAAGGCCGACTCGTCGGGGCGACGAGCACCCGGTGGCGGCATCATCCCGGCGCGAAGCTTCCGGATCATCTTCTCGGCCACGTCGCCGTGCTGCTCGAGGTTGGCCGCGTCGAACGAGGCGAGCGTCAGGCTGCCTGCCCGTTCCTTCCCGCGATCGTTGTGGCAGGTGACGCAGTATTGCTTCACCAGCGCCGTCTGCTCGGCGGCAAGGCGGGTCTGAAGACCCGCCTCTACGTGCGTACCAGTAGCGAGCTGCGTACGTAGAGGCGCCTCTTCCGCCTTCGCGCGTTGCGCTTCGGCGAGACTCGACGTAGCTCTCGGATTTGTGCCGGAGCGGAGTCGGTTAGAGGCGCCTTGTACGGGATGCGACACCGCCGGCCTCGGCGATCCCACGGTCTGCGCCGAGGGCGTCGCGACCGCTGATACCACCAGGCCCGCGACCAGCGCGGCGACGGCAACCGCCAAAAGAACTTTTAACGCTCGAGGGGACACGACATGAATTAGCACGTGATGCACCGATGGTTGTTCCTGGCGCCGAGCTTCTCGAGCACCGCGAGCGTTTCTGGGAACGGTTGCACGCGCTGCACGGGACCGTTCGCCATGTCTGCCGTGGTGTTGCCCTCGCGGTTCACGCGAGTGACGTCGGCGCCTTTCGAGACGAGGTAGAGCACCGACTCGGTGTCACCACGCGACGCCGCCAGATGCAGCGGCGTGTTGCCCTCGTGATCGACCGCATTCACGTCGGCGCCGAGCTCTTCGACGAGGTATTTGATCGCCGGCAGGAATCCGGTGGGCGCGTAACGATGGGAGTTTGCCGCGAACCCTTCGCCGTAGCCAACACCAGACGCCGCGTGCAACGGCATCACGCCCGGGCCTCCATAGGGAATCGGCGCCAGGCGTGACACATCCTGTGTCTGGCGCACTCCCTCGCCGGCAAACGGTCGGCCGCCCGGCTTGAACGTCGGAATGTTCGGGTCGGCGCCGTACGCGACGAGCAGGCGCATCGCGGCGACGTCATTGGCGTACGCGGCACGCCAGAACGCCGTAGCGCCACTTTCGTCGACGCCCGCGTAGTCGGAGTTGTAGGACTGATACCAGACTTTGCGCTGCACCCGCGCGTTTGGATCCGCACCCTTCTCGAGCAGCACTTGCATGAGGTCGAGATAGGTCGTCTGTTGCTGTTGATAGGCTTTTGAATTCGGGTAGAGCGACTTGGGCGCCCACTGAATGTTCACCACACCAAACAGCGGCGCCACGCCGTTGAAGGCGGCGATGTTCGGATTGGCGCCTTTGTCGACCAGGTATCTGGCAAGGTCGAAGTGGCCGTTGATGATCGCGATCAGGAGTGGGCTGGTGCGATCGCCCGCGTTCAGTTGATTGATGTCGGCGCCCCCGTCGACGAGCGCCTTCACGGTGTCGAGATAGCCCTGACGCGACGCAAGCAACAACGCGGAGATGCCGCCCTGAGTGCTGATGAGCTCGTTGTAGCGGTACGAGCGGGTCGCGCCCGGAATCTCGACCGGCCGCTGCGCCTGGGGCCGATTCGCGTTCTGCTGCCGCGCCATCTGCTCTTCTTCAGGCGCCGTCAATGCTGAGAGGTCGGTCACCTTGGTCGTGACCCTCGGATCGGCGCCGCGGGCCAGCAGCAGCTTCACGGCCTCGGCACGATTGAAGCCGGCAGCAAACATCAGCGCGGTCTGACCGCTATACGAATCCCTGGCATTCACGTCGGAGCCGTTCTCGACGAGGGTCGTCACCGTCCGTGTGTCGCCGGCGGCGGCCGCGATCATCAGCGGCGTCGTGCCGTTGGTGGTCGTGGTTTTCACGTCCGCTCCGGCGGCGACGAGCGCCGAGACGACATCGGGGAACCCGCCCCTGGCTGCGAGGAAGAGTGGGGTGTAGGCGCCGATACGTGTCGTGGCTCGCACATTCGCTCCCGCGTAGATCAGCATCTGCGCGAGCTCGGCATCGCCCGTGATCGCCGCCCAGTGCAGCGCGGTCGTGCCGTCGCCCTGAGGCTCGTTGACGTCGAGGCCTTTCTTGATCAGCGCGCGGACGGCTTCTGTGTCGCCACGCTCGGCCGCCTCCGCAATCGGTGCACCCTGCTGCGCGCCGAGCACGGCCGCAAACATCACAGCGAGTGCCGCACTCGTCACGAACCCCCGGATCAGTCTGGGTTTCATATGCTGCGATCCCTCACGAGACGAACGAAGCCACAGAGACACAGAGTCACAGAGAAGACCTTTCGCATCAGGCGACCCTAAAGGGTCGCCTCTACATCTTCCCGAGTTCATCTTCCCGAGTTCATCCTTCCGATTGCAGAGGCAACCCTTTAGGGTCGCCTAGATCTGTCATAGCCACGGAGCCGCGAGGTCGCGGAATCGCAATTGATTGGCTCTGTGCCTCTGTTCATCCTTCCGATTGTCTGTAGAGGCAACCCTTTAGGGTTGCCTAGATCTGTCCCGTTTATGCACCGGCAGCCGACGTGGCCGGCGCGCTGTTGAGATCCATCGCCGCCGTGCTGTCGCCGAAGCTCTTGAGATCGTCCATACCAAGTGCCTGCAGCGCGCCGAACATCGCGTTGGCCATCGGGGTTCCGTCGGCCGCCTTGATGTGCTGACCACCCTTCAACTGACCGCCGGCGCGTCCCGCCAAGAACAGCGGGCACTTCTTGTGGTTGTGGATGTTCGAGTCGCCCATCGGGGATCCGTAGATGACGAGCGTGTTGTCGAGCAGGTTGCTCTCGCCGTCGGGCGTTTCCTTCAGCTTCTCGAGGAAGTACGGCACGGTGCCGACGTGGTACTTGTTGATCTTCGCGAAGTCGAGGATGCGCTCCTCGCGATCCCCGTGGTGCGACGCCGGGTGGAACCCGGTGGTGACGCCACTGGACGGGTACACGCGGCTCGACGCATCGCGGCCCATCTTGAACGAGAAGACGCGCGTGGTATCCGACGCGAAGGCCAGCGCCTGAATGTCGAACATCAGTCGCACGTGCTCGTCGAAGGAATCCGGCACGCCGACCGGCGCCGCGGGCAATTCGCGCGTCTCGCCGCTCTTGTTGAACGCCTCCACCTTCTGGATGCGGCGCTCGATCTCGCGCACTTCGTCGAGGTAGTTCGCCAGTCGCGCGCGATCGGCGGCGCCGAGCTCGTTGTTCAAACGCGCGAGCTGTCCGCTGATGAGATCGAGAATGCTGCGGTCCTCGGCACGCCGGGCCGCACGCTCTGCTGGCGTCGCGCCGACGCCAAACAACTGGTCGAAGGCGACCCGGGGGTCACGCACCATCGGCAGCGGCTGCTTCGGGGCGGCCCAGCTGATCGTGTCGGTATACACGCAGGAGTAGCCGTAGGAGCAGCCACCCGCCTGATCGACCGCCTCGATGCAGAGCTGCATCGACGGAATCGGGGTCTCCTGCCCAAAGCGTTGCGCATACAGCTGATCCAGCGAGGTGCCGGCCTTCACGTTCGAGCCCTGCGTCTGGAACGGATGCTCCTGTGTGAGGAACACCGCGCTCGATCGGAAGTGATCGCCGCCAATCTCAGGCAACTGGAACGCTTCGGCGTTGCGCACGTCGACGTTGCTGACGATGGTGAGATAGTCGCGGAAGGGTTCGAGAGGCGCGAGCACGCTCGGCGAGAGGTCGAAGGCGGCGCCGGCGGCGGCGGGCGCCCAGAGATTCTTTTGCAGGCCGTACTTCGTTGCGCCAGCCGAGCCGTGCACCATTTCGATGGCGGCCAGCCGCACTTTGCCAGCGGCGGTCTTGGCCAGCGCGGTGCGCGCCGGCACCATCGCTTCGAGCATCGGCAACGCCAGCGTCACACCCATTCCGCGCAGCACCGTGCGCCGGGAGATGTGCTTTCTGGTGATGTACATCGGCTGTCTCCTCGGTTAACGAACCCGTGAAATTCTAACCGCTCCTCAACCTCCTTCGGCTACCGTAGTTTCGGCCGCAGGGACCCTGCTCATGCGGAACGCCGCGCTCTTGGCGACACCCGAAATCAGGGACGAAAACGTGTAATTGTGGCGCTTGGCGTCCCGGATGATGGCGCGAATCGCCGGCATGTCGAACGCTTCCACCCGGCGTCCCAACCCGTACGTCATCAGGCTTTCGGTGAAGCTCAACAGGATTACGTCCTGGTGCTTCAGCAGCGCGTTGCGCAGCGCGATCGGCCCATCGAGGCGTGTGCCGTCGTAGAGATCGCCAACGGGATCGACCGGCACGCCGTTGTCCTTGATGCGCCAGACGCCGGTGACATCGAAGTTCTCCAGCGCCAGGCCGAGCGGGTCGATCACCTTGTGGCACGACGTGCAGGACGGATTCTTGCGATGCTCCTCCATGCGCTCGCGCGTCGAGAGCAGCTTGCCCTCCACCGCCGCCTTGGTCTCCTCGAAGGCGGGCACGTTGGGCGGTGGCGGTGGCGGCGGCGATCCCAACAGCACTTCCATCACCCACTTGCCGCGGAGCACCGGCGATGTGCGATCGGCGATCGACGTCAGGAGCAGGATGCTGCCCTGGCCCAGAATCCCGCGCCGACGCTCATCGGTGAGACGCACGCGCCGGAACTGGTTGCCGATGATGTTCGGGATGCCGTAATGCTTCGCGAGCCGTTCGTTGACGAACGTGTGGTCGGCAGTCAGCAGGTCGAGCACGCTGCGGTCGTCGCGCACCAGACTGTCGAAGAAGAGCTCCGTCTCGCGAACCAGCGCCTCCGACAGGGTGTGATCCCAGTAGGAGTAGAAATGATGATCCGGCCGAACCTTTTCGACGTCCTGCAGGCGGAGCCACTGCGATCCAAAGCGCGTCGCGAGCGCGGACGACTTCTCGTCGGCGAGCATGCGCTTGAGCTGGCGATCGAAGACGGCCGGAGTTTGCAGCGTCCCCTGCATCGCGACCTTGATCAGCTCTGCGTCGGGCACCGAGCCCCAGATGAAGAACGACAACCGTGACGCGAGATCGAGATCGCTCACACGATAACGCTGACCGGGTTTGAGGGTCGCCGCAGCAGGCGCCTGCTCCATCCGGAAGAGGAACCGCGGACTGGCGAGAATCGCCTGCACGGCAAACCGAACGCCCGCTTCGAAGTCCCCGCTCGTCGCTCTGGAATCCTCTTCCGAGCTACGGCGGGGCTCCGCCATAGCGGCCTCCGGCCGCGAAGGCGAGCGCCCCCAGCGGCCGCGGTCGTAGAACTCCATCAATTCCTTGAAGTCGCCCGCGGTCACCGGGCCGCGGTACGCGGCAGTGGCCAGCTGGCGAACGATCTTCTCCGCGCAGAGCGACTCTTCGGAGGCCTGCGTCGGGCGACAGCTGAAGATGCGACGCCGACTTTCCGTGTCGGAGACTCCGGTCACCGACACAGGGCCGGTGATGGTGAAGTCGCGCACGTGCGGCAAGGCGGTGGTCCCGAACACCTCGCCGATGTTCGTGTCGGCCAGCGTGTGTTCGATCGGCATCACGAGGTCGTCAACGGGCCCTTCGAAGCGGGCGACAAACGCCGCCGACACGCGATGCTGACCGGCCTTGACGTGAATGGCCGGCGTCCGCATGGTCAAGCCGTTCGGATCCTGCTCGTTTATACGCGGATTGATGTCGAGCAACGCCACGCGCTCGCCGTTGATCGAGACATCGATCTGCTCGCCGCGATAGGGACCTCCGAACAAATCGCCGGTCGGGCCCATGTGCAGCATGATCTTGAAGACGTAGTCGCCGTCGGCTGGAAACGCGTGCAGCACGGAAATGCCGCCGCGCGTCCCGAGCGGCGCGCCGTCCACGTGTCGCATCTGCGACCCGGTGCGCGCGACCTTCCAGGTTGTGGACCCTGCCGACGCGTGGCGATCGCCAACAGCGAGACGGCTAATCTGACTCGCCGCGCGCAAATAGCCTTCCATGAGCGTGGGCGAGATCGTCTGCGCGTCGGCGATGTTGTCGAACCCGTCGCTGATGGTGTCGGCCGGCAGATACGCGCTCACGTCGACGTCCAACGCGAGCAGATCCCTGATCGCGCGACCATACTCCGCGCGATTGAGCCGCTGCGACGGACGCGATCCTGGGTTGGGATCCAGCGCGGCCGCGCGATCGATGCGCGTCTCGAACGCGTCGACGAGCGCGGCGACTTGGGCCGGCTCTGGACGCCGCATGCCAGTGGGGGGCATCATGCCGGCGCGCAGCTTGCGGATCATCTTCTCGACGGTTTCGGTCAGGTGCGGATCCTGCCCGATGCGTTCAGCGTCGAAGCTTGCCAGCGTCAGATTCCCGGCGCGCTCCTTGCCGCGATCGTTATGGCACGCGGTGCAGTACTGCTTGACGAGCGCGGTCTGCTCGGCCGCGGGCAGCCCAGTCGAGGTCTGCGAAGCCGCGGCCTTCACCGCCGCGCTGACCACGCCCGCCTTCGCAGATGATTCCAGGGACCGCGGCGACTGGTCGGCGCGACTCGACGAAGCTCTCGGAGTTGCAACGGAGCGAAGTCGGTCTGATCCCTGCGCGGTCAACGTGACCGCGAGGCCCACTACTGATGCGAGCGCAAGACCGGCGACGCGTGGTCTCAGCACGACACGCACTTGTGGTTGTTCTTCGAGCCCAGCTTCTCGAGCAGTGCGAGCGTGTCGGGGAACGGCTGCACCCGCTGCACTGGACCATTGGCCATGTCGGCCACCGTCTGCCCTTCGCGATTCACCTTCGTCACATCCGCGCCCCTGGACACGAGGTACAGGATCGACGCGTTGTCGCCACGCGCGGCGGCGTGATGGAGCGCCATGTTGCCGTCGTAGTCTACGTCGTTGACATCGGCGCCAGCGACCTCAACGAGGAACTTGATGCCAGGCAGGAAGCCCGCCGGCGAGTGAATGTGTGAGTTCGCCGCGAACCCTTCACCAAAGCCGACACCGGCCGCGGCCTGCAAAGCGGGAACACCGGGGCCTCCGACCGCGATCGGCGCCAACCCCGACACGTCTCTCACTTCGCGCGCGCCCGAGTCGCCCACTCGCGGACGGCCCGCCTGCCGCATCGTCGGGATATTCGGATCCGCGCCGTGGTCGAACAGCAACTGCAGGGCCGCGACGTCGCCCGCAAACGCCGCGCGCCAGAACGGCGTCGCGCCGATCTCGTCCACGCCCGCGAGGTCGAAGTTGTATTCGGCGTACCACACTTTGCGGCTGAGCCGAAGGTTCGGATTTGCTCCTTTGTCGAGCAGCGCTTTCATGAAGTCGAGGTAGGTGATCTGCTGCTGCTGGAACGCGCGCGGCTGCGGATAGAGCGCGCGCGGCGCCCACGTCACATTGAGCGCGGCGTACAGCGGCGTGACGCCGTTGCTGGCAGCGGTGTTGGGATCCGCGCCCTGCTCGAGCAACCACTTCGCCAGGTCGAAATGCCCATTGATGGTGGCGATCAGCAACGGGCTGGTCTTGTCGCCGCCGCTCTGCTGAGTGAGCGGGGCGCCAGCTGCCACGAGCATCTTGACGGCGTCAACGTATCCGCCGCGCGCGGCAAGCAACAGCGGCGTCATTCCGCCGGTTGCGCCCACGAGCTCGTTGTAGAAGTACGGGCGATCGATCCCGGCCTTGCCGCCCATGTTTCGGAACCCACCGCCTCCGCCCTGGCCGCCACTCTGTCCACCCTGGCCAGCGGCCTCAGCCGCGGGTGCCGGTGCGCTCGCGACAGGAAGGGTCACTCCACTGCGCCCCTGGCCGCTGCCACCGGGCTGACCGCCACTGCCGGACGCTTGCTGAAAGGCTTCCTGCTCCCGAGCGCTGAGCGATGCGACGTCGACCACTTTGGACGAGAGCTTGGGATCCGCGCCGGCTTTGATCAGCGCAGTGATCGCCTCGAGGCGATTGGTCGCCGCGGCAAACATCAACGCCGTCTGCTCCATCGCTTTCTCTTTCGCGTCGATCTCCGCGCCGTTCTCCACCAGTACGGTCACCGACTTTGTGTCACCGGAGAGCGCCGCCAGCATGAGCGGCGTCGTGCCGGTCGCATTCACGGCTTTGACGTCCGCACCCGCAGCCAGGAGCGCCGCGATGACGCCAGCTCGCCCCTGTTCAGCCGCCATCATCAAGGGCGAGTACCTCCCCAGGCGTGTCGTCGCCTTCACGTTCGCGCCGGCGTAGAGCAGCATCTCGGCCAACTCACGGTCGCCGATGCGCGCGGCCCAGTGCAGCGCGGTCATGCCGTCGCCTTGGGCGGCGTTGACGTCATTGCCGTCTTTCAACAGCGCGCGCACGGCGGTCTTGTCGCCCTTCATGGCCGCCTCGGCAACAGGAGCTGAGCCTGCAGCCCCGAGCGATGCGGACAATCCGACGGCGAGAACGCCACTGACAATCGACCCTCGAATCACTTTGCGCATTTCCGTGGTCCTTGGAATCAATCACGAATACGGACGCAGCCATCCGACTTCGCCCTGGCTACGTCGGACAAGCAGAGACTCTGAGACACAGAGGAATTCTTTGGGCGAGAACCCATCCTAAGAACAACTCTGTGTCTCGGTGTCTCTGTGGCTACGTACGTCATGGGTGTTTTCGTTCTAAGCGACCGTTGTCGATGGCGCGCTCTTCAACTCGAAGCGACCGCTGCTATCGCCGAAGGTCTTCAGATCCGTCAGGCCCATGTCGTTCATGAGCGTCAGCAGGACGTTCGCCATCGGCGTGCCGTCCGCGGCCTTGAGATGCAGGTTGCCCTTGAGCGCGCCGCCGGCGCGGCCCGCGAGGAACAGCGGCACGCGCTTGTGGTTGTGCACGTTCGAGTTGCCCATCGGCGACCCGTAGAGCACCAGCGTGTTCTCGAGCAGATTGCTCTCGCCGTCCGGCGTTTCCTTCAGCTTCTTGAGGAAGTAGGGAACCATGCTGACGTGATAGCGATTGATCTTCATGAAATCGGTGACGCGCTCTTCGCGTTCGCCGTGGTGCGAGGCGGGGTGGAAAGCGCTGCGCACACCGCTTTCCGGGTAGACGCGCGCCGAACCATCGCGGCCGAGTTTGAAGGAGAAGACGCGAGTCACATCCGACGCAAACGCGAGCACTTGCAGATCGAGCATCAGCTTCACGTGCTCTTCGAAGGCATCGGGAACGCCAATGGGTGCTTCGGGGAGCTCACGGATCTCACCGCTCTTGTTGAACGCTTCGACCTTCTGGATGCGCCGCTCGATCTCGCGGACATCCTCCAAATAGTCGCTGAGCCGCGCGCGATCCGAGGCGCCGAGATCCTTCTTCAAGCGTGCGACCTCGCTCGCCACCCAGTCGAGAATGCTGCGGTCGGTCTGGCGATGTGCGGCGCGCTCGGCGGGCGTGGCGCCGACGCCGAAGAGCTGATCAAACGCGACGCGCGGGTCGCGGATCATCGGCAGCGGCTCGGTGGCCGACGCCCAGCTGATGGTGTCGGTGTAGACGCACGCGTAGCCGTAGGCACACCCACCGGACTGATCGACGTTCTCGATGCAGAGCTGCATCGACGGAATCGCCGTCTCCTGTCCGAACTTCTGCGCGTAGAGCTGATCCATGGACGGCCCGACGTACACGTCCGAGCCCTGGGTCTTCTTCGGATGCGCTTGCGTGAGGAATACCGCGCTCGAGCGGAAGTGGTCGCCACCGATTTCCGGCAGCTCGAACGCTTCGGCATTCCGCACGTCGGTGTTGCTGACAATCGTCAGGTAGTCGCGGAACGGCTCGAGCGGCGCCAGGCTGGTCGGCGCCAGATCGAAGCTCTTGCCCACCGCCGCCGGCGACCACAGGTTTTTTTGCAGGCCGAACTTGGTCGCGCCGGCCGACCCGTGCACCAT
>JBOGIV010000280.1:0-7510 GCA_050747925.1 Vicinamibacterales bacterium
CCGGTGGTCAGCGTGAGCTTGACGGGCAGCTATGCGTTCGAGGTCTTCGACGGACCCAAGTCGATCTCGTCTGATGCGACATCGCATTCGCTGAAGCAGCCGGTCGGGAAGACCCTGCGGGTCTCGGCGCCCAAGTACTTCCTCAGTCAGTCGATTCGCGTCGAGGGTTCCGGCAATCAGCCGTTCGAGTTCGCCGTGCCTGCCCTTGGCTCTCTCGATGTTCGGAGCGTGCAGGAAACGTGCGACGTCATGATCGGCAGCCAGAAGCTGGGCAATCCCCCGCTGCTGGTCTCGGAGATTGCAGCTGGGCAGCACAAAGTTGATATCTCGTGCGGGGGACAAGTTGTGAAAAGCCACTTCGCAACGGTGAGACCCGGTCAAACTTACGTGGCGGCCATCCGATGACCCACTCCCCCTTTTTCCGAAGCGTGCTGCCCCTGCTTGCGCTGCTCGGCGTCACGGCGAGCGCCCAACAGTCCAGCAACGAGGAATTCGCCCGACGGCAGTACGAAAGCGGCCTTTCGTTCATGGCCAACGCGCAATATGCCGAAGGGCTCAAAGATCTTCAGGCTGTTGTCGACACGTTCGCGACGACGTCGGTGGCCGACAATGCGCTGCTTCGGATCGCACAGTACCAGTTGGACACGCTTCACGACTTCGATACCGCGAAGGTCACGACCGACAGGCTTCTGAAGCAGTTTGCGGAGTCCGATTCGGCGCCGATGGCGTACGTCATCACAGGCCGATTGGCGCTCGCGCGAGGCCGGAGCCCGGCGGAAATCAATGCGGCGCTTGCCAGCTTCGAACGCGTCTCTCGACTCTATCCGGGCAGCGACGCGGTTCCAGCCGCGGGCTACTACAGCGGCGAGGCCCTGCGCGTGTCACGCCGGCTCGTCGAAGCACTCGACCGCTACCGCCGCGTCGCGATGGAATACCCACGATCGCCGTGGGCGGCACGGTCCGGTCTTGCCGCTGGCTTCTGTCTGGTTCAAACCGACCGCGCAACCAGCGCCTTGCAGGATATTCAGTGGGTTCGGCAGCAGTTTCCCGATACGCCAGCGGCCAACGAAGCGCTTGGGTTGAACACGATCATTTATCGCCTGTACCTCAAGGCGCCGGCGCAGCCGGCTTACGCGTTCTCAAACCGAACGATTGGCGGTGACCGCGCCGACTATCGGGAGGTCATGGGCGTCGCCATCGACAACACAGGGCGCGTCATTCTCGGCCATAAAGCCGGGGTGTCGATGTTCGACACTCGCGGTGCGCTGATTGGCTCCACCAACGCGGTGGATGCCCAGGCGTTCTTCATCGATGAGGCCAACCGGGTCATCGTCGCCAAAGCGGGATCGCTGATCGGCGATCGTGTCGAGACGCTCTATCTTTCTGGCCCGACCAAACCGGTCGACGAGGTCGGTTCGATCGTTGCCACGGGCGGCGGCGACCGGCTCGTCATCGACGCAAGAGCGAACTCGATCCTGCGGTTCACCGCCACCGGACGCTACATCGGTCCGTTCGGCAGCGGCCCAGCTACACGGCTCGCGGTGAATCCCGTAGACGATGTCGCGATTCTCGATCGCAACGGCAAGGCCGTGACCGTCGTCGATCGTGAAGCCCGGCCTCTGGCTCGCCTGCAAGCCAAGGGGACCGGCTACGAATTCCAGGAGCCCGTGGACGTTGCGTTCGATCGGCTCGGCCACCTATATGTGCTCGACCGCGGCCGCGGCTCCATCTTCGTCTTCGGCCCGAAGCAGCGACTGCTCACGTCGTTGACGATTGCGCAGAATAGTCCGGGAGCCTTTACGAGGGCCGTCGCCTTCGGCGTCGACCCGGCTGGACGATTGATGGTGTACGACGACCGCGCCAAGCGCATTCAGGTCTACCAATGAAGCACGTGTCCCTTCGCATGTTGAGTGTAGCGCTGCTGCTGAGCGCTGCAGTGTTCTCTTCGCCGTTCTCGTCGCTGGCGTGGGCGCAGGCCGAAGTGGCCGAAGCCCAGGTCCAACTCGCCGAAGCGCGGCGCCACTTCGATGCGCTCGCCTACGAGCAAGCCGTTCCGGCGCTGGACCGCGCAATCGCGCTGCTGAGCACGCGTCCGACGCCCGGGACGCGCCAGATGCTGGCAGGTGCCTACGAGATCCGTGCGCGGGCACGGTTTGGTTTGCGCGATCTAGCGGGGGCCCGCAACGACTTCGTCTCGCTCCTGAGAGTTGATGCCACCCATGCGCTGACGGGAGAGGTGTCGCCAACCGTTGTCGCGTTGTTCGAAGAGACGCGCAAAGCCACCGTGACCTCGATCAGACTGACGGTGACCCCTCCCAACGCTGAGCTGTTGCTCGACGGGGCGCCGGTCAATGCCGCCGCCGGAAACATTCCCGTCTTGATCGGCGAGCACACCCTGAACGGCAAACGGGTGGGCTTTCGACCGGCCACGCAGAATTTTTCAGCAACCGCTGATGGCGGCGCAGTGACCCTGACGCTGGAACGTGAGTCGGCCGTCGTCACGGTCATCACCTCACCCGCCGACAGTGAGGTCTTCATCGACGGGGTCTCGCATGGGAAAACGCTGGCCGGGCCTCCAGCGGCGGAGTACTCAGCCGTGGTGGCCAAAGCCGGTCTGCCGATGGCCTCGCTGTCAGCGGCGCTCGTGGTGGCCGACGTCACAAACGGCGTTCATCGCATCGAGGTGAGGCGCCCGTGCTACTCGACCGTGAGTCGCAGCCTGGACGTCACTCAGTTGGCCGACTTCGTCATGGAACCCTTCAAGCTGGATTCGGCGATGGCGACGCTGGTCGCTCGATCGACCATGGCGGGCACAACCGTCTATGTCGACGGACAGCAGCGCGGCGCCGCGCCTCACACGATGGAGGTCTGTGAAGGCGAGCACACGGTCGACTTGCGGTCGGCTGCCGGCCGTTACTCGCGAAAGATTGACGCGCGTCCGGGTCAGAACATCGAAGTCACGGGCACGCCAAAACCGGCGTTCGCGCTGGTTTCGACTTCAGGGACGTCTACCCTCAACACGGACGTTCGGGTCGCTATCGAACGGGCCTTCGAGCCGGTCCAGAGCATCGCGGTCTTCGCTCCACCTAACGAGCGAGTGGATCAAGTCTTGCGCGTCGAAAAGTTGCCGCGCGAGTGGCTGGCCTTCGACGCCAACAAGCGCCCGCTCGGCGCTTCCAGCGAGATCACCGCCGCAACGCGCAAAGAAGCGTCGACGCGTCTCGCGCGCGCGTTCGAGGCTCAGGGCGTTGGCGCAGTCGCCATTCCGTCCGCGGCCAATCCGAGTCGCGTCGTCGTCAGCTTGCTCGGATCTGGAAGCGGTGATCCGGACGTCATCGAGCTCAGCCTGGATCGGCCCGACACGATCGCCAGCGCCGTCGCACAGCTCAATCGAACGCTTTCGTTCGCTCAGCCCTCGATCGGACTGAGCACGATCGACGTGGCCGACGTTGTGGGCCCCATCGTACTCAGCGTCGATCCGAAGGGGCCAGCCGCCCAAGCCGGTATTCAGCCGGGCGACATCGTGTTGAAGGCGAACACTCAGGACATCGCCAGTGCGTCTGGTTTGATCGCCTTTCTCAATGCGCGCTCGGCCAACGATCAAGTGACGCTCGAGTTGAGGGACAAGGCTGGCGCTGCGAAGAAGGCGGATCTCAAGGTGCTCATCACTCCTCGCGTGATCGGCATGGGCGACCAGACGCTGCTCGCCAATCGCATCGTTGTCGATCTGCGCAATCGCCTCGCGTCCTCGCCAAGCGCGGCCGAGGAGCCGGTGATTCGCCTCAATCTCGCCGCCGCGCTGATGCGCCTGGAGTCGTGGGGCGATGCGCAATCGGAGCTGCAGCGCGTTCAGTTGCCCGATGGACCGGGTGTCGGCAGGGGCACGGTTCAGTATCTGCTGGGTCTCTGTGCCGACAAGCTCGGGAGCAGAAGCGATGCCGAGGCGGCACTCAAGGCCGCCGCCGCATCGGATAGCCTGCTGACGGAGAACGGCCCGCCTGTCAAGGAGTTGGCCGAAGCCAAGTTGGCCGAACTGCAGCGTCGAGCCGCTGGGCAGTGAGCGACGCGTGTTACGATGATCGTCAGATTCCCGCTGGATAGGTCCAGCGCCCGGTGGAAGCCGAGTATCTCGCCGTCTGAGTGGCGGCGCTGTTGACAGCCTGTCGAGGCTGACGAGGGACGTGAATGTCTCAGATAACCCCCGCCCTGGCACTTCGCATCACCTCGGCCTTCGAGCAGCTGTCCACCGCCGCGAAGAACCTCAACGCCGCATCTGATGAGCTGGCCAAGTCGGTCGGCCAATTGGACACGGCGCTCAAGAAGCTCAACCTTGGAGTGGCGACCTGGGTGCGGCTCAGCCGGTCGGAGGATTCGCAGGGCACCTTCTCGCTGCGCGAGCTCGGGTACGCCAAAGTTGGTGGACGCTGGGGTATTGCACTACGGATGATCGCTGGACGCGACTCGTCCAGCGAACATGAGAATCGCGAAGAATGGCTCTTCAACGACGCGCCTCGCGCGCTGCGAATTCAGGCGATCGATATGCTGCCGGACCTGCTCGAGAAGCTGGTGCGGGATGCGCAACTCACCGCGCGCAATATCTCTGGCAAGATCCAAAAGGCTCAGCAGGTCGCCAAGGCAATCGGCGAGGCTCCCAACCCGACCGACCAAGAATAGGGCCTTTGAGGGCCCGTTGCATCGCCCCTCTCCTGTGCGTCCTTCTGGCTTCTTCAATCGGTCGCGCGCAGTCGCCGGGTAGTCCCACGGACTTTGCCGGGCGCGTTCAACAACGTCTGGCGACCATCAGAGATTTCTCTGGGGACTTCGTCCAAACCTACGAGGGCGGCGTCCTAAGAACGAAGACGACCGAACGCGGGACGATGTCGATCAAGCGCCCAGGGCGGATGCGGTGGGTGTACAGCAAGCCCGAGCGCAAGGAATTTGTCTCGGACGGCGTCCGACTGTACACATACCTCGTCCAGGACAAGCAGGTCATCGTGAGCCCCGCGCCCGACGCCCGAGACGGCACGGTCCCGGCTCTTTTCCTGGCTGGCCAGGCTGACCTGGCGAAGGACTTCGCCCCGTCCTTTACAGAATTGCCCGGCGCCCAGGCGGGGCTCGTTGGCCTCAAACTGGTTCCCAGGAAGCCCGATCCGGACTACGAGTGGCTGGCCCTGGGCGTCGACCCGAAAACGTTGCAAATCCAGCATTTGGTGGCCGTGGACCGTCAAGGCGGTAAGTCCTCCTTTGCTTTCTCAAACCTGAAGGAGAATCGCGGGGTGGCCGATAAGGAATTCGAGTTTCGCATCCCACGCGGCGTGGATGTGATCACCAATGGCAGTCGGACCCGGTAGGCCAATCTGCTCCCCTTGGCGCCCCGCCCTGCCAGCGTTAGCGCTGGCGATGCTGGTGGCCTGCGCCAGCACCGGGTCGATGCGACTCGGCCAGAACGCCGAGGCCGATCAAAACTACGACCTCGCGGTCGCCGAATACACCAAGGCGCTCCGCAGTCAGCCCGACAATCGAGACGCGCGTCACGGGCTCGAGCGCGCCAAGCTGCGCGCTTCTCAGGAACATTTCACCAGCGGCCGCCGGCTGTCCTCGATGGGGAAACTCGAAGAGGCGCTGGTTGAGTTTCAGATCGCGTCGGAGCTGAACCCGGCCAACGGCGACCTCGAACGCGAACTGCAGGCGACCCGCCATCAACTTCGTACCAAGGTTGCCGTGAGGGAAGACGGGAAGACCCGTCTCGAGTCGGTCATCGCAAGCAGCCTCGAGGCGCCGCTGCCCGGTCACGACCTCCCGACCGACGTCACGCTTCCCGACTCGCTGGTGTTCCGCGAAGCCAGCTCGCGCGACATCTTTGCTGCGATCGCCAAATTCTCGAATCTCAGCATCGTCTTCGATCCGACATTCCGCGACCAGCCGGTCTCCATCGATTTGCGCGGCTCCTCGCTCGACGAGGCGTTGACGTCTCTGGCGACGAGCACGCGGAATTTTTGGAAGACCACGGGACAGCGAACGTTGGCGGTGGTGCCCGACACCGCCGCGAAGCGCCGAGAGTACGAAGAAGAGATCGTCCGCACGTTCTACTTGAGCAACGCGGACCTCAAGGAAACGCTTGACATCCTGCGCATCGTCGTCGACGCTCGTCGTCTTGCGGCGATGACGGCCACCAATGCGATCACCATCAAGGATACGGCCGAGCGGATCACGGCAGCGGGCAAGATCATCACGGCGCTCGACAAGGCGCGCCCCGAAGTGATCATCGACGTGGAGTTGCTCGAAGTGAACCGCACGCGACTGAAGGACTACGGCCTTCAGATCGCGTCTCCCGCGCAATCACCAACCGGGGTGAACGGCCAGGCCGACATCAATCGGGAGGGCTTCTCGCTGCGCGACCTGTCGAGCCTGACGCAAGCCGACGTGCTGCTCACCAACATGCCGGTGCTGTACTACCGTCTGCTGAAAACCGACAGCGCGACGAGAGTGCTGGCGAATCCGCAATTGCGTACCACGGAAGGCGTCGCCGCGCAGGCTCGCTTCGGCGAACGCGTGCCGGTCCCGGTGACGACCTTTGCCCCGATCGCGGCCGGCGGCGTGCAGACGCAGCCGATTACCTCGTTCAACTACGAGAACATTGGCGTCAACATCGACATCACACCGCGCACGCATCACGACGATGCGGTGTCGTTGACGGTGAGAGTGGAGCTCAGCAGCATCTCGGGATCGGGATTCGGTGGCCTCCCGACATTCGGCAACCGGTCGATCAACACCGTGATTCGTCTCAAAGACGGCGAGACCAACATGCTCGCCGGACTGATTCGTGATGAGGAGCGATCGTCACTCGCCGGAATTCCAGGCCTCAGCGACATCCCGGTGATCGGTCCGATCTTTGCCCATAAACACAAGGAGACGCAGGAGACCGACATCATCCTGACGCTCACCCCTCGGATCGTAAGAGTGCTCAACCTCAGCGCAGAAGACCTTCAGGCGTTTCGCGTGGGGAGAGACAGCGGCTCACCGATCACCGACATTCCACCGCTACCTGTGCCACTGCCGGTTCAGCCCGTCCGGCCGCCAGGCGCCGAGGAGGCGCCCTTCGGTGTGCCGCCTCGGTCACCGGCCGTTCCACCCACGGGGCCGGCGACGCCGGTGAAGCCACCGGTACCGCCGAAGCCGCCAGGGCCGCCGCCAGTTGACAGGCAACCCTAAACGGTTGCCTCCACAGCCGCAAAGCTCCCAACGTAGAGGGATTCGATCAGACAAGCGCCACCGAACCACCCAGTCCCTGCAGACGCTCAACCAGCCGGCTGTAGCCGCGCTCGACGGTCTCGAGCGGTTCGACCCGGCTCTGGCCATCCGCCGCCAGCGCCGCGGCAATCAACGCCATTCCCGACCGGATGTCGCGGCTGTCGAGGCTCTTGCCCCTCAAACGCCGTGGCCCAGTGACGATGATGCGGTGCGGATCGCAGAGAAAGAGGTCGGCGCCCATGCCGCTCATCTGCTCCAG